>DEJE01000048.1 GCA_002353205.1 Prevotella sp. UBA2756 | reverse complement strand
CTTTCGACGAGAACTCCGTCTATGTCAACGGCATCGAGGTCCACCGCCCGCTCCTCATCCGCAGCGGACAACAGGAGGGCTTGAGTTTCGTCAATCCGGAGATGGTGGAGAACGTTCATTTCTCGGCAGGAGGCTTCGGCGCACAGTACGGCGACAAGATGTCATCGGTGCTGGACATCACCTNNNCCTATAAGCGTCCGGACGCTTTCGAAGCAAGCCTCAGCGCAAGTCTTTTAGGCGCGAACGTGTATGTGGGGCATGGCGACAGTACGTACAGCATGATGCACGGGTTGCGATACAAAACCAGCAAATACATGTTAGGCGGCCTCCGGACTGCCGGCAACTATCAGCCGACGTACTTGGACTACCAGACCTATATCACATGGAAGGTTGGAAGTAGAAAGTCGAAAGACAAAAGACAAAAGCCATGGACGATGGCGTTCTTGGGAAATGTGAGCCAGAATGACTACCGGTTCACGCCGGACAGCCTGAGTGAGAGTTTCGGCGGACAGAACGCCAAGAAACTCAATATCTACTACGAGGGACAGGAGAAAGACAAGTTCCTGACCGCTTTTGCAGCATTGAGCGCAAAAGGCGAATTCAAACGCCGTAAATCAGAAATCAGTATTGGCTTTGATTTGAGCGGATTCTATACCAACGAGCGGGAGAATTTCGACATCACCGGCCAGTACGTGCTCTCCAACGGGCAGGAGAATTCAACGGCCGGCAATCCACATTCCGAGCAGTTGGATCCGAGTGCGGGGCAGAGTTCGGTACTGGGCACCGGCCTATTCCACCAACACGCGCGCAACACGCTTCAAGCCGGCGTAGTGACCTTAGCGCACAACGGCAGCTGGACTCTCGGCAACAACACGCTCGTCTGGGGCCTCAGCGGACAGGCGGAGTTTATCAAGGACGCTCTCAATGAATGGGAATGGCGGGACTCGGCGGGTTATTCAATGCCCGACAACGGCAAAACGATGGAACTCTACTATGCGCTACGCGGCGATGCGAACATGCGTACGGCACGAGTGCAGGCATATATACAGAACAGCCATAAATGGAACACCCGCTCGGGGCAATGGATACTGACGGTAGGCGGCCGTCTGCAATGGTGGAGCTGGAACAACGAGGTACTTCCTTCGCCCCGTGCATCGGTAGAATGGATACCGGGATGGAAACGCGATTTCTGCTTCCGTCTGGCTACCGGTTTGTACTATCAGGCTCCGTTCTATAAAGAGTTACGCGACACTATCACCGACAGCTACGGCGTAACGCGAATGCAACTCAACCGCGATCTCAAAGCGCAACGGTCGGTACATGTGGTATTAGGCGGCGACTACTATTTCCGCGCTTGGGGAAGGCCATTTAAGTTGACCGCCGAGGGATATTTTAAGCATATCGACCGCATGGAGAGTTACACGGTGGATAATGTGCGCGTGCGGTACTCAGGCCGCAATGACTCCAGGGGCTATGCCGGCGGTTTGGATCTGAAGTTATACGGCGAGTTGGTACCCGGAGCAGACAGCTGGATATCCTTCTCCACCATGACCGCGCGGCAACGATTGAACGAAGGCGGAGCATGGATCCCGAGTCCTACGGAACAGCGGTATAATTTCTCTATGCTCTTTCAGGACTACATCCCGAAATTACCGCAACTCAAGTTCCACCTCAAGATGCAGTTTTCGGAGGGTCAGCCCTATTATGCACCGCGCAACAACCAGGCTTGGGGTCGTATGCCGATGTACAAACGTATCGACCTTGGCGCGACGTACGTCTTCAATGCGCAGACGGCTAAGTTCATGCGCAAAGCGAGCGCCAAGCATGTCAAGCAATGGGCGATACAGTTTGAGGTATTCAACGTCGTCGGATGGCGGAACGTGAACTCCTATTTCTGGATTTCCGACGCGTACGGCCAACAATGGGCGAGCCCGAACTACCTCACCGGCAGACGGTATAATTTGAAAATTACAGTGGATCTAAGATAAAGCCCCTCCCAACCTCCCCATGAAGGGGAGGAGAGGAGGATAAAAAAGAAGAATATATGGCAGAAGAGTTAACACCGATGATGAAGCAGTTCCGCGACATTAAGACGCAGTATCCGGATGCGATGCTGCTGTTCCGTTGCGGCGATTTCTACGAGACCTACTGCGACGATGCCGTGGATGCAGCGCGCATCCTGGGCATCACGCTGACACGGCGCAACAACGGCAATAGCGGCAAGGGCGACGAGATGGCCGGATTTCCGCATCACGCCCTCGACACTTATCTGCCCAAGCTCATCAGGGCCGGTCGACGCGTAGCCATCTGCGACCAGCTGGAGGACCCGAAGCTGACGAAGAAGCTCGTGAAGCGCGGCATCACTGAGCTGGTGACGCCCGGCGTGGCTATGGGCGACAACGTGCTCAACTACAAAGAGAACAACTTCCTGGCGGCCGTGCACTTCGGAAAGGGTGCCTGCGGCGTGGCTTTCCTCGACATCTCGACGGGCGAATTCCTGACGGGTGAGGGAACCTACGACCACATAGAGAAGCTCCTGGGCAACTTCCAGCCCAAGGAGGTGCTCTTCGAGCGCGGCCGACGACAGGATTTCGAGCGATATTTCGGCACGAAATACTTCACCTTCGAGCTCGACGACTGGGTGTTCACCGAGCAGACAGCGCGACAGAAGCTGCTGAAACACTTCGCCGTGAAGAGCCTGAAAGGCTTCGGCGTGGACCATCTGCACAGCGGCGTCGTGGCCAGCGGAGCCATTCTGCAATACCTGGAGCTGACGCAACACACGCAGGTGGGACACATCACGTCGCTCACACGCATCGAGGAGGAGCGCTATGTGCGCTTGGACAAGTTCACCGTGCGCTCGCTGGAGCTCATACAGCCCATGCAGGACGACGGAAAATCGCTCCTCGACGTCATCGACCGCACGGTGTCGCCGATGGGAGCGCGACTGCTGAAGCGCTGGATGATCTTCCCGCTGAAGGATGTGAAGAAGATTGAGGAGCGTCTCGACGTGGTCGACTGCTTCTTCCGCGAGCCCGAGCTGCGACAACTGGTCGACGAGCGGTTCCATAGGGTAGGGGATCTGGAGCGAATCATCAGCCGTGTGGCCGTGGGCAGGGTGTCGCCACGCGAAGTGGTGGCCCTGAAGGTGGCCCTGCAGTCGCTCCACGACGTGAAAGAGAGCTGCCAGCAGGCCGACAACGCGGTGCTCAGACAGATTGGCGAGCGCATGGACCTGTGCGAGGCACTGCGAGACCGCATCGCCCGCGAGGTGGTCGACGATGCTCCGCAGCTGGTGGCCAAGGGCGGCATCATCCGCGAAGGCGTCAGCGAAGAGCTCGACGAGCTGCGGCGCATCGCCTACAGCGGCAAGGACTACCTGCTGCGCATACAGGAACGCGAGGCTTCGGAGACGGGCATCGCGTCGCTGAAGATAGGCTACAACAACGTGTTCGGCTACTATCTCGAGGTGCGCAACACGTATAAGGACAAGGTGCCGGCCGAATGGGTGCGCAAGCAGACGCTGGCACAGGCCGAGCGCTACATCACGCAGGAGCTGAAAGAATATGAGGAGAAGATTCTGGGGGCGGAAGACAAGATCCTGTCGCTCGAGACAAGGCTCTTCAATGAGCTCGTCGTGGCCATGCAGGAGTTCATTCCCGCCATACAGACGGATGCCAACCTCATTGCACACCTCGATTGTCTGCTGTCGTTTGCCAAGGCAGCCGAAGAAAACCGATACATACGACCCGTCGTCGATAATTCCGACGTCATAGATATCAAGCAGGGACGGCACCCCGTCATCGAGACCGAGCTCCCCGTGGGCGAGCAATACGTGCCCAACGACATATACCTCGACACTGAGAAGCAGCAGATCATCATCATCACAGGTCCCAACATGGCCGGTAAGTCGGCACTGCTCAGACAGACGGCGCTCATCGTGCTGCTGGCTCAGATAGGATGCTTCGTGCCAGCAGAGAGCGCGAGAATCGGTCTGGTGGACAAGATCTTTACTCGTGTGGGGGCATCGGACAACATTTCGCTCGGCGAATCGACCTTCATGGTGGAGATGACCGAGGCGTCGAACATACTGAACAACGTGTCGCCGAAGTCGCTCGTGCTCTTCGACGAGCTCGGTCGAGGCACGTCTACCTACGACGGAATCAGCATCGCATGGGCCATCGTGGAGTATCTGCATGAGCATCCGAAAGCTCGTGCGCGCACGCTCTTCGCCACACACTACCACGAGCTGAACGAAATGGAGAAGAACTTCCCGCGCATCAAGAACTATAATGTGTCGGTGAAGGAGGTAGACAACAAGGTGATCTTCCTCCGCAAGCTGGCACGAGGCGGTTCGGAACACTCGTTCGGTATCCATGTGGCGCAGATTGCGGGCATGCCGAAGAGCATCGTCAAGCGCGCCAATACTGTGCTGAAGCAGCTGGAGCAGGACAACAGTGGGGTAGGGACGGTAGGGAAACCGTCGGCCGAGGCGCTCAACCAGAGCCGCGACGGCATGCAGCTCTCGTTCTTCCAGCTCGACGATCCCGTGCTGAGCCAGATTCGCGACGAGATTCTGAACCTCGATATCAATAATCTGACGCCCGTTGAAGCGCTCAACAAGCTGAACGACATAAAAAAAATCGTGAGAGGAAAATAACCTCACACGATTTTTTTTTCTTACCTCTTACCTCTTACCTCTTACCTCTTACTTCTTACCTCTTACCTCTTACTTCTTACTTCTTACCTCTTACCTCTTACTTCTTCTCTTACCTCTTACTTCTTACCTCTTCCGAAAGGCTCTCACCATGCAGCAAACGCCGATGATGACGAAAGGAACGGAGAGCAGCTGGCCCATGTTGAACAGCATGTCGGCCTCGAAGGCTTCCTGAATGTCCTTCGTGTACTCGATGAAGAAGCGGAAAGTGAAGATATAGGTCAGGCAGAGGCCGAAATAGAAGCCCGTTCCAACCTGCGGGATGCGGCTTTCGGGCGTCCATGCCTGTCCGGGTTTCAGGTTCTGCGGCATTCCCTTGCGGCTTTTCTTGTAGAGATACCACATGATGAAGAACAGGATGGCGTAGGCAATGGCCTCGTAGAGCTGTCCGGGATGGCGCGGCACCATGTCTACACGCTCGAAGATGAAGGCCCAGGGCACGTCGGTGGGCTTGCCGATGATCTCAGAGTTCATCAGGTTGCCCAAGCGAATGAAGCAGGCAGTGGTGCCGGTGGCGATAGCAATGTTGTCGAGCACCGTCCAGACGTTCACTTTCGACCATCTGACATAGAGGATAAGGGCAATGATGAGGCCCAGCGTGCCACCGTGGGAGGCCAGACCTTCATAGCCGGTGAATTTCCAGCTGCCGTCGTCCATGAAGTGGATGGGGATGAGCATCTCGATGAAGTGCTTTCCACTGCTCAGGAAGTAGTCGGGCTGATAGAACAGGCAATGCCCCAGACGGGCACCAATCAGGATGCCCAGGAAGCAATAGATGAACAGCGGATCGAAGACATTCTCCACTTCCTTCTTGCCGTTCTTCTTAATGGTGCGCTCGGCAATGCCCTGCTCATAGAACAGATGGCGCACGATGAAGTAGGCGAGCGCCAGTCCGATGAGCCAACAGAGTGAATACCAGCGGAAAGGTCCGAACGTCAGCGAGGGGTTCCAATTAATAAACAGTTCACAGTTCATAGTTCATAATTCATAGTTATAGATAGTGATCCTATTCTGTATTTTTTACTATCTTGGTCAATATTTTTATTATCTCGAGGTTATCTTTTATAATTGAATTGAACGACTGTTCATCAATATAATCTGATTCATGCAGCAGTTCCAGCCAATACTCGTTTCGCATGCTTCTTTGAGGGCTATAGACATCTTTGCCCTAAAGTCGGGTCGTGATTGTCCACGAAGACCTTCTTTCACGTTTGCGCCTATGCTGGTACCGCTTCTCAACACTTGTTTCGACAGGACAAACTCTTTTGTTGATGCCGTTAACGTCAGATATTTGTATAGTTTAATGATTCGTAGTGCAAAGTCTTTGCTCTTGCCTAGAATAACACTTTCTTTCATTCTTATGGTAATTCTAACTTTGAACTATGAATTATGAACTATGAACTGACTTAAACATTAAAGCGGAAGTGCATGATATCGCCGTCCTGCACCACGTAGTCCTTGCCCTCGACTCCCATCTTTCCTGCCTCGCGAACGGCGGCTTCAGACCCGTACTTGATGTAGTCGTCGTACTTGATGACTTCGGCGCGGATGAATCCCTTCTCGAAGTCGGTGTGGATGACGCCTGCACACTGAGGTGCTTTCCACCCTTTACGATAGGTCCAGGCCTTCACTTCCATCTCGCCGGCGGTGATAAATGTCTCTAAATTGAGCAGGGCATAGGCCTTTTTGATGAGGCGGTTCACGCCACTTTCCTCCAGACCCAGCTCCTCGAGGAACATCTGCTTGTCCTCGTACGATTCCAGTTCGGCAATATCTTCTTCGGTCTTGGCGGCAATCACCATCGATTCGGCTCCTTCTTCGCGGGCGATAGCCTCGATCTGACGCGTGAAATCGTTGCCTTCTTTGGCATCAGCCTCGCTCACATTGCACACGTAGAGCACGGGTTTGGCCGTCAGCAGGAACAGATTGCGGGCCACGTCTTGCTCGTCCTTCGTCTCGAACTCCACGATGCGGGCGTTCTTGCCCTGTTCCAGCACCTCTTTGTAAGCCTTCAGAACGGTAGCTTCCACCTTCGCCTCCTTGTTTCCGGCTGCAGCGGCCTTCTCGGTCTTGGCCAGACGGCTCTCGATGGTTTCCAAATCCTTCAGCTGAAGCTCGGTATCGATAATCTCCTTGTCGCGTATGGGGTTGATGGTTCCGTCCACATGCGTGATGTTATCATCCTCAAAGCAGCGCAGCACGTGGATGATAGCATCCGTCTCACGGATGTTTCCGAGGAATTTGTTACCCAGTCCTTCACCTTTCGAAGCTCCTTTCACCAGTCCGGCAATGTCCACAATCTCGCATGTGGCGGGTACGATGCGCCCCGGATGGACAATCTCTGCCAGCTTGGTCAGGCGCTCATCGGGCACGGTGATGACGCCCACGTTGGGTTCTATCGTACAGAAAGGGAAGTTGGCTGCCTGAGCCTTGGCGCTCGACAGACAATTAAACAGCGTAGACTTGCCCACATTGGGCAGTCCTACAATACCACATTTCAATGCCATTATCTATAAACGTTTATATATTCGCGTGCAAAATTACGACATTTCTTTGAATAAATGGTGATGATAGAGTGAAAAAACGTTGTCCGTACACGCTATTGCTTCTTCAACGGGAAGCGTTTGCTATAGGTGAGCATACGCCAGACCCACTCCAGCGGGCCAAACTGAAAGAGATGAAGCCACAATGCGCTGAAGCATATTTGGAAAAGAAACACGATGATGGCAAGCACTTCGGTGGGCCACAGGCCGATGTCGGCGCCCATACCGAGCCCGATGCCATAGAACAGCAACATACCGCAGACCGTTTGCGACAGATAGTTGGTGAGAGCCATGCGGCCGGGATAGGCCAGTGCAGACCACAGTCGGTTGTGCGGGAAATGTCGGTAGAGTAGGGCAAGGCCGGTGATGTACATCAATCCGGTTGGATAGACGCTGACGACGTAGAGCACACTGAAGACGCAGAGGTCGTAGTAGTGGGCACCTGTGTGGGCGTAGGCGTAGAGAAAGGAGGTGGGAATGCCGATGATGGCAGAGACGAGGAACACGGTTTTCAGCTTCTTGGCATCGGGTGTGGACTCTTTGGAAGCCCACAGGTAAAGGCGGCGACGGCCGATGTAGTAGCCGATGAGGAAGAGTCCGAGCACCTTGAAGTAGCGATTGCCGGAGACAAACTCCCAGATGCGCTCTACGGCTCCCTGCACGAGGAAGGCAAACACCTCGCGATAGCTCTCGGCATCGCGCAGCCACGTGCCGAAGTTCTCTTCGCTGATACCCATGAGGTGGGCGCAACGCCACCATTCTCCGTACAGATATTGTGGCAATGTGCGGTCGGAAAGGTCGCGGAAAAGGTCGATGGCAACGGGTAAAAGCAGGAAGAACACAGCCCAGCCAAGCAGACCGCGATCCGAACAACGGCGAAACAAGGGCAGCAGCATGCCCATCAAAGCGTAGAGCAACAGGATGTCGCCGCTCCAAAGGAGCATCATGTGGAGCAGACCGATGACCGCCAGTACAGTCATGCGGCGATAGAAGATGTGCATACCGTTGGCACCGCGCTTTACAGCATTCTCCAAAATGATGGAGAAACCGATGCCGAACAATACGGAGAAATTGAGATAGAACTTGCCGTCGACGAGCAGGCTGAGCAGCCAAGCAACTGTGCTATCGGCCGCGGCGGTGTCCATCGCCTGCTGTACTCTCTCGCTTTGGAATGTCCATAAAGAGAACTCCGGGAAGTTGGCCAGTATGATGCCCAGCAGCGCAAAGCCCCGCAGCGCGTCGAGAATGACGATGCGTTGTCTGACGGGTGCTCCGTTGTTTTCTTTATACATCTTGTTCTTCTCTTTGTCTGAGGTTCAATTATACGAAAAAAATTACTCAAGATTCAGCATTTCTTTTCCAAAATACTGTCATTTCTTGCTTTTATTGGACTGCAATCAATAGTGGGATGCTCTTCTTCACAGATGGTGGCGGCAAGGGAATTGAGGTGGAGACAACGGCTGCGCATGCCGCAGTATACAGGACATGCATTCATGCATTGCTGCTGTCTTCGGTGTGGCCTCTTTAGTGCGCCTCCAGCCAGTTGTCGCCCCAGCCGCAGTCGGCGACCAGGGGGACGCGCAGATGGTAGGCATTCTGCATTTCTTCAAGCACGATGGCTTCCACTCGCTCCTTCTCTTCGGGGAAGACGGAGAAGTTGAGCTCGTCGTGCACCTGGAGAATCATCTTCGAGCGGATGCCTTCAGCCTTGAAGCGGTTGTAGATGCGTATCATGGCCACTTTGATGATGTCGGCAGCGCTGCCCTGAATGGGTGCATTGATGGCATTTCGCTCGGCGAAGTTGCGCACCGTAGCGTTGTGCGAGTTGATGTCGGGCAGGTAGCGGCGGCGGTGGAAGAACGTTTCCGCGTAGCCGTGTTCGCGCGCCATCTGTTTCGATGTCTCCATATAGTCCTTCACTTTGGGGAACGCTTCAAAGTAACCGTCGATGAGTTGCTTGGCTTCATCGCGGCTGATGTCTAGTCGTTCGGCCAGTCCGAAGACGGTGATGCCGTAGATGATGCCGAAGTTGGCGCGCTTCGCCTTGGTGCGTTCGTCGCGGCTCACCTCGTCGACACCTTTTTTATAGATATTGGCAGCCGTCGCCGCATGGATGTCGTAGCCGTCCTGGAAGGCGCGGATCATGTTTTCATCGTCCGATAGGTGTGCCATCACGCGCAATTCAATCTGACTATAGTCTGCTGAAAAAAACAAACAACCCGGTTCTGGAATGAAAGCCTTTCTGATTTCCTTTCCGTCCTCGCCCCGTACAGGAATGTTCTGCAGGTTCGGGTCGCTCGACGAGAGACGCCCCGTGGCCGTGATTGTCTGGTTGAACGAGGTGTGTATGTGTCCGGTGCGCGGATTGATGAGCTTGGGAAGGGCATCGACGTAGGTTCCCAACAATTTTTTCAATCCTCTGTGAGCCAGTATTTTGTCGATGATTTCACTCTTCCCGCGCAGCTGCTGCAGCACTTCTTCCGACGTGACATACTGCCCCGTCTTCGTCTTCTTCGGTTTTTCCACAATCTTCATCTTCCCGAACAGAATCTCACCCACCTGCTTGGGCGATGCAATGTTGAACGTTTCGCCTGCCAACTGGTATATTTCTGCTTCCAAAGCGTGCATTCGTTTTGTGAAAATATCCGACGTTTCTTTCAGCGATTCGGTGTCAATGCACACGCCGTTCATTTCCATTTCCGCAAGAACGGAGACCAACGGCATCTCGATTTCGCGAAACAGTTGCTCCACGTTTTTCTCTTTCAGCATCGGTTCCAGGACGTTCTTCAGCTGAAGGGTGACGTCGGCATCCTCGGCAGCATACTCATAGACATCGGCAGGATCAAGGTCGCGCATCGACCGTTGCTGCTTTCCCCGCGGACCAATCAGTTCGTCGATGTGGATGGTGCGGTACTCGAGCAGCGTCTCGGCCATGTAGTCCATGTTGTGTCGCAGCTCGGGCTGGATGAGGTAGTGGGCGATCATCGTGTCCCACATCGGCCCGGCCAGCACGACGCCATAGTTGCGAAGCACCTCCAGGTCATACTTGATGTTCTGTCCGACCTTCAGAATCGTCGGGTCTTCGTAGAGCGGTTTGAAGATGTCCACGATTTTTTGCGCTTTCTCACGTTCGGCGGGAACAGCCACGTAGAATGCCTCTTTTTCCTTCACCGCGAAGCTCAGACCCACCAATTCGGCGTCGATGGCCGACGTTGACGTTGTTTCGGTGTCAAAACTGAGAATTTTCGTTGTAAAAAAATAATCACAAATTTGACGCGCATCTTCCTCATTATCAATCAGTTTGTATTCGTGAGGGGTGTCTTTTAAGCCTCTGAGAATCGATTTTTTTGGCTCTTCCGTCCCCTCGGGCGCAAAAAATCCAAAAAGATCGGGTTGATTTTCAACCTTTTTTTGCACTTCTTTTGGCTTGTTAAGAAACTTGTCTGCAAGCGAACGAAACTCCAGTTCGGCGAACAGTTGGCGCAGTTTCTCTTCGTTCGGCGTCGAGAGGCGAAGCTCGTCGAGGTTCAGTTCTACCGGAACGTCGGTGCGGATCGTAGCGAGGAACTTCGACATGCGTATGTCGTCGACTGCCCCTTCCACTTTCTCGCGCAGCTTCCCCTTGATGTCGGCCGTGTGTTCGAGAAGGTTGTCCACCGACCCGAACTGTTCGATGAGCTTCACTGCCGTCTTCTCGCCCACACCCGGACAGCCTGGGAAGTTGTCGGCCGAGTCGCCCATCAGCGCCAGCAGGTCGATGACGAGGGTAGGGGAGCTGATACCATATTTATTACACACGCCTTCGGGGTTGAGCACCTCGTAGCCGCCGCCGTGGCGTGGTCGGTAGATCGACACATTCTCCGTCACCAGCTGCCCATAGTCTTTGTCGGGCGTCAGCATATAGGTGTGCAGACCCTCTGTCGTTCCGTTTTTGGCCATTTCATCGGCCTTCCGGGCCAACGTGCCAATCACGTCGTCGGCTTCGAATCCTGGTGCCTCGATGACCGCAATGTTCATCGCATTGAGCACGTCCTTGATGATGGGAACGGCCGTCTTGATGTCTTCAGGCGTTTCTTCGCGCTGAGCCTTGTAGGCTGGGAACGCTTCGCTGCGGAAGGTAGGGCCGTGGGGGTCGAAGGCCACGCCGAGGTAGGCGGGTTTCTCTTTCTCGATCACCTCATGAAGCGTGTTACAGAAACCCATGATGGCCGACGTGTTGAGTCCCTTCGAATTGATTCTCGGGTTCTTGATAAAGGCGTAGTAAGCCCTGTAGATGAGCGCGTAGGCGTCTAAAAGAAACAGTTTATCCATAATTATTCACTTTTTCCGTTCAAAATTACGAAATCTTTTTCATTAATCCGAATAAAATGACTACTTTTGTACGAAAATTCTGAAGCATGGATTATCTTGAGCAAATAAAATTACCTATTCAAGAGGAATTCAACCTGTTTATCGACTGGTTTAACAAGTCGTTGACTCACACCGACGGATTGCTCGAACAGGCGTTGAGGCACGTCAGAGCACGCGGCGGCAAGCGCATGCGCCCGATGCTCATTCTGCTCACTGCGAAGTTTTGCGGTGGCATCAACGATGCTACGCTCAATGCTGCTGTCGGTTTGGAGCTTCTGCATACAGCAAGTCTGCTCCACGACGACGTCGTCGACGAAGCCAGCGAGCGCCGCGGTCAGGCCTCGTTGAATGCTTCGTTTGATAATAAGGTGGCCGTTCTGGTGGGCGATTTCGTGCTGTCCACCTGTTTGTTACAAGTGAGCAAGACCCACAACGAAGTCATTTTCCGACGTATCGCAGAGCTCGGAAGGACCCTTTCCAACGGTGAAATCCTTCAGTTGAATAATTATTGCGACCACGGACTCTCAGAGGATGTCTATTTCGACGTCATCCGCAAGAAGACGGCTGCGCTGTTTGAGTCGTGCTGCGCCCTCGGTGCCATCAGCACCGGCATGGATGAGAATGACATCGATGAAATCGCCTCTTTCGGACGAAACATCGGTACCATTTTCCAGATCCGCGACGACATCTTCGACTATTACGATTCGAAGGCAATAGGAAAGCCGACGGGCAACGATATGGCTGAAGGAAAGCTGACGCTGCCTGTTCTCTACGCGCTCAACACCTATCCCGACGAAGGCATGCTGGCGTTGGCACGCAAGGTGAAGAGTCGGGAAGTGACGGCCGACGAGATTGCCACTCTGGTTCGCTTTGCCAAAGAGAAAGGCGGAATCGACTATGCTGCGCGGAAGATGGACGAACTTTCTGATGCCTGCTACCGATTCATTGACAGCCGTGTTTCACTCACCGATGTGGCCGACGCCCTTCGGACATACGTGTCCTACGTTTCGAAGCGCAATTTTTAACGTCAACAGCGGAAAAACAAACTCATCATTATATCGAATAGCACTGGAGAGCATTCATGGCTCTCCTTTTTTTATGCGTTCCATCCAACGGTTTGTTCATTTTTATTACTCCAAAAAATGGTCTTCTAAAAATTGAATTCTAGAGCGAAAAAACGGTGACAAACAATGAAAAAGCCCGATTTAAATTGTCGTTTTCGCGACTCTATTTTCAAAATGCGTCATTTTACACTCCAGAATGCATCATTTTGCTTTTCAGAATGAGCCATTCTGCGAGTCAAAATGACGCATTTCAACGTGTAAAATGATTCATTTTGAAGCGTCCGTTTTTGTAAAGAAAATACAAGATGCTTCTTTTCAGCATTTTAGAAAATGCGTGAGAATCGCGTATTTGCGTCCGTCTGATTTTTATTTTCAAACGATGGCCTTCTCAGACGACTTTTTCGGACTTTTTGTTCAGTTTTTTCAGAAACAAAAATCCCCTTCCGTTGCGGGGAAGGGGATATGTTTTGTATTTCAAATAGGGTGAATCAGAAGAACTTCACCTCCTCGCCTTCAATCTCTGAAAGCAGCATGTTGGCCAGTCGGCTCGTGCCCAGGCGGAACCATTTGTTCGTCAGCCATTTTTCACCCAGCACTTCCTTCACGATGGTGTAGTAGATCAGGGCGTCCATCACGCTGTTGATGCCGCCTGCAGGCTTGAAACCAATCTGTATACCCGTCTCTTCGTAGTACTCTTTCATGGCCTGACACATGACGTAAGCGGCCTCCGGAGTGGCCGAAATCTTCTCTTTTCCCGTTGAAGTCTTGATGTAGTCAGCACCCGCATACATCGATAAAATCGATGCTTTTTTGATGTTCGACGCCGTTTTCAGACAGCCTGTCTCCAGGATGACCTTCATGGCAGCGTCGCCGCAAGTGGCCTTCAGTTCGGCAATGTCGTCGCATACGCCTTCGTAGTCGCCCGAGAGGAACTTGCCCACGGGCATCACGATGTCGATTTCCGTCGCACCGTCCTTCACGGCGAGCGCTGTCTCGGCCACTTTCACTTCGATTAGGGCCTGCGAGGAGGGGAAGCTGCCGCTCACGCAGGCTATTTCAACACCGTCAACCTCGAGCGTTTCGGCTACCGTCTTGGCGAAACACGGGTAGACGCAGATAGTAGCAACGTGAGGAAGGTCGGCATACTCCTCGTCGAACTTGTTCACTCGCTCTGTGAAAGCCATGATGCTCTCATCGCTGTCGGTGGTCTTCAGCGAGGTCAGCTCGATGCTTCCGAAGAGGAATTTCTTCACTTCCAACGTGTCGTTCTCGTGTACTTTCTCCGCAATGATCTTTTTCACGGCGGCTCCTACATCCTCGTCTTTGATGTCGCAGTTGTATTTGGCCAGTGCTTGTTCGTATTTGCTCTTCTCGGGAGCATGGTCGTGGTGGTGTTCGTGATGATGATTGTCTGCCATATAATGTATATTTTTTATGTGAATAGTCGATGAAAACGGTTATTTTCGGCCTTTTCAGGCTTTCAGCTTGGGGTTGTCGAGATGGCGCGTGCGGTCGCGGAAGGTCTTCTTCTCAATCGATTTGCGCAGCTCTTCGGTGAGGTCAACGCCCGTTTGGTTGGCCAGACAGAGGAGCACCCACAGCACATCGGCCATCTCTTCGCCGAGATTGGCCTTCTCGCCAGGCTTGAAACTCTGATCGCCGTAGGTTCTTGCCATGACGCGAGCCAGTTCTCCCACCTCTTCGGTGAGGCAGGCCATGTTGGTGAGTTCGCTGAAATAGCGCACGCCATACTCTTTTATCCAGCTGTCAACAGCCTCTTGTGCTTCTTTGATCGTCATCTCAGCAGCAGGATTATTACCAGTATGATCAGCAGAATCAAGAAGAGGGCTGCCAACCAGAACTGTGATTTGTCGAATTTCTTACGATAGATGATGGTTGTAATCATGCTGATGACCACCAGCGTGATGCCCACGATGCAGAGCCACGACAGATTTGCGACGCGTCCGACGACGTAGAGCAGGAATCCTGCCATGTTTGAGCTGTTCACCAACGTCTGTTTGTCCATCTTATTGCCTCCTTTTTTAATTGTTTGCTCGATGATTTCTCAGTATGAAACAACGTTCAAGAGATACCATAACAGTGGAACCATCAGCACAATCTTGTGTAGCGTGATGCCTTTTCCGTCCGTTTTCTTCACCATCATGTAGACCCCCAGCGCCGCTGTGGCGATGCTTATGATGAAACCTATGTAGGCCACGATCAACGTAGTGGTGTAGGGCACGACAGGTCTAAACACATAGAAGACTACAGATGCCAGTAGTCCGATGTTCGCTGCCGACTCGATATGCTTGTTGTTCATGTTTTCTACTCCTTGTTCTTGGTGTCCATGCAGATGGTGACGGGCCCGTCGTTCTCGAGTTCCACCTTCATATAGGCTCCAAATTCGCCCGTTCCAACGGGTTTTCCGAGCTCCTGGCTGAGCTTCGCGCAGAAGTTTTCATAGAGCGGAACGGAGATCTCGTGGCGTGCGGCACGCAGCCAAGAGGGGCGGTTCCCTTTCTTATAGCTGGCGTAGAGGGTGAACTGCGAGACAACGAGAATCTCTCCGCCGACGTCGATGACGCTTTTGTTCATCACTCCTTGCTCATCGTCGAATACTCGGAGACCTATTATCTTGTGTACCAACCAGTTAACATCCTCCTCGGTGTCGTCTTCACACACACCGAGCAGGATCATATAGCCCTGGCCGATGCTCGATTTCACCTCGTCGTTGATGGTTACCGATGCGTGGTTCACGCGTTGTATGACTGCTCTCATGCCACAAAGTTACGTTTTTTATTCCGAATCTGCAAGCGAAGCGTGGAAATAATCATGGATGATCTTTCCTTTTGCTGAGCCGATAATCTCTGTAATTGTCTGTAAATCAGACTCTTTTATCTTTTTCACGCTCTTTAGTTTCTTCAGCAGAAGCTCTTTTGTCTTCGGTCCGATGCCCTTGATGTCGTCGAGTTCGCTGTGTAAGGCGTGTTTCGAGCGCTTGTCGCGGTGGAAGGTGATGGCATATCGGTGCACCTCGTCCTGTATCTGTGTCAGAATATGGAACAGTTCGGAGTCGGTTTTCATGCCGATGACCACCGGCGGAAAGCCGAAGAGCAGTTCGTTGGTGCGGTGGCGGTCGTCCTTCGCGAGTCCGGCAATCGGGATAGATAGCTGTAGTTCGTCTTCAACCACCTCTCTGACCACTTCCATCTGTCCTCGTCCGCCGTCGGTGATGATGAGGTCGGGCAGGGGAGTGCCCTCTTCCATCATGCGGCTGTAGCGTCGGCGCACCACCTCCTGCATCGAGGCGTAGTCGTCGGGGCCCTCAACGGTCTTGATGTTGTACTTCCGGTAGTCTTTTTTCGACGGTTTCATGCCCTTGAAAACGACGCAACCTGCGACGGCGTCGGTGCCTGAAATGTTTGAATTGTCGAAGCATTCTATCTGGTAAGGCATCTTTTCCAGCTTCAGCGCGTTCTGCAATTCCTTCATCAATCGCGTCTGTTTCTGCTCCGGATTGAGCTTTTCTGCCTGTTTCAGACGGTCGAACTTATACTGTTTGCCGTTCATGATCGACAGCTCGAGCAGTGTCTTCTTGTCGCCGCGTTGCGGAATGGTAATCGTCACGTCCTTGATTCCCGTCTCCAAGTCGAACGGTACGATGATTTCCTTGGCCGTGCTCTTCAATTCCTCGCGTATCTGGACGATGCCTAACGAGAGGATTTCCTCGTCAGTCTCGTCGAGTTTCTTTTTGAATTCGTAGGTGAAGGCGGCGTTGATCGAACCGCTTGTCACATGCATATAGTTGACGAATGCCGTCGAACCGCTGTCGGTGATCGAAAAGACGTCGACATCGGTGATGGTATGGCTCACCACTTCACTTCGCGAAACGTAGTTCTCGAGTGCTTGGTATCGCCGTTTCAGCAGTTCGGCCTCTTCAAAACGGAGTTCCTCGGCGGCTTTCAACATTGCTTCATAGAGCGTTTTCTGAAGTTCGCGCGAGCGTCCTTTCAGTATTTCCTGCGCCTGGAGAATGTTGTTTCGGTAGCTTTCAATGCTCTGTTTGCCGATGCACGGCCCGCCGCAATTATGGATATGGTAGTCCAGACAGGGTCTGTATTTTCCCTGTCTGATGCCTTCCTCGGTGATCGGCATGTGGCAGGTGCGAGGTTTGTAGATGTCCTTGATGATGCCGAGCACTGCATACATGCTCGTGATGTGGCTGTAAGGGCCGTAGTATGTGCCGAATTTCTTGTTGATCGTCCTCGTCTTGAAGATACGCGGCAGCAATTCCTTGGTGACACAGATGCTCGGATAGGTCTTTCCGTCCTTGAGCAGAATGTTGTATTTGGGTTTGTACTTCTTGATCAGACTGTTTTCAAGCAGAAGCGCATCCTCTTCCGTGTTGACAACGGTGTAGGTGATGTCCCAAATCTTACTGACGAGCACCTTCGTCTTGTATCGGTCCACCTCTTTATGGAAGTACGACGAAACGCGGTTCTTCAGATTCTTGGCCTTTCCTACATATATAATCGTGCCTTCTTGGTCATAGTATTGGTAGCTTCCGGGCTTCTCCGGAAGGTTCAACACGATGTTCTTCAGACGTGCCAATCGCTTTTCGTTTTCTTCTTTCGTCATTCCTAAGTGCTTCTGCAGCCGATTCTTTTGGTCAGAATTGTTTCATGTGAAACATTTCAATCCAATCCTCTGTGCCGTTCCTTCTTTTTAGACGGTGATAAGGGTTGTGATTTCCGTCTCCTTGTCGAATATATCCCTGCCGTGAAGACCCTCGTCGGTGATCTCGATGATGAAGTTGACGTAGATGTTCTTCGGGTTGAACTTCTTCACAAGGTTGTATGCAGCCTTCATCGTGCCGCCCGTTGCGAGCAGGTCGTCGTGAAGAAGCACCACATCGTTCTCGTCGATGGCGTCCTTATGGATCTCGATGGTGTCCTCGCCGTATTCTTTGGTGAAGCTTTCCTGCACGGTTTCGGCGGGCAGCTTGCCCGGTTTGCGGCACAGCACGATGCCTGCGCCGAGCTTAACGGCCAGTGCCGACGCCATGACGAAGCCTCGGCTCTCGATGCCGACGATCTTTGTGATGCCTTTGTCCTTGTAGATTTCATACAGTTCGTTGAGCATCACCTGCACGCACTCGGCGTTTTTGAAGAGTGTTGTGACGTCGCGGAAGTTAATACCGGGGATGGGGAAGTCCTGAATGCATCTCAGGTTGTCCATCAGAAACTTGTTGTTCATATCGTATTCGTTTTGAATGATTTGCGAAAAGTTTGTTACACGTGAAACATTATCGTCCGAGCAGTACGAGCAGCACGTTGATATCGCTCGGTGAAACGCCGGGTATTCGGCTGGCTTGTGCGAGCGTGTCGGGCTGTATGCGGTTGAGCTTCTGCCGGCATTCGGTGGAAAGTGACTGCAAGCTGTCGTAGTCGAAGCGTCCTTTGATGCGTATGTTCTCCAGTCGGTGCATCTTGTCGGCAATCATCCGCTCGCGTTCTATGTATCCGGCATACTTCATCTTCACTTCGGCAGCCTCGATGATTTCGTCGGTTCTGTTGGGAATGGCGTCGAAGATGTTCTTCAGTTCGGGAACAAGATCGGCCAGGATGGGGAGCGTGATCTGCGGTCGGCCTATCAGGTCGATGGCTTTGCACCCAGCGCGCAGCGGTGTGGTGCCCAGATGTTCGAGCTTGCTGTTCACGTCTTTGGTCCTGACGGGCGCCGACTGACAGAAATCCACGATTCTTCCGATGTGTTCTTTCTTCTCCAACCACCAGTCGTAGCGGTCGCGTTTGGCGATGCCCATCTCGTAAGCCCTCTCTGTGAGTCGGGCGTCGGCATCGTCTTGCCGGAGCAGGATGCGGTACTCTGCGCGCGAGGTGAACATTCGGTAGGGTTCGTCGACGCCTTTGGTGGTCAGATCGTCGATGAGAACGCCGATATACGATTCGTCGCGGTGCATCACGAAGTAGTCTGTCTGGCTGCTGGCCGTGGCGTCTTTTCCGGCATAGATGGCGGCGTTCACGCCGGCCACCAGTCCTTGTCCGGCCGCTTCCTCGTAGCCTGTGGTTCCGTTCACCTGACCTGCGAAGAACAAACCGCCGATAATCTTCGATTCCAACGAGTGATTGAGCTGTGTGGGGTCGAAGAAATCGTACTCGATAGCGTAGCCCGGACGGTAGATTTTCACGTCTCTCAGTGCCGGAATCTGTCGCAGAGCGTTCAGCTGAACGTCCATCGGCATGCTCGACGAGAAGCCGTTTAGGTACATCTCGTTGGTGTTTGACCCTTCGGGTTCAAGGAAGAGCAGGTGGCTGTCGCGGTCGGGGAAGGTCATCAGCTTGGTCTCGATGGAGGGGCAGTAGCGCGGTCCGATGGATTGTATCTGTCCGTTGTAGAGTGGAGAATCAGCGATTCCATCGCGCAAAATGTCGTGCACGGTGGCGTTGGTGTAGCACTCCCAGCATGGCAGTTGGCTCTTCTGTCGCGGTGTCGGCATGTAGGAGAATCCGCCCAGGCGCTCGTCGCCGTCCTGTCGGGTGAGGTCTTCAAAGTGAACCGAGCGCCGGTCGATGCGCACCGGTGTTCCTGTTTTCATCCGTGCGGAGCGAATGCCGTGGCGCGTGATGCTCTCGGTGAAGTGTTCGACGGCCGGTTCGGCGATGCGTCCGCCCGGAACCATGCGTCGTCCGATGTGCATCAGTCCGTTGAGGAACGTGCCTGCGGTGACGACCACGGCCTTGCCTCGCAGCTCTGCGCCCCAGATGGTGCGCACGCCGACGGCCTTGCCGTCCTCCACGATGAGCTCTTCGGCCTGGTCTTGCCAGATGTCGAGGTGTTCGGTGGCGTCGAGATGTTCGCGCCATGTGCGTATGAAGCTCTGGCGGTCGCACTGCGAACGCGGGCTCCACATGGCCGGTCCCTTCGAGCGGTTGAGCATTCGGAACTGAATGCTCGTCTTGTCGGTCACCATTCCCATCTGTCCGCCCAGCGCATCTATCTCGCGCACAATCTGTCCTTTGGCTATTCCGCCCACGGCAGGGTTGCACGACATCTGTGCAATCTTGTTCATGTCCATCGTCACGAGGCACGTCTCTGCCCCCATGTTGGCAGCCGCGCAGGCCGCCTCGCAGCCGGCGTGTCCGCCTCCGATGACCAGAACGTCGTATCTGATAACCATTACCATATTTATTTTCTCACGGTTCTAAAAACCTTTCGCGCGTCGGGGTGGCGCACGGGCGCGTCGTTGACAGCTCTGAAAGGTTGCTGCAAAAGTACAAAAACTTTCTGAATAATCATCGCAGCCGTCGCCATAATCATTCGTTGCAAGCGAAAATTATCCGTCGCCGCACTCTTTCAGACATGACACTGCGCCGCTTTCGAGCTGGCAGAAGAAGCGAGTGGTTTTGCAATGCAGATTAAATTGCACGGCAAAACAAATTAAATTGCAGAGCAAAATCAATTAAATTGCTGCGCAAAACAAATGAAATTGCACGGCAAAACAATTGATATTGCAACGCAGCAACGCGCATGGTCCAAACCGTGCAAGCCGTATGGGCGACCGATAACCGCTCTTTTGACGGCTTCAGGACATCCTTTACTCAATTCTAAGGTATTCTTTTTGTCAATTACAAGGCATCTTTTTGCCAGTTTCAAGACGTCCTTCCGACATCTTGGAAGGCATCTTTCCGACGTCTTCGGGGAGCGCGTTTTGTGCCTGTCGAGGTGTTGTCTGTTTGCCGCTTGAGAAAGAATCTTCATTGAAAATGCGTTTTTTTATCAAAAATACTTTGAAGAATCACTAAAAAATGGTATATTTGCAAACGTTTTCAGGCGTGCGAGTACCTAAATATAAGGATTCCGCCGCATGAAAGCCATGCTCTGACGCTGGGAAGCGTGGCCTTTTGACTTCTGCGATTTCTTGAAATAGGAAACAAGTCTAACAATTAAATAATTTAAAATCAATCATTTATGTGGTTAATCAATTCATCTATTGGTAGGAAAGTAGTGATGTCGGTGACCGGCATCGCGCTGATCCTTTTCCTGACGTTCCACTGCTGTATGAACGTCGTTGCGCTTTTCTCTGGAGAAGCTTACAACTGGATTTGTGAATTGCTTGGCGCCAACTGGTATGCCGTTGTGGCAACGCTGGGTCTGGCCGCCTTGGCAGCGATTCACATTGTCTATGCTTTCATCTTGACGGCCCAGAACCGTCGCGCCCGTGGCACCGAACGCTACGCCGTGACGGTGAAGCCGGAGAAGGTGGAGTGGGCTTCTCAGAACATGCTCGTGCTGGGAATCATCATCCTGGTGGGCCTTCTCATTCACCTCTACGACTTCTGGTTCAACATGATGTTCGCAGAGCTGTTCCCCTCGATCCACTACGATGCGGCTCCCGCCGACGGTTTCGGAAAGATTGTGGCCACGTTCGGCAATCCTGTGAAGGTGGTTCTCTACGTCATCTGGATTGTTGCCATCTGGTTCCACCTGTCTCACGGTTTCTGGAGTGCCATGCACACGCTGGGTGTGAACGGTAAGATCTGGTTCAACCGCTGGCGCATGATCGGTTGGATTTACACCACGATCCTGATGCTGGGCTTCCTCGTTGTGGTGCTGGCATTTGCTTTCAAGTGTGCTCCGTCGCTTTGCTGCGGTGCTTAACGTTTAACTCTTAATTTCGATAAGACCATGACAAAAGTTATAGATTCAAGGATTCCGGAAGGACCGGTAGCAGAGAAATGGACGAACTACAAGGCTCATCAGCGCCTGGTGAACCCCAAGAATAAGCTGAAGCTCGACGTGATTGTCGTAGGAACGGGTCTGGCTGGTGCCAGTGCAGCCGCTTCTCTCGGCGAGATGGGCTTCAATGTGATCAACCTGTGCATTCAGGATTCTCCTCGCCGCGCTCACTCGATTGCTGCCCAGGGTGGTATCAATGCTGCAAAGAACTATCAGAACGACGGCGACTCTGTTTATCGTCTGTTCTACGACACTGTGAAGGGTGGTGACTACCGTGCCCGCGAGGCCAATGTGTATCGTCTGGCCGAGGTTTCGAACAATATCATCGACCAGTGCGTGGCTCAGGGTGTGCCTTTTGCCCGCGAATATGGCGGCATGCTGGCCAACCGTTCGTTCGGTGGTGCCCAGGTGAGCCGCACGTTCTACGCCAAGGGTCAGACGGGCCAGCAGCTTCTGCTCGGTGCCTACAGCTCGCTCTCTGCTCAGGTGCAGGCCGGCAAGGTGAAGCTCTACACTCGCTATGAGATGGAAGACGTGGTGATCGTCGACGGCCGCGCCCGCGGTATCATCGCCAAGAACCTCGTCACGGGCAAGCTGGAGCGCTTCTCGGCCAACGCCGTGGTCATCGCCACGGGCGGTTATGGCAATGCCTACTTCCTCTCTACGAACGCTATGGGCTGCAACTGCACCGCTGCCGTTCAGTGCTATCGCAAGGGCGCCTACATGGCCAACCCCTCTTACGTGCAGATCCACCCGACGTGCATCCCCGTCCACGGCGACAAGCAGTCGAAGCTGACGCTGATGTCGGAGTCGCTGCGTAACGACGGCCGCATCTGGGTGCCCAAGAAGATTGAGGACGCGAAGGCTCTTCAGGCCGGAACGAAGCAGGGCTGGGAGATTCCCGAGGAGGATCGCGATTACTATCTGGAGCGTCGCTATCCGGCTTTCGGTAACCTGGTGCCGCGCGACGTTGCTTCGCGTGCTGCCAAGGAGCGTTGCGACAAGGGCTTCGGCGTGAACAACACCGGTCTGGCCGTGTTCCTCGACTTCTCCGAGTCGATCAACCGTCTGGGTCTCGACGTCATCATGCAGCGCTACGGCAACCTCTTCGAGATGTATGAGGAGATTACCGACGTGTTCCCCGGCGACGTTGCCAACGAGATTAACGGTGTGAAATACTACAAACCGATGATGATCTATCCCGCCATCCACTATACCATGGGCGGTGTGTGGGTAGACTACGAGCTGCAGACATCTATCAAGGGCCTGTTCGCCATCGGTGAGTGCAACTTCTCCGACCACGGAGCCAACCGTCTGGGTGCTTCGGCCCTGATGCAGGGACTTGCCGACGGCTACTTCGTGCTGCCTTACACCATCCAGAACTATCTGGCCGACCAGGCTGTGTGGCCGAAGGTGAGCACCGACCTGCCCGAGTTTGTTGAGGCAGAGAAGGGTGTTGAGAAGGAAATCGACCGCCTGATGGGCATCAAGGGCAAGCGCTCCGTCGACTCCATCCATAAGGAACTGGGCCACATCATGTGGGAATATGTCGGCATGGGCCGCACGGCCGAGGGTCTGAAGACCGGTCTGGAGAAGATGAAGAAGCTTCAGAAGGAGTTCGACACCAACCTCTTCATCCCCGGAACGAAGGAAGGTCTGAACGTGGAGCTCGACAAGGCCATCCACCTTCGCGACTTCTTCACCATGGGTGAGCTTGTGGCTCACGACGCCCTCTCGCGCAACGAGTCGTGCGGCGGCCACTTCCGCGAGGAATACCAGACGGAGGAAGGCGAGGCCAAGCGTGATGATGAGAACTTCTTCTACGTAGGTTGCTGGGAATATCAGGGCCCGGACAAGGATCCCGAACTGATCAAGGAGCCGCTGGAATACGAGGCTATTAAGGTTCAAACACGTAACTATAAGAATTAGTTGACGAGTTGACGAGTTGACGAGTTGACGAGTTGCTACCTTTGGATGCGGCGAGTTGACGAGTCGATGAGTCGGCAAGTTGACAAATAAATATTAATTCATTAAGTAAACGAGAAGATAAAACAAGAAATGAAGAGCCATAAAGACTTAATCGTATGGCAAAAAAGCATGGAGCATGTATCTGCTGTCTATGTGGCAACAAGGGCATTCCCCCAAGAAGAGCTCTTTGGCATCGTCTCGCAGTTGCGCCGTGCAGCCGTTTCCATACCTTCTAATATTGCTGAAGGTTATGGAAGACTTTATGGCAAAGAGACGCTGAAGTTCCTAAGCAATGCGCTCGGTTCTGCCTCAGAAGTGGAAACCCAGCTCATCATATCGCGGAACCTCGCTTTTATGTCTGAGGAATCGGCACAGGAGTTGATCGACCAGACAGAGGAAATCATCCGCATGCTGACGGCGCTCATCAAGTCTCTCAACTAGCAACTTGTCTACTTGTCAACTCGTTTACTTGTCAACTAAAATAATTATGGCAAAGAATATTTCATTTACAATCAAGTTTTGGCGTCAGAACGGTCCCCGTGAGAAGGGTCATTTTGATACGCACGAGATGCACGACATCCCCGACGACACCTCATTCCTGGAGATGCTCGACATCCTGAACGAGGAACTTATCAACGAGGGCAAGGAGCCCTTCGTGTTCGACCACGACTGCCGCGAGGGCATCTGCGGCATGTGCTCGCTCTATATCAACGGTACGCCGCACGGCAAGACCGAGCGCGGAGCCACCACCTGCCAGCTCTACATGCGTCGGTTCAACGACGGCGACGTCATCACCGTGGAGCCTTGGCGCTCGGCCGGCTTCCCCGTGATCAAGGACTGTATGGTCGACCGCAACGCTTTCGACAAGATCATCCAGGCCGGTGGCTACACCAGCATCCGCACCGGACAGGCTCAGGATGCCAACGCCATCCTCATCCCGAAGCAGAATGCCGACGAAGCTATGGACTGCGCATCGTGCATCGGTTGCGGTGCCTGCGTCGCTGCATGTAAGAACGGCTCGGCCATGCTCTTCGTTTCGTCGAAGGTGAGCCAGCTCGCACTGCTGCCGCAGGGCCGTCCTGAGGCAGCCAAGCGCGCCAAGGCCATGATGGCGAAGATGGAAGAGCTCGGCTTCGGCAACTGCACCAACACCCGCGCCTGCGAGGCTGTGTGCCCGAAGAACGAGTCGATAGCCAACATTGCCCGCCTGAACCGCGAGTTCATCAAGGCCAAGTTGGCAGACTAAGCGTAATATAATATGGTGGCGAGACCGTCGGGTCCCGCCACCATTCTGATTGAACATCGTAATGTGGAAACCGCAATGGTCTCCACATTTTGTTTCATATTTCACCAATCATAGCGTTTGTAACAGATGGATGAGACAAGTAAAGGATTTATTCAGTTGCACCTGAGTGTGCTGCTTGCTGGGTTTACGGGTTTGTTCGGACGGCTGATTACGCTGAACGAGGTCGATATCGTATGGTATCGTATGCTGTTCACCAGTCTGATCCTGCTGGTATTTACCGGTTTGCCCAAGGTGGGATGGCGGAAGTTCCTTCAGCTTTGTGGCTGCGGTGCCTTGCTGGGATTCCATTGGATTCTGTTTTATGGCAGCATCAAGGCCTCTAACGTCTCCATCGGTGTGATATGTTTTTCGTTGATAGGTTTCTTCACGGCTCTCTTTGAGCCGCTTATCTACAAACGTCGTCTTTCGTGGCTTGAACTGTTGTTCTCATTGATTACCGTACTGGGCGTTCTGTGCATCTTCTCGTTCGATGCCCGTTATCGTTATGGTATCGCCATTGGCGTCGTCTCCTCTGCCGTTTGTGCCCTCTACGCTATCTGTAACAAGAAGGTCAGCGTGGGCGTTCGCAGCCGGACGGTGCTGATGTATCAGATGTCGGGTGGGTTGGTATTGATTTCGGCCATCATTCCCGTTTACCTGATGTTCTTTCCCAGTCAGCAGCCAGTCGTCGTCGTGCCCAGTGGATCCAATCTTTGGCTGATGCTTTGCCATTCCCTGTTCTGCACCGTAGGCATGTATCTCTTGCAGATTCAAGCTCTGAAGCGCCTCTCGGCCTTCACCGTCAACCTGTCCTATAACCTCGAACCGTGTTACACCATTATCTTGGCTTTTATTATTTTTGGTGAAGGTCGTGAAATCAACTTCTCCTTTTACATCGGCATTGCGCTTATTTTGGTCAGTGTTCTGCTGCAAACGCGTCGTGCCTGGCAGCGATGATTAACCAGATAAGCCTTTTACATCACTTTCCACACGTTAAGCACGATTCCTTTGAAGCCGGGTGAAATATCAGGAGCGCAAAGGAAGAGTGCATTGTTCAGCCATGCATATCTGCTGTCTTGAGGAGCTTCAAACTGCGGAGCACACCGAAAATAGAACGTCGGTTGACCGTTCTTGTCCTTTCCGTTGGCGATGATGCCCCGATTGCGCACATGGATATAGACGCCGTCGTCTGTCCGAATACAGTAGATAGCTTCCAGTTCCGTGCGGTTCTCAGCATTTAGCTGATAGTCGGCACCGCCGTTGATGATTGTTCCTTTGATATCCGGTCCTTCGAAAGTTCCTCCGGTGATGGGAATCACTGTGCGCCTTCCGTGTTGTGTGTTGTTGATAACAAAAGACTCACCCAGTGTGACTCTCAGTTGCAGAGCGAACTCCAGCTGTGGTGAATCCTTCGGTGGATAGGTTTGTGCGCTGGCATATAACGTGAAGGCCGTCAGCATGATCGTGAATACTAATTTCTTCATAGGATGACAATTGGGATTTTTGTTTGCAAAGATACGACAAATCCTCGATTCATTGCGGAGAATTCCGCATTATTTTGTATTTTTGCACCCAAATGACTCAAAACAAGATGAAGATAAGAAAAGCAACTGAGAAAGACTTGCCGCGTATTCTGGAGTTGATTGATTTCGGACGACAGAAGATGCGAGCCATGGGAAACACGGACCAGTGGACTCATGGCAATCCCCGTCGTGAAGTTCTCATGCAAGACATTGAGAGGGGGAACAGTTATATTGTGGAAGATGACGGGGAAGCTGTGGCCACTTTTGCCTTTGTTGAAGGCCCTGACGTGACCTATCAGCACATTTACGAAGGGCAATGGTTAGACGAGCCCACCGTCGATGGTCGTGTTCAGGCAAACTATTGGGTTGTTCACCGCATGGCCAGTGCTCCCGAAGCCCATGGCATCTTTAAGACGGTGCTCGACTATTGTTTCTCCCGAACCCCTAATATCCGCATCGACACCCATCGGCAGAACACCCCCATGCGCCGTGCACTCGAGAAATACGGTTTCCATTATTGTGGTATTATCTATCTGTTGGATGGGGCAGAACGGTTGGCTTATCAACGTTGTCTGACGCGATGAATGATCTGAACAACTATCTGTAATCATTCCCAATGACCAATCATCATGGAGTCTTATCTGAATACAACTAATATTGCCCGCAGCACCGATGGGGTAGAGTATCATCCGTTGATACCCTTTCTGCCGGAGAACGCCAAGGTGCTGTTCCTCGGCAGTTTCCCGCCCCAGCGAAAACGGTGGTGCATGGATTTCTATTACCCAAACTACATCAACGACCACTGGCGTATAGAAGGACAGGTGTTCTTCGGTGACCGGAATCATTTTGTCGATGAAAAGGCAAAGTGTTTCAAGATTCACGAGATAGTGTCCTTCTGTATGGAGAAGGGAATCGCTTTCTTCGATACCTCTATGGCCGTCCGCCGTCTGCAGGACAATGCTTCAGACAAGTTCCTTGAGGTGGTAGAGCCTACAGATATCCCAGCCCTGATAGCATGTCTGCCCCATCTGAAAGTCATCGTCACCACTGGTGAGAAGGCCACGGAAACGCTTTGTGGCTCTCTGCAGGTACCCCAGACACCGAAAGTAAACACCTGGGTTACCGTTTCACCAGTCTCTTATCAAGGAGATCATCCCCTTGTGCTCTACCGTCTTCCATCATCATCACGGGCTTATCCCCTTGCTTTCGAGAAGAAGGTGGCAGCTTATCAAAAGATGTTTGAACAGTTTCTTCTTTAGTCTTATCCATTTTTTTTAATTCTTTACTCCGATAAGAATGCTTTTCTTAGCCCAACGGGCATCTCATTCGGAGATTTCAACAATAATAAATGATGATGACAGCGAAAGATATCATCCAGTATATGGAGTCGTTGCACGATGAGAAGCAGCGGCAGGTGCTGATGCGATTCTTCAAGACGGGTCCCGGAGAGTATGGTGAGGGCGATGAGTTTATCGGGCTCAAGGTGCCGCAGACACGCGAGGTGGTGAAGATGGCGGCTAAGGATCTGCCCCTTGATGAGATTCCTGCCTTACTGGAGAGCCGGTGGCACGAAGTCAGGTTATGCGGCCTGCTGATAATGGTATTGAAGTTCGAGCAACTGACAGCGAAGCGATGGATCAACGATGAGCATGCCATACGTCAACGAGATGAGATCACGATGCTCTATCTCGATCATGCCGAGCGGGCCAACAACTGGGATCTTGTGGATATGTCGGCACCCAAGATCTTAGGCCATTGGCTGATGCTTCCCACTCATTTAGGAGACAAGCAGGCCATTGTCGATGCACTTGCCTATAGTGAGAACCTTTGGCGACAACGGATGAGCATGGTATGCACCTGGAAAACCACACAGATGGGCGATCCCTCTTGGTGTCTCCGCTATGCAGAGATCCACTTGCACCATCCCCACGACTTGATGCACAAAGCCGTGGGATGGATGCTACGTGAAGTGGGCAAGCGTGTGAGCGTGGATTTGCTTCGTGATTTCCTGCGCCAGCATGCCCACGAGATGGCACGAACCTCCCTGCGCTATGCCATTGAGAAAATGAACTACGAGGAACGCAGCTATTGGATGAACGTTTCATCTTGACAAAACGGCACAGATATGGATCAAAAGGAAAGAATCAAAACCATGGAGCAGCATCTCAAAACAGGAGATACCCCAAGAATATGAAAGATTATCGCGACACGATGACGGTGGAGGAGGCCCGGACGTTCAGCGACGACGTGCTGAACATCGTGGCTCAGATTCCCCGTGGGCGCGTGACGACCTACGGCATCATCGCCGCGTGGGCTGGATGGCCCAGCCATTCGCGCATGGTGGGCCGTGTGCTGCGCTATTCGCCTGGTGCGGAGCGTCTGCCGTGCCATCGGGTGGTGAACAAGGTGGGTCGCACAGCTCCAGGGTGGGCCGCTCAGCGCACGCTATTGGAAGCCGAGGGCGTGGTATTCAAGTCCAACGGGCACGTCGACATGCAGCGTTATCAGTGGGAACCCGACGTTTCGCCCGTCCCCAGTCTTCCTGCGAAGAGCGTCCAGCGATAGAGATTGCAGCCTACGAAGTTGCCCAGCACCTCGCTGATGTAGACGATGAGCACCTCGGTCCGTAGCAGTTGCGCCGTCGGCGAAACCAGGAAGTAGAAAGCATCGGCGATGGAGTGGGCGAATCCGCAGAGTATGAACACGGGGACGCCGAGCAGCAGCGTCAGCATCTTCCCCTTTCGGGCGAACTCCACGGCCGTGGTCATGATGAATCCGCAGCCGATAGCGAGCAGGAAGCAAGCCCACGGACCCTTGTCCAGCCTTCCGGCCAGTATCTTCGATGCCGGTTCCACGCAGTCGGGCTGCGCGTAGGCAATCATCCATGCCGTGAGCAGGCAGCCCACGATGTTGCCCAGCAGCACCACGGCGAGCATCGACCAGTCGCCCCGTCGGCGAATGAAGCCCGCCGTGCCCGTGTAGAGCTTCAGTCCGTAGTAGACCACGGTGGTCAATCCGAAGGCAAACAGCACGGCACCGGCCACGCCGCCCACTCTCAGGTTCACCACGCATCCGATGGATATACATATTCCCGCCAGTATGGCCGTCGGAAACACTTCTCTCAGCAATTCCGTTCTCTTCATAATCGCTCTTGCACTTGTTAGGTTTGTTTTCTGCAATATGGTTTGCAAATTTAGGAAAAAAGTTGCAAATCATATTGCGAAAGAAGGAATTATTTTTTATCTTTGCAGCAATTAGGTGTTTAAAGCCTCGCACCTCGTAACCCGATTGATACAGACACATTCTTTAACGATCACTAAAAACATACGATTATGAACATTGGAGACAAGGCGCCCGAGATTCTGGGCAAGGACGAACAGGGACGGGAAATCCGTCTGAGCGATTATCGCGGGCGCAAGCTCGTGCTCTATTTCTACCCGAAAGACAACACCAGCGGCTGCACGTCGGAGGCTTGCAGCCTGCGCGACCACTTCGCCGAGCTGCAGGGAGCGGGCTACGAGGTGGTGGGCGTGAGCAAGGACACGGCCGACTCGCACCAGAAGTTCAAGGAGAAGCACAGTCTGCCTTTCCCCCTGATAGCCGACGTTGACCGCACGCTGATGGAAGCCATGGGCGCCTGGGGCGAGAAGAACATGTATGGACGCACGACGATGGGCACCATCCGCACCACCTTCGTCATCAACGAGGAGGGCATCATCGAGCAGATTCTTTCCGGTCGGCAGATCAAGACGAAGGAGCATGCGCAACAGATACTCAACCGGTAGTCGCTCTTTGCCCGTGCTTGGGGTTTATACAGAAGCAGGCCGCAGTCCTTTCGGGGGCTGCGGCCTGTTTGTTTTGAGTGGTGCCGTCGCTCAACGACGGTCTGCGGAAATGGGATGAGAACTTCATTTACTCGTCGTGATGGTCAGCTGAGCGGCTTTCAGACCGTCGGCGTTGGCCGTCAGCGAGAGCGTTGCAGGGTTGCGGCTGCTCTGTATGAGCACCTGAGCCAGGCCGTTGAAGGCCGGGATTCGGAACTCATGGCAGTCGGCCTGCTGCGGATGGTCGGCTCCGAGATAGGCGGGGTCGCCGTTGCCGACACCCAGTATGCGGCCTTCGCCAGCGAGTCGTAGGGTGATGGGATGGCAGGCATCGGGTACGCGTCGGCCCTTGGCGTCTTGCAGTTCCACGGTCACCACGGCCACGTCACGCCCGTCGGCGGTGATAGCCGTGCGGTCGCTCTTCATCACCACCTTGCTGGCAGCCTTCGTTGTCTCCATCGTCTGCGTCAGAATGCGCTTCCCGTTCTTGTAACCCGTGGCCACCACCTTGCCCGGTTGGTAGACGGTTTTCCACGTCAGGTGCCCGTTGCGGGGCATGGCTTGGCGTCCGAGACGCTTGCCGTTGACGGTGAGCTCCACCTCGTCACAGTTGCTATAGGCCCAAAGCTCTATCTCCTCACCCTCGTGTCCTGCCAGGTTCCAGTGCGGGAAGACGTGGAGCGTGGGCTCGTCGGTCCACCACGACTTCAGATACCATGCCTCGTCTTTCCAGAATCCGCAGTAGTCGAGAATGCCGAACTCGGAGTCGTGGGCCGGAAAGTGTAGCGGATTAGGCTCCCCTCGGTAGTCGAAGCCCGTCCAGTAGAAGAGTCCTGCCGTCCATGGCCGCTCGTCGTAGAAGCGCCATCCGCGCTCGATGCGGTTGCGCGTGCCGTCTTTGTCGGCGCTGAGGTTCATCGACGGCATGTGTCCGGGCTGGTCGGGTGTGTTGAAATAGATGCCGCGTGTGCCGCAGCCTGTCGTTTCTTCCGTTCCCACCACCTTCCACGACGGATGTTGGCGTCGGTGTTCGTCCACGTTGTTCTGCATGATGTAGTTGTAGCCCACCACGTCGAGCCCCTTGATCATCTCCGTGCCCCCGGCATTGGCGATGGTGGATTGGCGTGTGTGGTCGAGCAGACGGGTATATTCGCGCATGGCCTGTGCGATGCGTGTGCCCTGGATGGTGTTTTCCATGCCCCATTCCTCGTTGCCGTCGCTCCAGAGGATGACGCTCGGGTGGTTGCGGTCGCGGCGGATCATGTTCTCCAGGAGTCTCAGATGCTCCTGGTTGATGCCGGTGAGTCGGTTCTCGTCGATGACGAGCATGCCCTCGCGGTCGCAGATGTCGAGCAGAGCCGGCGTCATGGGGTTGTGGGATGAGCGGTAGGCGTTGCATCCGAAGGCTTTCAGCTGCCTGATGCGCCATGCGTGGAGTGCTTCTGGTATGGCCGCTCCCACGCCGGCATGGTCTTGGTGCATGTTCACGCCCTTCAGCTTGAGCTGTTTGCCGTTGAGCAAGAAGCCGCGGTCGGCGGTGAATTCGATGTGGCGGAAGCCCGTCGTCGTCTCGTAGACGTCGGTCACCCGTCCGTCCACCTTCACCGTCGTCACCACTTGATACAGATAAGGATCGTCGGTGCTCCACAGATGGGGCTTGCCGACGGCCATCACGGCCTCTACCGTCTTGCTGTCTTTCGCTTTCAGAAGTTCCGCACGGGTCTCCTGTCGGCCCACCTCGCGCCCGTCGGCGTCGAGAAGACGGTGCTCCAGGGCGAACGTCTGCCCTTGCAGCGAGCTGTTGTTCACATCGGTCCTGATGTGGAGCGTGGCTTCATCGAAAGGCTCTTTCATGTCGGCCCAGACGAAAGTGCCGAAGGGTGCCACGCTCACGGCAGCCGTCTTCAGCAGCCAAGCGTCGCGGTAGATGCCGGCACCCTCGTAGAACCAGCCCTCTTCGAGCGTGGCATCGGCCCGGATGCAGATGAGGTTGTCGCCGCCGTAGTTCACATATTCCGTCACGTCGTACACCTGCGTGGCGTAGCCGCTGGGCTCGGTTCCCATGTAGAAGCCGTTGAACCACACGCGGGCGTTGCGGAAGATGCCGTCGAACTGCAGTGCGATGTGCTTGCCGAGGTCGCCTTCGGGGATGTGGATGGTCTTGCGATACCAGCCGACACTCGTCTCGGGGTACTTGAAGCCCACCGTCTTGTAGCCGTGCGAATGGCTTGCTTCGCGGGCGTAGGGGAGTGTGGCGACGAAGTCGTGAGGCACGCTGACCACGTGCCATGCCGAGTCGTTGAACTTCGTGCTGTACGGTCCTTCGTTGTGAATGGAGTTGGCTTTCGTCAGGTAGTTGAAGTATTCCGTGCCGCACCCGAAGTCTTTCTGCGGGTCGGCAGCGTTTCCAAATGCAAACTTCCATCCTTCGTCCAGGCGGATGGTCTCCCTTACGCTCTGCGCCGAGGCCGTCAGCGACAGCAAGGCCATCAGGGCGGAGGCAACCGTTTCTCTGATTATTGCTTTCATTCTCGTTTTTCTATTTTTGGGGGAGTTTAGGAGTTGAGGAGTTTAGACTTGCTTAATGTCAGGCTACTTGGCAATCTGCCTGACGGGGAAGGTGAAGTAGGTGTCGGGGAAGGGCTCGTCGGCGAGCGTGAAGTGCCACCACTCGGTGCGCATGGGCTTGAAGCCGTGGCGCATCATGGCCTGGCGCAGCACCATGCGGTTGTTGAACTGCTCGGCGCTGAGGCTGTCGCTCTGCATGTATTCAAGCTTGGCGGTCTTCTCCACCTCCTGTCCCTCGGCCAGCGGCTTGGTGCAGAAGACGGGGTGGCTCTCGTGTCCGAACCAGTCGAACGTGCCTCCCATGTCGAGTTCCTTCTCGGTCTTCATGTCGAAGAGCGTCAGGTCGACGGTCGAGCCGCGAGTGTGTCCGCTGCGCTCGCAGATATATTCCTGCGGGAAGAGCACGCTCTTGTCGAGGTCGGGATAGAAGTAGCGCTTCATCAGCGTGTCGCCGATGTCCTTCGACCAGCGCACGAAGTGGTCGACGGCCTTCTGCGGACGGTAGGCATCATAGATTTTCAGACGGTAGCCCAGCGCCTTCACGTCGTCGCTCACGGCGCGCAGGCTGTCGGCAGCCACCCGCGTGAGCAGGGCCGTGGGCTCCTCGTAGCCGTCGATGCGCGTACCCACGAAGTTGTAGGTGCCGAAATAGCGTATCTCCAGAATGGCATCGGGAACGGCATCGGTGAGGGTTACAAACTGGCTGTTGTCGTCGGTGGCCGCATTCTTGGTCTCAACCTTGGCCCGGCATGATAGCAGCAAGGTGGCTGCCAGCATGCAGAAAAACATCTTTTTCATGTGTCTTGGTTTTTAAGTGAGTTTACAATTATGGTGCAAATATAGGAAAAAAACTCGAACGCTGAGCCGTTCGAGTCGCAATACCTACTTCAAAGTGTGCAGAAAAGTAATTTTTTTACTTTTTTTTGTTCTTATTCAAGAATTTATTATTACTTTTGTGCCAAATAATTTTAAACCGTAAGACAATGAAATCAAGAATCACTACCCTGCTGGCCGTGCTGCTGATGGCTGTCGGTTCAGCTTCCGCACAGGAAAAGACAACCATCGATGATCTCATCCTCGACCTCGAAGTGAGCGCAGGAACACGCTATCACGGCCTGCAGCAGGCCAATGGAGCCATCGATGTGGGCTATTGCCTCTTCGACCGTGTGTACCCATACTTCCGTTATGAAAGCAGCCTGATGCTCTACAAGCACGAGGGATCGAAAACCTACGGCAACACATCGAACATCGGTGGCGGCCTGGGCGTCGTTCTCTTGCAGTGGGATGACAAAGACAAAAAGGGAAATATTGAGCAGATCAGGTTTGAGTTCACGGGCAACGTCACCACCAGCGTGGGCCGCGACTACAAGAACACGTCCTACTATGGCGGTTTTCGCATGCGTACCAACGATCATTTCGTCGGACTGGGCTTCCGCTACATGAATTCGCGCGACGACGTGATGCCCAACTACAAGGCGTTTGTCATCAGCATCGGATTTTAATCGCTGTTCCGCCAGCCTGTTCCCCCTGTCGGCAAGCGACTTTCTTGCCGTATGTTTGAAAAAAACAGCATCTTTGCGGCGCAATTGTATTACTATTAAAACAATAAGGTTATGAGAAAATTCAATGTGAAAGTGGTGGCCTTCCTGCTTCTGGGCAGCATGGCCTGCAGTTCGTGTATCGGCTCTTTCAGCCTCTTCAACAAGTATGCCGAGTGGCAGCGCACCATGACGGGCAACAAGTTTGTCAATGCTATCGTAGGTTTCATCCTCATGCCGATAGCCGGATCGCTCACCATGGCAGCCGACTGGCTCGTGCTGAACACCATCGAGTTCTGGACTGGCGACAATCCCGTGGCATCCAATGTGGGCAAGACGCAGAACATCCTCGGCAGCGACGGTCTCCTCTATGCCGTCACCACGCTGAAGAACGGCTACGAAATCAAGGCTCCGAACGGTCAGACAAGCTATTTCCGCTACGACAAGAAGACCAACGTATGGTCGCTTGAGCAGAACGGCACCACACAGCAGCTCTTCCGCTACAACGAGGACGGCACGCTGACCACGCTCACCGACGACAAGCAGATCACCGTCACACCCGATGAGGCTGGCCTCTATCAGGTGCGCATGGCTGTCAACGGCGGCAACTTCTTCGCCATGAGATAATCGGTAAACGAAAGATAAGAACGCTAAAAAGGGCACTGCATGCGATTGCGGTGCCCTTTTTTTCTCATGCCGTCGGCACCGTTTCCCATTGCCATTCCAGCCGCTGTGGCCGGCCAAAGCCCTCTCCTTGCGGTGCCATTCCAGCCGCTGTGGCCGGGCAATGTCCTCTCCTTGCGTTGCAATTTAATTGATTTTGGTGCGCAATCTAATTGAAATTGCTGCGCAAAACAAATTGAATTGCCGCGCAAAACAATTTATATTGCAGAAAGAGGAGCCTCTTGCGACAACCGAAAACGGCTTTTCTGTCCGTTCAGAAGCGCCGTCCCGGCCGCTCAGCATCTTCTCTTCGTCTTGCTTGGGTTAAAAAAACTTATCTGCATAGTACATTATTTTAAGGAGAGAGTCTTTTCAATGAGATTCTTAATATAAAAACCAAATGAAAAAGAAAGGATTGTCTGTGCTCGTGCTCTGCGCGGGCTTCACGTTGGGAGTTCATGCTCAATACCCGCAGATGACCGCCGAGGCGAGCCATCTGATCGACTCATTACAGGCTCGCTGGACGGCCCATAGCGACTCAGCATGGCAGGCCGCATTCCCCATCGTGTTGAAGGAAGCCAAGGAAGGAAGGCCCTACGTGCCCTGGGCTGCGCGCCCCTACGACCTCCGTCAGGCCAGGATTCCCGCCTTCCCCGGTGCTGAGGGTGGCGGCATGTTCACCTTCGGCGGCCGCGGCGGCAAGGTGCTGACCGTCACCAACCTCAACGACGACGGCCCCGGCTCGTTCCGCTGGGCGTGCGAGCAGGGCGGTGCCCGCATCGTGGTGTTCAACGTCAGCGGCATCATCCGTCTGAAGTCGCCCATCTTCGTGCGCGCTCCCTACATCACCATAGCCGGACAGACGGCTCCGGGCGAGGGCGTGATCATCGCCGGTGAGTCGTTCCAGGTCGATACGCACGACGTCATCGTGCGCCACATGCGCTTCCGTCGCGGCGAAACATTGGTGTGGCACCGCGAGGATTCCTTCGGAGGCAACCCCGTGGGCAACATCATGATCGACCACTGTTCGTGCGAATGGGGACTCGACGAGAACATCTCCTTCTACCGACACATGTTCGACCTCAACGACGGAAAGGCCAAGCGCAAGGAGCCCACGGTGAACGTCACGATTCAGAACACCATCTCGGCCAAGGCCCTCGACACGTGGAACCATGCCTTCGGATCGACCATCGGCGGCGAGAACACAACGTTCATGCGCAACCTCTGGGCCGACAATACGGGCCGAAACCCGTCGATCGGGTGGGGCGGCGTGTTCAATTTCGTGAACAACGTCATCTATAACTGGGTGCACCGCACGGCCGACGGCGGCGAATTTACCACGATGTCGAACTTCATCAACAACTACTACAAGCCCGGACCGCTCACACCGAAAGACGAGGCCGTGGGCCATCGCATCGTGAAGTCGGAGAGCCGCTCGCAGGGATTGTTCAGCTTCAAGCAGTTCGGACGCGTCTATGCCACGGGCAATGTGATGGAAGGCTATCCCGAAATCACGCGCGACAACTGGAACGGCGGCATTCAGACGGCCGACAAAGACGGTGAAATGGACGAAACGGAGAAGGCTCTCATGCGTTCGAACGAACCGTTTGAGATGCCGTTCATCAGCATCATGGACGCCGAGAAGGCTTTCGAGTGGGTGCTCGCCAACGCCGGTGCCACCATGCCTTGCCGCGACATCGTGGACCAGCGCATCTGCGAGGAAGTGCGCACAGGGCAGGCCTACTATGTTGACAAGTATGAGAAGAAGGTGAAGGACAATCCCTTCGGCGACATGTGGGGCCTGCACGAGAAGTCGAAGAACGAGCAGGGCTTCTTCAAGTACCGCCGTCTGCCGCTCGACAGCTATAAGCAGGGCATCATCACCGACCCGCGTCAGATGGGTGGATATCCCGTCTACAAAGAGTGGACGCCTTGGGTCGACACCGACGGCGACGGCATGCCCGACGAATGGGAGCGCGCCAACGGTCTGAACCCGAACGATGCGAAGGATGCCAACGGCGACATCAACGGCGACGGCTACACGAACATCGAGAAATACATCAACGGCATCTCCACCAAGACGAAGGTGGACTGGCGCAATCTGAACAATAATTACGACACGCTGGCGGGCAAGAAGAGCCTGATGTAAGACTGGTTTTCCCCAGCGGCACCACCATCCGAGGTGCTTTTCATCGACAGACCGAGTCTGTGATGGATGTCGCAAACACAAATCAAGGGCAGACCCCACAATGGAATCTGCCCTTGATTCGTCTGTACATATACGATATGGCGGCCGTCGTTCAGATTCTCCTCAGTCGGAGGCGGAGCGTGTGTTTGACCGATGGAATGGCGTATTTCTGCAGCACACCGGGTCCGCACGAGCTGTTGCCGAGCCCCATGACGGCGGCATCGAGGTGCAGGAAGATGGATGGTCCGCTTTTCAGGTCGGCATCGTGTGCGGTAGTGCAGAGCTGCTGTACGCTGTAGGGCGATGCGGTGAACGCGAAAGGCTTGCCGACGGCTTCCACGAGCCAGCCGTGACCTTTGCTGTCGGTGAGTTTCAGCCAGTGGGTGTCGCCGTGGTTGCCGTTGTCCTGCGGCCGCGGATAGTGGAAATACTGCGCGTCGACGGTGCTCTTCCACAGGCCTATGAGCGCGGCGGCACGTCGGTCGGGGTAGTTGTCGACGGGTCCGAGGCCGAAATACTCCAGGTGGCTGAGCTCGGCCGGCAGCTCGACGGTAGTACCGACACAGGGCAACGGCGGCAGCAGCCCCTCGGGCGTGTAGACGGCCTCGAAGTCGAAGGTGCCGTCGGGCAGCGCGGTGACCGTGTATTCGGTGCGTATGGCGCCGTTCAGCGTTGCGTAGCGATGAGTCTCTGTCAGCTGCTGCTTTCCGTCGTCGGTCGTGCGCAGTGCCCGCGGAGCGACGATCTCGTCCTTCAGGCTGTCGAGCTTCTGCTGTTTCCAGTCCTTGGCAATCCAGTTGCCGAAGCCTTTGTCGTTGTCGGTCGGCGCATGGAAGAAGTGGGGGGTGAGCCTCGACATGAATTCCGCCAGTCGGTCAGCGTCGTCGGCAGGTGCGCCCTTGCCCGTCTTCGCCTTGGCCGCCGCCTTTCTTTTCCCGCTGAACGGAGAGGGGACGACCAGGCGGCTTGCATCCTGCGCCGTGGCCACGACGTGACCCTTGGGCGCCCAGGGCTTGTCGGCCTTCAGTGCGGCGCGGGCCGTAAGGATGCCGTGGGCGTTGACTGTCGTCACGACGTAGTCGTTGAGGTCGGTGTGGGCGTCGCGGGCGTGTAGTACAGCCCTGCCACCCTCGAAGGTGAAGAAGACGGGAGCATAGACCGCCTTCACCTCCTCGTATTTCGGTGTGGGCTCGCGGTCGGAACCGACGATGCCTTTCAGGCAGAACGCCTTCAGGTTGGGTGCGTCGCGGAAGTCGCCGCCGTAGAAGGTGACGAAGGGCTTGCCGCTTTTCTTCAGCTCGGCGCGCTCGGCCAGCGAGGGCACGCGGCCGTAGTAGGGGCATCCCGACGAGTCGCGGCGCTTGCCTTTCAGCTCGTCGACGACGCCGTAGATGCCGCCGTCGGCCCACTCCCAGATGAATCCGCCGAGCATGCGCGGATGACTGTACATTTCGTCCCAGTATTCGCTGAAGTTTCCGAGGGCGTTACCCATCGCGTGGGCATACTCGCTGGTGAGCACCGGACGGCGGTCGGCGGTGTCGCGGGCGATGGTGAGCAGCCGTTCCCAGCGCGCGTTCTCAGGCCGTTCCATGTTGTTGTCGGCCACGCCGGGGTTGAGGTATTCGTCCTGCGTGCGCGGATAGAAGCGCGAGATGACGTCGACATACTTCGGGTCGGGCGTGAGCGCGTCGGTGGCGGCACCATACTGAGCCTTGACGTCGTCGTCGGTGAGACCGTCGGCCTTGATGCCCTGGGCCCCCTCGTAGTGCACGAAGCGCGTGGGGTCGTACTCGTGGATCCATGCTGCGGTGAGGGCGAAGTTGGTTCCCCATCCGGCTTCGTTGCCGAGGCTCCAGAAGATGACCGACGGGTGGTTGCGGTCGCGGACCACCATGCGCTGTGTGCGGTCCATCCAGGCGGCCGCCCACGACGGGTCGCTGGCCAGCTGTCCGCGCAGTCCGTGCTCTTCGATGTCGGCTTCGTCCATGACGTAGAGTCCGAGCGAGTCGCAGAGCTCGTACCACCGCTCGCTGTTCGGATAGTGGCTCGTTCGCACGGCGTTGATGTTGCAGCGCTTCATGAGCAGGATGTCTTGCAGCATGCGCTCCTCGGTCATGACATGCCCCGTCTCGGGATCCATCTCGTGACGGTTCACGCCGCGCAGGCGCACCTGCTTGCCGTTGACGAGCAGCATGCCGTTGCTGATTTCCAGCTTGCGGAACCCCACCTTCGTGTCGGCCTGTTCGACGACGGAGCCCTGTGCGTCGCGCAGTGTCAGTCGCAAGGTATATAGATAAGGTGACTCGGCCGTCCATTTCTGTGGGTTGCTGACCTTTGCCGACAGCCATCCCCACTTGGGGTAGCTGCGCTGCGGCGTGCGGTCGTTCATGATGGCGCCCTTGTGGTCGGGGTTGAGCATCGTGACGACAGCGCAGCTGAGAGTGCTGTCGAGGACGTCGCGGCCCGTATTGTCGAGCAAGCGGGCCTCCACGCACCACCCTTCGAGCTGGGCCGTGAGGTCGGCGCGGTGTTGCATCTGCGGCGACAGGGCCACCTCGGGCTGCACCACGAGCAGGGCATCGCGGCAGTCGTCGTCGAGCAGCGTGCGCACCCCGAAGTCGCGGATGCGCACGGTGGGTGTGGCGAAGAGCGTCACCGAGCGGTGGATGCCGGCCAACCGCCACATGTCCTGGTCCTCCAAGTAGCTGCCGTCGCTGTATTTCAGCACCTGCAGGCACAGCAGGTTCTCGCCCTGCCTGACGTAAGGCGTGATGTCGAACTCTGCCGGTTCCATGCTTCCCTGCGAATAGCCCACGCGCTCACCGTTGACCCACACGTAGAACGCGCTGCTCACGCTGCCGAAACGCAGGTGGATGTCCATGCCGCTCCACGCTGCAGGCACGCTGAACCGCCTGCGGTAGACGCCCGTGGGGTTTCGTTCGGTGTAGGCGGTGAACGTCGGCTTCGGCTCATCCATGACGAATGGCGGGTTGATGCGGAAGGTGTAGCCGCTGCTGCTGTAGATGGGCGTGCCGAAACCGTTCATCTCCCAGTCGGCCGGGACGGGGAACGTCGGCCACGAGGCGTCGTCGAAGTCGGTGCGGTGGAAGCCGTCGGGCTGTCCGTCGGGCGTGGGTGTCCAGTTGAACTTCCACGTTCCGTCGAGCGACAGCTGTCGGTCGCCCGCCTGTTGGCCGTAGCCGAAGAAGAAGGCTCGCGGCTGCTCGCGGTTGATGTGGAGGATCTGGTGGTTCTCCCAGTCGTGGTGCCGGTTCTCCCGGTAGTGGTTCTGAGCCTGTATGGGCATCAACGCAAAAAGGACAAGCGACAGCGCGCCGGTGCGCCATCGTCTTGTCCTTGTCTTCATGGTCTGTTTCATTGTTCTCCGTTTGCGTTATTCGATGGTGAGGTTGTCGAAGAGCATCGCGGGAAGGCCGTCGCCCGTGAGCACGACGTGGTAGGTGCCCGCGTTGATCTGCGTGCCTGTGGTGATGCTCGTCGTCTTTCGTTTCGTCTTCTTCTGCTGCGTCTGCAGGAAGGTGACGTCGTCGTCCTTGTAGACCACGCCCTTCGCGTCGGTGATGCGGACGTGGAGCGTGCGCGGTTGCTCGGGGTTGTAGTATTTCCAGCGCAGGGCGTACACCTTGGCCACGCCGACGGTGAAGTCCCATTCCATGCGGTTGCGCACCTTGCGGCCCTCCACCTCCAAGGCTGCACTGCTCTTCGGGGGCAAGAGCGAGTCGGGGGTCTTCACGAGGATGTCCTTCGCGAAGTCGGCCCACAGGGTGGTGGGGACGGCGGAAATACCGCCGTTTACGGAACTGTAAGGTGATGGGGATAGGTTTGACTGACGGTAGTTGGTCTTCCAATCGTTCGTGGCGATGGCGATGGCGGCTATCATGGCCTGTCCGGCCTTCACCTTCGGGAAGTCGATCTTTATTTCACTGGCTTTGTTGTCGATGTCGATGACCCGCTTGTAGGGCTTTCCGTAGTGCACTTGTGCCCAGATGTCGAGGTCGCGGACGACGGTGCTGTCGTTGACGGCGACGTCGAAGATGCGAAGACCTTCCGCATCGGCCTGCCGGTACCACGGTTCCACGAAGTAGAGTTCCACGCGGTAGCGTCCGGGATGAGCCGGGAAACGGTAGCTGAGCTCATGGCGTCCGAAGCGCGACGACCGGAAGAGCGGCGAGGAAAGCGAGTCGTTGACGGTCTGCGACGTCTGGTAGGGCGATCCGAAACGCTCACCCCAGGAGTGCGACCACGCGGTGTTGTCCTGCATCCATCGGTTGCCCATTTCGTCGGTGTAGGCATCGCCGCCGCAGTTGATGCGGTAGAGATAGGTGAAACCGTCGGCCGGCCGCAGCACCGACTCGTCGATTAGGCTGCGCTGCGACGCAACGGGTTGCGGGTTGTAGTGCTGCTGGTAGCGGTAGAAGGCGTCGGTGGGCTGCTCCCAGGGCGTGAACAGACCCTTGTAGTTGTAGGGTCCCACCTTGTCGATGCGGCGCAGGGCCTCGTCGGGCTGCCGTCGGCCGGGGTTGTCGTGGCTGACGAGGAGCCAGAGGAACTGTCCGCAGACGCTGTCGCGCACGCTCTCGGCGAGCCGCACCTTCTTCATGAGCAGGTCGGCGAAGCGCTCCTCGGTGTAGCCTTCGCCCGTGTGGTTGCCCACGGTGCGCCAGGCTCCGTACTCGCCGTTGAGCAGTTGCTCGGTGCGTTTCAGCTCGTTGCCGTAGTTGTCGATGTCGCCGCCGTAGGTGCCGCTCCAGTTCTGCACGACGTTCCAGTCGGTGCCTTCGCCTCCGTTGCAGGTGGTGACGAGGCGTCCTGAGCGACTGCGCGGGTCCATCTCGCGGATGATGGCCGTACACTCCTCGGCGAAGTCCTTCGGCAGCGTGCTTTCGTTCTGCAGTCCCCACAGGATGATGGAGGGCGAGTTGCGGCGCTCCTTCACCCATTGGCGCAGGTGGCGCTTGAAGCTCTCTCGGAATTCGGGCGTGTCGTACCATATATGGGCCGAGAACTGCGGCCACCAGAGGATGCCTTCACGGTCGAAGAGCTCCTGGTAGTGCAGGTTGTGCGGCTGATGGGCATCGCGGAAAGCGTTGAATCCGGCATCTTTCACCAGTTTCACGCGGGCTTCTATCTGCTCGTTGGTGAAGGCGTGGCTCTGCCCGAAGGCATGCTCGTACTCGCACACGCCGTTGATGAAGACGGGCTTGCCGTTCAGGAGGAACTGCTGGGAGTCGTTGTCAGGCTTGTTGCTGCCTGTTTCAGTCATGTTTGTAGCAATCTGATTGCTACAGACGGCACTGGGCCACGCCACGGTGACGAAGCCGAAGGGCGTGTGTGTGCTCTCGGTAGCCTTGCCGTTGCGCTTCACGATGGTGTTCATGTCGTAGAGGTAGGGGTCGGCGGTGCTCCAACGTCTCGCGTCTTTCATCGGTGACGCTTGTCGGCAGGTGACGGTCTGGCCGGGGTTGATGTCGATTTCCTCGGTCAGGCGGACCACTTGCTTGCCGCTCTTGTCGCACAGTTTGCTGACCAGTTGCACGTGGTGTGTCTCCTTTCCGTAGTTGTGCAGCTCCGTTTCCACGTAGACGGAGTCGCAGGCATCGTTGTTCCACACATGGACGCCGAAGGGTTCAACGCGCACTGCGTCGGTGGCTTCGAGCACGACAGGGCGGTAGATGCCGAAAGGCTGCGACCCTTCGCTGAATCCCCATTCGCTGCTGCAGCCTCCGCATACCCACGGCATGTTGGTGATAGCGGCCGGATGGCTCACCTTCACGCTGAGGTGGTTGTCTTGTCCTGGCCTGATGTAGGGTGTGACGTCGATGGTCTGCGTGGTGCGTCCGATGTCGTAGTGCCCGACAGAATGGTCATTGAGCGTGATGTCGGCAAAGGTCCCGACGCCCTCGAAGCGCAGGAAGAACGCTTTCCCGCTGAGGTCGGGCGCACGGAATGTTTGTTCAAAGAGTGCTTCGCCGTGCAAGTTGCCGTGTTCGCCCTGCTGTGTGCCATAGTAATCGTCGAGGTTGATGGGGATCGACAGATTGTCTTTGGCGAGGAACGACGGTCGGGCAGCCGCTGGCAACGGCTTTTCGGTCGACAGGAGCGTCACCTTCCACCCGTCGGCGAGCTGCTGCGTGAAGCGGTGGCCCGTAGGTTCGGGCGTGGGGAAGCAGACTTCGCTCTTCCCGAGATGTCGGCTGGTGGCCACGGCGATGCCGCGCTGTCCGTCGTTGTTCACGGCGCAGTAGAAATGATACACCGTGCCTTCGTGCTTCACCACGTAGCTCTTGTGGGCGAACATCTCGTCGTATGGTTTTGAAGGAATGATGAGGTCGGAACCGGTCCAGTCCTGCCAGTGGATGAGGTCGGTGCTGACGGCGAAGGTGTTGAAGGCGTTGTAGTCGCGTGTGGGGTTGAAAGCGGAGAAATAGAACATGACATAGACGGGCTGGCCGTTCCTCAGTTCGTAGGGTACGGCACCGGTCATGTCGACCAGCTGCGCGTCGCCGGTGATGGTTCCGTCGCTGTCGTGGGCGAAGACGGGGTTCCCCTCGTAGCGCTGCCAGTGGCGCATGTCTTTCGATACGGCGATGCCGATGCGCTCGCCCTTGGGGTGTGTGTCGTCTTTGCCGCCGGCATTGTAAAACATTGTGAAGGGATATCCTTTGCGGACCTGCTGCTGCTTGTCCTTCATCCAGTAGATGGTGCTTTTGTATTGGGTCAGTTGTTCCCACCATTGGGCGTCGCGGTCGTCGTAGCTGAGCAGTGGTTGGTCGAAGGTCTGCCACTGATGAGCCGACGTGATGGGCTCTTTCGTGGTGGCCAGACCGATGCTCAGCGGTGCGTTCACGGCTTCATAGCCCGTGCCGGGACCGCCGATGTAGGTCATCCAGTGACGCTTCTTGTAGGTCTGCATCTCGTAGGTTCCGCCCCAGGTCCAGTCGATGAGGGCCGGGAAGCCGCCGCGCTGGTTCTGGTCCCACGCCATTGCGGGTTGGCGGTCTCCCACGCTTCGGGTGTTGGCTCCCGGTGTTCCCGAGGGTGATGTTGCGGGATGAGAGTCGGCGGCAGGCGTGGTGGACGGCAGCTGCAGCACCTTTCCCTTGGTGGTCCAGTGCAGCAGGTCGTCGCTTTCGGCCAGCCACGTCTCGTAGCCGCGGCCGTCGGTGCCGTCCTTGCCGTCGTAGCATACGTAGGTCATTAGCCACTTGTTGCCGTCGCGGAACACCGTCGGACAGTCAAACTTATGGTAGTTGTCGGCAGGGGCGACGACGAGACCATACTTGAAGGGCGTCTTCACCTCCTGATAGATATGTTCCATGACAGCCTTCGGCACCTCCTGCGCAGCGGCACAGAGGCAAGCGGTCGTGAAGAACAACGTAAACAGATGTCTTTTCATAATTCGCGTTATTTCATGAAGAGCCAGTCCACATCGTCGCCGGCACCCATCAGCCGGACGTCGCGCGGCCGGATGTCGTCAGAGGTGAAGCCAGCCACCATGATGATTCCCTTGGGAAGGTTGATGGTGTGGCGCCCTTTGTCGAAGTGGTAGGCATGGATATTCACGGGCGGCATGTTGGTCATGGCGATGGCATTGGTGAGAATAGGTTCGGCCTGACCGTATTCGTTGCCCGTGGCATCGGTCTCGAGTTTCGGCGGCTTGGCCCATTTGGGGTCGTCGTCGTGGAAGAATCCGACGAGCAGCTTCACCGGTTTGTCGCACTGGAAGACGATGGTGGTACCGGAGATGCGCGTGGTGTCGCGGTTGAGGACGATGCCGCTGAGGCGGCGCAGCTCGGGAGCCACGCTGTCGATGCGCTCCTGTCGGTTCTCGAAAAGGAGGGCGTCACGAGCTAAGAGGGCTGTGGGGGGTGTTTTTGGCTGTGTAGATAACGCAGCAAACGGGACCGATGCGCCGTCGTTGTTGTTGGTCATGGCTGCGGGAGAGCCGGCATGGATGAGTGTGACGGTCGCAGGAGCAGCAGCGGTGATGATGGTCGAGGCTGCGGCTTGCGGCGATTTCAGGCGCTCGATGTTCATCTTCAGGGCTTCAAGCTCTTCCTCATATACGGGGATCATGTCGGTCCAGGTCTTGAAGTTGCCGTTGTCGCCACCCACGGGGATACGTCGCTGCGACGTCTGCATGGAGTTGGCGTAGAGATAGCTCTCCTCGGTCAGTATGCAGAGCATCTTCCATGCGCCCAGACTCTCTTCAAGCAGCGGCACGGCAGCGTCGAGATACTTCGTGTCCTTGGTCCATTTGTAGTTGAGCACTTGCTGGGCGGCCAGCACTTTCTTCTGAAACGAGAAGGCAAAAGTCAAGTAACAGCTGAAGTCGATGAGCACCCGCTTCAGTTCATCCTGATGTCTGGTAGGCTTTTGGAGACTGTCCTTGAGTTGTTCCGCAGCCTTCATGCCGTGGTCGACGCATTGTTGTGCGATGTCGAGGGGCAGTTCACCCACGTGTCGCTCGCCTTTCCATTCCTTCTCCACGTACTCAATGAGCTTCTCGCCCTGCGGTCCGCAGCTCTCATAGAAGCCCGGGTAGACGGTAAACTTATAGGGATTGACCAGCTGAGCCATCTTCATGCCGAGCAGAAGCGTCTGGCGGTTGCCCTCGGTGATGCCGAAACGGCGCAGCAGCTTGGGCGCTATCTCGCCCACTTCGTCGTAGGCTGTCAGCAGATGACTGGCCGAGATGCTGTCGATGCCGTAGTAGTCGCTCAGCTGACGGATCCAGAATGCCCTGTCGTCGCCGCGATGACAGTTCCATGCGTAGCGTCCCCAGGCTTTGTACCACATCCAGTCGCGGTCGATCTGAAGCAGACGGGAGCCGTCGGCGAGGCGGTCGGCGGTGTAAGGCCAGTCCCAGTAGGAGGCCTGCGGGTAGAGATGAAGCCCCTTGCTGTGGTGAACGCGGTGCATGGCCTGTACGGCTTTCTGCGTGAAGGCAGGCGACGACCAGCGCCACGGCTCCAGATTGGCCAGGATATGGACGTTGTCGATGTGTATGGGAGCGGCTGCTGCCAGCTGGCGGTGGGTCTCTCCCCACGGTCCTCCGGGCTCGTATGTGGTGAGGCTCTCGCCCGTGTACTTGTTCATCGTGTTGATGTTCGGGTAGAGTGGCAGCGAAGCTTTCAGCACTGCGGGGCCATCGGTGTCGTGGTTGCGCAGGATGATGGGCGGCGTGTCCGTTCGTCCCGACGCCTTCAGACCGTCTTTGATGCCGGGGATGATGGTCTCGGTCATCCATTTGATGTCTGTTTCGAGTCCCGACATCGCCTCACCGAGGCACACCAGGAAGCCCACACGTGGGTATTTCTCCACGAAGGCGGCAATCGACTTGCGTGTGTAGTCGGCGATGAGCGGCGTGATGGGGCGGTTGCGGTCCTGTGTCTTCAGTCCGTAATGGTCGGCGAAGGGCTTTGAGACGATGATGTTGTAGAACATCTGGATGACGCGGATGCCACGACGGTCGGCCTCGTCGACGAGGAATCCGAACATCTCCTGGTTCTTCGCCATGGTTTCGTCGTCCACCTCGGGCGCGAACGGATAGTCTTTCAGCTTCACCAGCGATGCGAAAGGATGGCCGTTCCACAGGTAGACGGTGTTCATGTTGTTCTCTGCCAGCAGGTCGAGATAGCGCGTCCAAAGCTCCCGGTCGTAGAACCAGGGGAAGTTTTCGGGCGTATAAGGGTACTCATAGACGCGGTGTCCGGGCAGGTAGACCGTCTTCTGTAACCCTACGCAAGCTCCGCGCAGCTTCATCTCAGGTGCCGATGAAATGGCAAATTTCTCTCGGTTCTGTGAAATTTTTGTGAAATTTTCACGCACGTAGTTCGCACCGTAGATAGCCCCGGCGCCGTCGTTGCCCGTGATGGTGATGTTTTTTCCTTTGCCCTGAATGGTGAAAGCCTCCGGTTCGCCCTCATTTCTGACGGTGATGCGGATGGTAGCATTGCCCTGAAGTGTTGCCAGGCGCGTTGCGGCATATTCCGTCTGGGGTGTCGGTGTCTTCACGATGACCTTCACCTTGGCTATGGCCGATGTTGCCATCAGCATGAACAGTGAGAATAGTATTCCTTTTTTCATCGATTGGCTTATGTTAAAGAGAATGTTATTGTTTGCTTAGGAGGTATTGACACGGTGTGGTCGTTGACGATGAGCCGCCCTTTTCCGCCGTCGCTGTACACGGTGATGCTGTCATGGTCCATGCGGATGCTGATTTTACCGAACGGTGTGGGCACCTCGCCCTCCATCCATTGCAGTCCGCCAAGAGCGGGTCGCACCTCATATTCCTCGTATCCTGGCTTTGTCGGCCGCACGCCGAGGAAGTATTTACCTATTATATAGAGTGGCGATGCGCCCCAGGCGTGGCACAGGCTCTTGCCGTAAGGACGGCCGTACATGGCCAGATGCTGCTTGCCTTTTTCTTCCGGGTTGTATTTTTCCCAGAAAGTGGTGGCCCCTTCGCGCAGCATGCCGCCCCAGTATGCCTTCATTTCGGGCAATACATGTTGCTGTTGTCCCATCATACAAAGGGCTTCGAGCTCGTAGAATCGCATGTAGGGAGTCGTGATGCGGGGAATATCGGGATTGAGCATGACGTGCTCAAGCACCTGTTTCGACTCTTCGTCAGACACATCTCCGTAGATGATGGCAAACATATTGGGAAACTTGGTAATCTGGTTGTTCATGACACCGTCTTCCATGGCGTGCAGGAAAGCATGGTGGTCAGGGCTCCAGAACAGCTCCTTGACCCGTTTAAGCGTGCGCTCCGCTTCCATCTGATAGTAGCCGTCGCTGTCTTTATTGCAAAGGCGGTCGCACTCAGTCATCACTCGCAGCGCCTCCGCGAACAGGATTTGCTCGAAGCAAAGCGTGCCTCGCTTGTGCATGGGGAAGTCTACCCAGTCGACGAAAATCCAGTCGTCGGGCTGTCCTTCCATCAGTCCTTCAGCATTCGTGCGCTCGATGCAGTAGTCCATGAGGGTCACCATGCGCGGATAAATTTCCCGAATGAAGTCGATGTCGCCCGTATACAGGTAGTAGTCATGCACCGACTTGAACCAATAGAAGGTGTAGTCCATGATGGTGTTCACGTGAGCCGTGACGGGATCTTTGCCTCGCAGTTGCCTGATGGTGCGCTTCACGCATTCCGAGTCGAAGTGAAGATAGTAGTTCATCAGGTACGACTGAATGGCATCGCCGCTCCATGTCCATCGGTCGCGCTTGATGCCGTCCATGAAGAACTCGCGTGTGGTGAGCTCAAGTGTGTAGGCACTGACCTGCCAGATGATGTTCAATTCGACGTCGCTGCAGCGGAACGATCCGCTTTTCGCCTTGTCGAAGGGCGCGTATTCGTAGTCCATGGCCACTTGGTCGTAGCGTGCGCCATTGGTTGTTTCTATATAGACAAACCGGAAAGCCTTGCTGTCCAGGCGGAAGACGCTTGCATCCTGACTCTCGTCGTTGCTTTCCAGCACGTCGAGCGTCTCGCAATGTTCCTTGTCGAGAGCTTCCTCGCGGCTCTCACCGTAATAGATGCAGGCCGTTCCGCCGCGGAGTCCGATGAGCTTCAGGCATCCGAAGGTCTCACGGCCGAAGTCGTAAAGCACTCCGTCGGCTACTTGTTCCTTGCCGACAGGCTGTTGTTCTTTGTAGTCCAAGTGGTAGCGAGAAGGCGGAGTGTCGCAGCGGTTGAAGTTCCACGACCCCACAGGCACGTAAATACCGGCGCCGTGGGCCACGCCGTTCTCGTCGATCCATATCTTGTCTTCATACGTCGTCGTCCACGAAGCATCGCTCACGATGGTCTTCCCTTCGATAAACAGCGCCGGGGGCGTGGCTTGGTTCCACACTTTGAAGCTCAGCGTGTGCTTACCTTTGGGAATGGTCAGTGTGGATTGCGACGGCCTCAGCATCCCGTCCACGGCAATGTTCCATTTCCCTTCGGCGCTGACGTGGATGGTTTCGTCGGCTTCCAGCTCCACCGTCTTCGTGAACTCCACCGTGGGCCAGTGGGAGTCCTGCTTCCAGAACGGCGGAAACATGGCTCCCCGCTCCGTCCGGCGGTTGTTGAAGATGTTGCCTAACCACACTTCAAAGTCGCCCGGATACCATATCCAAGTGGCCTGTCTATTCTCCATATCTTTCTTTTGTAATCTCTTCGAGTGTCTTTCCGCGCGTGTCGGGAGCTCCGGTGGTGCCGATGACGAGCGAAACGACAAGCAACAGCAGCATCACCCAAGCGGCACGCGTGAACCCTTCGCCCTGTTCGCCGTAGATATAGACGAAGCCCAGGCCCCACGCAGCCGACAGTCCGCGCACCAGGAAGAACATGACACCCTGTGCAGCGGCGCGATAGCGGGCTGGGAACAGCTCGGAAGCCCACAGCGCATAGAACGACTGCACGGAGATGCCGCCCTGCAGTCCCCACAACAGTGTGAAGATGAGCAGTCCGCCGATGCTGGTGATGCCCACGGTGAGCACGAGCACCCACGCCAAGACGGCGAACATGACGCCCGTGAAGAAGAGCCAGCGCTGGTTCACCTTGTCCACAATCATCGAGAAGACGAATGTTGTGGCGATGATGATGAGCCACTGACCCACCGAAAGCATGTTGGCATATTCGTTCGACAGTCCGCCTGCCGTCTCATAGATGTGCTGTTGGAAGAAACCCATGACCGACGAGACGAGGTTCCACGTCAGATACATGCCGGCAAGGAAGAGAATGGTCTTGACGTTCGTCTTGTTCGTAAAGAGCGAGCCGAACGAAGCAAATGTTCCCGTGTCCTGTTGCTGTCCGTTCTGTGCGTTCTTCGACTTCATCGACTTCCATTCCTCCGATTCGTCCAGACGGCGTTGCAGCAGCCATGCGATGAAGGCCACGACGAAGAGCGACGCGAAGACGATGCGCGAGCTGAATACGTTGAGCGCCGAACCGCTCGTGGTGCCGAACAGCGCAGCCACCGACTCCACCAGTCCGAACAGCACACCCTCAGTCCCGCTGCCTCCCGTCGGTGGTGCGAGCAACGTTCCGAGGATGAGGATGATGGTCGGGCCGATGCCCCACGCCATCTGCGAGATGCCGATGTTGCGGCCGCGGTTGTTCACTTCGGAGCTCTCCGAGATGTATGTCCACGATGCCGGTACGCCCACGCCTACCGAGATGCCCGTCACGAGGAACCCGGCCAGCAGCGTGGGGAAGCTGGTTGACAACAGGATGAGCAGTACGCCCAGCATGTAGACAAGCATGTTGTACGTGTAGATGGCCTTACGGCCGTACTTGTCGGCTAAGAAGCCACCGATGATGGCACCGATGGCGGCCCCGAGACAGTTGGCACTGATGGCATTGAGCCATCCCAGATGGCCTTCCGTCAGACCCAGGTAGTCTTTCCATAGCGTCAGTCCGCTGGCTCCGGCCACGATGGCACCTGCGTCGAGATAGTTGGTCAGCGACACGGCGATGGTGCTCTTCAAGCTGCTTTTCTTCTTTTCCATATAGCAATTGTTTTTCTTTATTTCGGTCCGGCAGCGGCGCGTATGCTGTCGCTCACCTGCGGTCCGTTGTTTTCCCACGTGTTTCCAAGTCCGTTGGCGTTCTTCAGAAACTTTTCCGAAGGCGTCCAGTTGTTGCGGACGGTGATGCCGCTCGATCCTTCGTCGGTGTAGAGATAGAACCAATGCTCGGGATCGTGCACGTAGCTGGGCGTATAGATGCTGTCCACGACGTTCTCTTCGATGAATGTGTGGGGTTGGCAGCCCAACGTGTAGATGCCGGCAGTGTCGTACATGTGGCGTGCATAGTGGTGGATGAAGTTGCGGCGCACGTGGTTGTCGGCCATGGCGCACGGCTGTTGGTTCCATCCCCAGCCCATACTGATGCCTGTATACGACACGTCGCTGATCTCGTTGTTCTCGATGCGTATGCCGCGCACGTAGCCTGCGCCGATGCCCACGCAGCCCCAGTCTTCGTTGGTGGCGTCGTGGATGCGGTTGTTGGCGATGGTCAGATCGGTGCATGTCTCGCGGCGGTCGGCAGGATCGTAGGGCAGGTGCGCCTCGTGGGCTTCCGATCCGAAGCTGCCAGCGAGGATGGCTGTGCCGCCGATGTCCTCAAAGTGGCATCCTTCGACGCTGCAGTCCTTGACGAAGAGATGATAGTCGAGCGCCGTAGAGCCCAGATGTTCGAAACGGCAGTTCTTGAAATGCACATAATTGGCTCCGTTCACGCTGACAGCAGCCTCGGGTCGTCCCACCCATCCTTGGTTGTCGAGCTTGTGGTCACCGTTCCGACGGATCAGTTTCTTCGGAGCTATCTTGTAAGCTTCGGTCATGAACATGCCTGCCTGCAGCGGAGCGTGTCCTTTCAGCGACGGACGCATCCATGTGGTGTGCGCGAAGCGTATGCCTTCGAAGGTCACATGGCTCACAGGACGGTCCGGTGTGCCCTCCACACGGAGCAGCGTTTCCAGTGCAGGTGCCTCAACCTCGGCCGTGCGCATGTCCTCGCCGGGCCTGGGATAGTAGTAAAGGCGGTGCGCATCGGTGTCGAGAAACCACTCGCCGGGCTCATCGAGCAGGCTGCGCGCGTTGGTCAGGTAGAAAGCCGAGTTGTGCTTGCCCCCCGGTGTCACCATGGGCGACGGCCACGGGTGCATGAAGTGCACGTGGCTCTCGGGGTTGTGGAAGGTGACGGCGGCGCTGTCGCCCATCATCCGGATGCTCTTGATGCGCAGGTTGGCCACGCACCACATCTCGTGGAGCACCATCTCGGCGTGTTTCTCGTTCGCAATGGCCTTCACGGCGGCGGCCGGCACGTAGAGCGTCTCCTTCGCTTTGTCCATCGAACGTATCTTCTGCATCTGCTCGAAGTCGCTCACGTCGCGCGCCCTGACGGCTTTCCGGCCGTTCACCCACAGCTGTCGGAACTCCAACGGCCGACCGTTGAACTCAGGAACGTCGGCCACCCAGAGCTTTCCCTGCCGGCGCCAGCCCTTGATGAGCACGCTGCCGCTGATGGTTACGTCGCCATTGGCTTTCAGCGTGATGTATTTGTCCTCAGGACGGACGACGATGGGTTGCGACAGACGGTAGACGCCCGGCTTCAGCTGCAGCACGCCCCAGTCGCCGTAGTGCTGCATGACGAGCAGCCGGGCCTGCTGCAGGGCCTGTTCGATGGTGAATTCACCGGGTTCCACTTCCATATAGAACTCGCCCGAGGCCTGCACGCCGCACAAGGCGAACAGCCACGAGCTGACGATGGTCAATAAACGGCGGGCATCCATACGGTCATCTCCGATTTACCGCGGTTCCCCCACGCGTAGTAAGGGATGAGGCGGATGGTTCTACGTTCGTTCTTCCGCGAGACTTCGCGGTAGAGTTGTCCTTTCCACGTTGCTTCGTCGCGAACGACGACCTCGCCTTCCAGTGCCATCATGCGGCTGCCGTCGATGACAACCTCCACGGGTGTGAACTTCGCGTCAACGGGAATGGCGATGTCGTCAATGTCGATGTCGCCCAGATCGGGGCTCTCGGCACAGTAGACAATCGGTCCGCGCTGCACGGCCACCTGTCCGCGGTTCTCCTCCACCAGCGGATTGGCCTCCACGATGCGTGTTCCCATTTCCATGGAGTAGGTGATGATGTCGCCCTTCTTCCACTTTCCGTTCACGGCAGCGTAGCCTTTCTCTCGGTCGTAGGGCACGGGGCGGCCGTTCACGCTGACATTGACCTCGTGGCACCAGCCGGGAATGCGCAGCTTGATGACCGTGTTGACGGCTTTCTTCGCCTTCACCACTTCCAGCAGCACCTTGTTGTCCCACGGGTACTGCGTGTGCTGGGCCAGCGTCAGTTCGTTCTTCCCATCGGGTTGGGTGGTGAATGTGTTCTCGCCGAAGAGGTTCACGTAGATGGCATCATCGGAAACGGCGTAGGCATAGGTCTGCGCTTCGCACAGGGTGCGCAGCGTGTTCGGCGGACAACAGAAGCAGCTGATGTACTTCGTGCGCTCCTTGGGCCAGCGCAGTGTGTAGGGCAGCTCGTCGCTCATGCGCAGTGGGTTGGTGTAGAAATATTTCTCGCCGTCGAGCGAGATGCCGCTGAGGATGCTGTTGTAGAGACAGTTCTCCACGATGTCGGCGTATTTAGCCTCGCCCGTGGCTTCCAGCATGCGCCAGTTGAAGAACAGGTTGCCGATGTTCGCGCACGTCTCGTTGTGGGCTGTGCTGTGCGGCAGCTGGTAGGGCCGGCCGTAGCTCTGGTGCACCTTCTGTATGCTGTCGGGCGTGTAGTTCGTACCGTCGGGCGACGTGCCGTCGTAGAGGGCTCCGCAGGCGCCGTTGATGTACATCTTCCGCGTGACGATGTCCTGCCAGATGCTTGTCAGGTTCTTCATCAGCTGCTCCTCGCCGCTTTCCAGGTAGAGGTCGGCCACGCCGGCATAGAGATAGTTGGCGCGGACGGCGTGTCCCATGGCCTGATACTGCTGTCGGAAGGGGATGCGGTCCTGGTTGTCGTCGGTGCCGTTCTCCACCATGCCGCGGATGTCGATGAACTGTTTCAGCAGTTCCAAGTATTTCTTGTTGCCCGTCTCGCGGTACATTTCGGCCACGGCCATATAGTGCGAGGGGCAGATGGCGTTGCCGGCCAGCTCCTCGGGAGCGCGCTGACAGAAGTCGTAGAGGAAGTCGGCGGCTTTCACGGCGGCGTTGAAGAGCGTTGTCTTCCCCGTGGCGCGTTTATGGACGATGCCTGCTGTGATGAGATGGCCTAGATTGTAGGTCTCGAAGTTCAGTCGGTTACCGAAAGCCTTGTCCTTCTTCGTTCCCGTTGCCGTTCCCACCACGGTGTCGTCGTCGCCGTTCTGTTGCTCTTTCTTCTTCTTGTTCAGCTCGGCAATGATGACGGGCGTGTGGATGTAGCCGTCTTCGCGCTGCGCCTTTACTACGCATCCGATGAAGCGGTCCATGATCTTCTCCAGCTCAGGGTCCTTGTTGATGGCATAGACGGCGGCCACCGCCTCCAGCCATTTGTACATGTCGCCGTCGTGGAAGGGTGGACCGTGGTGCTCGCCCTGCATCTCGCCCGAGGCGATGAGGAAATTATTGAACCCCTTGCCCTCCTTGGTCTGCCACGTAGCCCACATGCTCTGCAGCGACGTCTTGCTCAGCACGTCGAAACGCTCGCCCCAGAATCCGCCTGTCCAGCGCGTGGCGTTAACTGGTGTAGCACTCATCACGGCATGCTGGCTGTTCTTCGTGACGTTGATACCTTTCTGTTGTCCCATCATGGGAACAGCCACCATCAGCGCCGTTCCTAAAATATAATGCCTAAAACTATTCATAATCCATTCTTCGTTTTATAACTTTCCGCCTCGTGCTTTCACGCGCTTATACCATTCCTCGCGCTCCTTCGTCAGGTCGTAGCCGCGCTTGGCGAGGTAGTTGTTGATGCGGCCCTTGTACTTTCCGAACACCTCGTGCTTCTTCTTCGAGCTCTCGGCGTCGATGGCCAGCTCGCGCGCCTCCTTCAGCCACGCCATGATCTGCGCCTTCTCCTCCTCCTTCAGCGAGGGTATCATGTCGCACTGCGCGTCGTAGGTCACCTTCACCACATTGAACGTCATCACGTCCTTCACGCGTTCCACCTGATCCGGACGGAGCCGCAGCAGCAGGTCGGCGTCGAAGGCGAAGTGCGAACGGTAGAGCTTCGAGTCGGCCACGGCCTCCGCCAGCTTCTTGTCCGTCTTCTTCAGCGAGTCGCGCTCGGCATAGATGTCGTTCAGTTGGAAGTAGCGGTTGGCTACGATGTTGCGCACGTTGAGCCCTTCGCGCGTGTAGGTCATGCTCAGCTCGTCGGTTGCTTTTTGAGCGCGGCTCAGGATGGTCTGCACGTAGTCGGCCGGCCGATCTTCGTCGTTCAGTTTCACCGTGGCTTCCACGGGCGTGCTGAACACCTCGCGCAGCGTGAACACGTTGGCACCGTAGTTCATCTTCACGTTGCGCACCATGCTGACGTCGCGCGACCGCTCCACAAACAGCCAGCCGCTCCAGCCCATCTTGTCGAGCGTGCGGCGGATGGCGGGCAGGTCGATGAGCGAGTCGTTGCGCAGCCAGCGGCCGTCGGTGTTCGAGGCATGGATGGCGCAGATTTTCTTGGCGCCCAGCTGCTGCATGTCTTTGCAGATGTCCACGCCGCACTCCAGCGCCGTCTGGAACTTATAGAAGATGGCGATGCCCTGACTCTTGATTTCCTTCAGCAGCTTCAGGTTGCCGCGCGCATCGAGCGGCGTGTCCAGACCGATCACCTTGCCGCGAGCCTTCGCCCGTTCGCCCATCTCGTGCAGACGACGGACAATCTCCTTCCGCTTCGCCTTGTCCGTGGTCCAGTCGTTGCCGCAGCCGCCTAATGGCAGGAAGGCCACGCGCACGCCGCCCATCTTGTCCATCGTGTCGAAGCAGTCGTCGGCCAGCGACAGGTAGGTATCTTTCTTCGTCAGGTCCTGTGCATAGAAGCCACTCATGGCCACTGCGCCCACCTTCACGCCCAGACTGTCGGCCACATGGTGGAAACGGGCTGCCTGTGCGTCGTCGCGCAACTGGTTGTCGAACGCCTCGCGCTGTCCCAGACCGCCCATGTCGAGCTCCACACCGTCGCACCCTAACTGCCGGGCCAGGTCGAACTCGCCCAGTTTCTGGCGTTTCAGCACCATCCAGTCGCACACGCCCACCTGATAGCGCGCCTCCTGTGCCACCATCTCGCTCGCCCACATGCAGCCGAGCGCAATCCATAAAAAGCAAAACGAAATCTTCTTCATATATATATCAATACATTATTTTATAAAAAGACGCATGCCCGCCCGCTTTGTACTCTCGCACTTCACCCACAGCACCAGCGTTTTCACGGGCGATGACTGCCCGGCAAGTCCTCATCGGAATACTTTTTCTGACATATAGCACGATAATTCGGAAAGATTTTGTATTTTTGCAACAGATTTCAAAATCGAAATGATTATGAGTACACAGATGATGAACAAGGCCATAGCCGACTATTTCAAGACCCAGCCCGTCGTGAAGGCTTGGCTCTTCGGATCTTTCGCCCGTGGAGAGGAAACACCCATGAGCGATGTGGACTTGCTCGTGGTCTATGACGACAACGCCCGGGTGAGTCTGTTGAAGCATGCTGCCATGATATGCGAGCTGGAGAAAATCCTTGACCGTCCTGTTGACATTGTTGAGGATGGCACATTGCGACCCAGAGTAAGAGATAGCGTCAACCAAGACAGAATGTTGATTTATGAGAGAGAATGTCAGAGACCGTGACCGCCTCGAACATATCGTGGAGGCTATCACTACCATCCTTGATTTTGCCGACGGCAAAACTCTGGATGATCTTGAGGCAGATACATTGAGATACTACGGTGTTGTAAAGAACATTGAGATGATAGGCGAAGCAGTTTATAAACTCACTCATTCATACCGACAGCAACACTCTGAAACACCGTGGGATTTCATAATGAAGATGCGTCACGTATTAGTGCATGACTATTATCAGATAAGGCCGAAAGAGGTTTGGAATGTGATTCAAGATGACCTGCAACCTCTGCGTGAGCAAGTGATACGATATCTTTCAGAAACCGATTGGAACGAGTGGGAGAAAAATGAAGTCGCCATCGCAGAGTCTGCTGCCCATAAGAGTCTCGTGCAAATCGCCCGGCGCATGAAACGCGATGGCATGGAAACACAACGAATCTCGCACTATACAGGATTGACCTCGGAAGAAATCGAGGGGCTTTAGTATACCGCTTTGGGAGGAATATGATTGTTTGATAACTTGATGAAGGAATCATAATCTCCCCTCCGAGAATGTGCAATGGGCGCAAAAGGGATGTCGGGGGCGCGCGTTTCAGATGACGGGGGAGGCGTTTTTCATTGTAAAACAAATTGGATAGCGCGGCAATTTAAATTATTTTGCTGCGCAATTCAATTTGTTTTGCTGAGCAATTCAATTGATTTTGCAGGGCGGTTCAATTTGTTTTGCAGGGCGGTTGAATCTGTCTGGCACGGCAAGTCAGCCTGAACGGCCATTCACAAGAGGCTCGACGGCACGGCAAGTCAGCCTGAATGGCGAGGCACAAGAGGCTCGACGGCACGGCACAAGAGACTGAATGGCGAGGCACAAGAGGGTCAACGGCTATACAAGTGAGCGGTAGAAACAAGGGATAGTTACAGAACGAGCGTTTCAGCGTCTTTCACATAGCATGACAGAACGAAACAAACAGCTACAGAAAATGAAAAAGACCTTTCTCAGCCTGCTCCTGCTTGCCGCCGCGACAGCAGGAGCGCACGCTCAGGGCAGCATCACCGTGGCCAAAGACGGCACGGGCAACTTCACTACCATACAGGAAGCCGTCGACGCAGCACCCGACGGCGAGGCCACAACCATCCTCGTCAAGGCCGGGACCTATGAGGAGCGCGTCAGCATAGGGACGAAGCAGCGCCCCAGCACGAAGCAGCTGAGCCTCATCGGCGACGGGGCAGGGGAGACGATCATCTCGTCGGACCTTGGGAAGAACCCCAACAACACGTCGATAGAGAAGACGGCAGCCCTCGCCGTCTATGCCGACGACTTCTACGCCGAGGGCATCACGCTGCGCAACACCAGCGGGAAGGCGGGCGGACAGGCGCTGGCTCTCTTCGTGTCGGGCGACCGCCAGACCTACTACCGCTGCCACATTCGCGGCTACCAGGACACCCACCGCACGAAGAAACTGACACGCAGCTATTTCAAGCAATGCCTCATCGAGGGAGCCACCGACTTCATCTATGCCGGCGGCACGGCGTGGTTCGAGCAGTGCACGCTCAACTGCATCGCCAACGGCTACGTCACGGCTCCCGAAGACATCACCATCTGGGCCGACGGACCGTCGGGACAGCGGCTGTGGCTGGGTTTCATCTTCAACAAATGTCGCATCAACGGCGATGGAATCGGCAAAAACAGCATGTACCTGGGGCGCCCGTGGGGCAGCGAGAAGTGCGGCAGCATCTTCCTTGACTGCAACCTCGGCGACGTGGTGAGACCGGAGGGGTGGACCACGATGGGCGGCAACACAGGCGAGAAATCGTTCTTCGCCGAATACCGCAGCACCAACGGCGACGGCACTCCGGCCGACGTGTCGCGTCGCGTGGCCTGGAGCCATCAGATGACCGACGCCGACTACCGCGCGCTGATGACGTGGCACGCCGTGGACAGCGTCTTCATGAAGCGCACCGGCAACGCGGTGAGCTTCGACCCCGAGGCTGTCATCGCCGCCCACCATGCCCTCGCCGTCGACGACTACGCCCCCGTGGAGCAGCGACTGCTGGCTTTCCCGACGGCCCGCGGCTTCGGAAAGTTTGCTTCGGGGGGCCGTGGCGGCAAGGTGGTTGAGGTGACCAACCTCGACGACTCGGGCGAAGGGTCGCTGCGGTGGGCGCTCACCGAGGCCGGCCGCGAGTATGCCACCATCGTGTTCCGCGTCAGTGGCACCATCACATTGAACAGCGACATACGCGCCAAGCTGCGCAACGTGACCATAGCCGGGCAGACGGCTCCCGGCGACGGCATCCTCTATCGCGGCGGCAAGCTGAACCTCGGCGGGTCGGACAACTTCATCATGCGCAACATACGCGGCCGCATCGGACTGAAAGACGACCAGACCTTCATCAAGGGCGGCAGCATCGGCATCGAGAACGCCAACAACTTCATCATCGACCACTGCTGCTTCGGATGGAGCGGCGAGGAGAACATGACCGTCTACGACAACCATTTCACCACCGTGCAGTGGACCATCGTGCACGAAGGACTCTACGACGCCGGACACCAGAAGGGCAACCGCAGCTACGGCAACCAGTGGGGCGGCTCGCCCGCCACGTTCCACCACAACCTGCTGGCGCACAACTACAACCGCTCGTCGCGCATCAACGGAGCGAGCAACGAGAGCCAGGACCGCAACGTCTTCGTGGAATACTATAATAATGTGAACTACAACTGGGGCAAGAAGAACTCGTGCTACGGCGGCGAGAACGAGGCCGGACCGCACAGCACGCACGAATGCAACTTCGTGGGCAACTACTACAAGCCCGGTCCGAGCACGCCCTCGGGCAGCTTCTTCATGCAGATTTCTAACAACCGCAAGGGGAAGACGTCGACAGGGCCGTCGCTATGGTTCTTCCATGGCAACAAGATGGAAGGCAACACAGCCGCCGACAGCGACAACTGGAAAGCCGTCGACAACAACACGCAGTACACCGTGGAGCAGCTGCGCCGCGACACGCTGCTCTATCCATCGGCTTTCTATCCCTCGAAAAACGCCTTCGACTACGACGACTACATGACGCCCGTGGAGACTGCCGACGCGGCCTATGCCAGCGTGCTGGCCCGTGTGGGCACCATCCGCCGCGACGCCGTGGAGCAGCGCATCGTGGACGAGGTGGCCACGAAGACCGCTCACTACAAGGGAAGCACGCTGAACAAGGCGGGATTCATCGACTCGCCGGCCGACGCTGAGGGCTGGCCGACATACGACAGCGGCACGCCCTACGCTGACAACGACCACGACGGCATGGACGACGCGTGGGAGCGCGAGCACGGACTGGACCCCACCGACGGCGAGGACGGCAAGCGCGTCTACTCGGCCGAGGGCTACACGGCGCTGGAAATCTTCCTGAACAGTCTGATGGGTGAGGATATTCTGATCTCAACGGGCATCGGCATCACCAGCGGACAGAGGGAAGTGAGGTCGGTGAAGCTCTACAACACGAGCGGCATCCTGCTGAAACAGCAGACCGACAGCAGCGACATCGACCTGGCCGACATGCCGAGCGGACTCTACATCGCGCGGAAGCAGCACAGCGACCGCTCGGTGGAGACGACGAAAATGATGAAGAGATAAGAAGGAAACAAACGTATAGCAACAAAAAAAGCCTCACGAATGAGGCTTTTTTTCTGCTATCTTCTGCTCAATGCGGAGCCGTAACTCCTCCTTCTCCTTGGCGGAGAGAGGGGTTATGAGGCAGGTATACTGCGGAATGCCGTGGTCGGAAGATAATGAATGGTTGATACTCATGGTCATTGCTTTCCATAAAGACGACGACCGTCGGCCATTGTACCCATCGACCGGGGCATGAAGTAGAAAAGATTTCGCTGTTGGTACGTATTCAGGGGCTGTCGTTCTGCTGGCGAACGATCCCTGTGGCGGGCTGGTCAGACGAGGGCCGGGGCTCCGGCGGCGTATTCGCGCAGGCGGGTGATGCTGCGGTGCATCAGATTGCGCACGCTCTGGTAGTTGATGCCCATGACGTTGCAGATCTCATCATACTTCAGATGCTTCACATAGTAGAGGTTGATGATCTGCCGCTGGCGCGGCGAGAGCTTGTCGAAGTGCTGTTCCACGCACGCCGTGAGTGCCTGCTGCTTCTCTTTCCGCTCGCGCTCGAAGGCATCGGCCTCTGCCAGGCTGCGCATCTTCACGTCGTCGATGGTCTCGTCGCAGAGGTGCACGCTGCGCCGGTACTCGTCGTTGATGCGGTTTCGCAGTGAGACATAGAGATAACTCTCCAGGTTTTCCACCTGTTGCAGCATCTCGCGCTTGGTGTAAAGTTTCACGAAGACATCGTGTATGCAGTCTTTGAGCATTTCGCGGTTGGTCGTGAAGCGTGAACCGAAAGCAAACAGATTGTCTATATGCTCGTTATAGAGCACGGTAAAGTTCACCATGTTGTTTTAGCCTTAAGTAGATTTGTCGGCCAAAGTTACGAAAAATGGTGAAAACAGAGTCCTTTTTAGTGAAATTTTTTGATAAAAGGCTTGATTTTTATCAATTTTTCACCAATCAAGTGGGTACAGACGGTTCAAAAGCGGTTGTTAGTGCCATCCTGGCGGCTCATCGTTGAAGACGCTGCAGCCAGACGACGGTGCCCGCAGGCTCGTCGCCGAGGGCGTAGGAGCCGGTCAGGCGTACCGACTTGGCCACCGCCGTCGCCTCGCCGCTCTTGCGGTCGATGCGCCACACGGCATAACGGCCGGGCTCGATGGGCAGCGGGTCGGCACCGTCGGTGCGCACATAGACGAGATAACCCTTGTCGGCATGGGCCAGAACCCAGCAGTCTTTGCCCTCTGATGAAGGCTTCATCAGCGGCAGGTCGGTCAGGAGCTGGGGGTGATTGATGGCGACGTTGGGCAGCGAGCCGCCTGCCATGAGGATGGCCCAGCCGTAGTCGGGATACTGTTGTGCGAAGAAGGTGACGGCTTTCTGCGGATAGCGCTCACGATACTCGCGCACGGCGCGGTAAGCCTCGTCTTGTCCCGTCTTGCCCACCTTCATCTTGCGCATCCACTGCCGCGGCGCCAGGTTGCCGCCGGCTTTGGGAGCCCACAGACCGTCGGTGTTATAGTGCCAGTAGCGTATGTCGATGATGTCGACCACACGGCTCAGCTCCTTGTCGGCGAGTATCTGGTCCTGCGCATCCTTCGTGCAGCTCAGGGCAACGAGCGGATGGCGGCCCGTCTCGGCTTCCCATTCAGCGATGGTCTGCAGCCAGAAACGCGTGAAGTGGAGGGGTCCGGTGTACTCAGCACTGATCAGATGGACAGCGTTGGGCTGGTCTTTCAGCTCTTCGAGGCACATGCGGATGTATTGACGGTGCTGCCTGCGAAGGGCAGTGTCGGCGTCGTTGTAGAACTGTTCGGCAATGAAGATGCGCTTGTCGCCTGTGAACGGCACCGGTTCAGGGAACGATGCGCCGGTGTTGTTCACGTTGTTGACGGGTCGCCACGGGCAATCCACCCAGTGAGCGCCGGCTTCGAGGATGTTGTGCTGGAAGTAATGGTTGTTGAAGAGCAGCAGCCCATGGTCGGCTCCGCGGTCGGCAAAGGCGCGCAGACGGCCCCAGTACCAGGCGTTGGGCTGCGTCAGGTCGTAGCGGCTCAGTCCGTCCCATGCCGTTCCTTGCCCACTGCGTGCGAAGGGTTGCTCGTAGAAGGGAGCCCAGACGTCGCCGTCGGCACGGCGCACACGCTCGTGGTCGGTGCGACGAAGGTCGTACCAGAGGCCGTAGTTATGGTCGAGCAGGGCGTAATGGCCCTTGCTGAGGAAGCAGACCACGGAGTCGATGCGGTCGGTCCAGCCCGTTCCCTCGCGTCCCGGAACAAAACGGGTGATGGCCGGGCGTGCTCCATGCTCGCAGAAGTTGTCTTTCACGCGGCCGCTCCACCACGGAATGTCGTAGCGATTGCCCGTGATGAGCCGTCCGGAGACCGTCAGGTGCCCGTCGGTGACGGCGAAGGGAGCGGAAGCTGCGGTAATACCGCAGCCTACGGGACGTTTGTTGGCTGTTGGCCGATGGCTGTTGGCGAGGTCGCGGGCCGTCAAGTTGGAGCCGCGTTTCAGTCCCTGGGCAGACAGACTGGCTGTGTAGGGAATGCTGTCGAGCCACATTTCGAGCGTCAGGCGGGGCTGCGTGAGCGAGGCCTGGGCCAGCTCGTAGGCTTGTTCGGGTGTGGGCGAGCTCGTAGCATCGGTGGGTCGGGGCAGGATCCAGCCTTTCGGTGGGGTTGTCGTTGCTGAGGGGTTGCGGTGATACCGCAACGTACGGGACTGGGAGGCAGAATCGCCGGTGAGTCGCTGCTCCAGTTGTGAGTAGAAAAGACTGCGCGGCTGCACGTGGTCGTTGCTGCTGGTCCAGTTGCCGTTGCCGGTCAGCGTGCCCCAACAGCCGTGCGCGCTCGACCGGTTGTCGTCGTCGGGGCTGTAGCACCAGAGCGTTGAGGCGGTGCATTGCCACATCATGCTGTTGGCGGTGTTCCATCCGGTGCCGAACTGAAACTGTTCCAGATTGCGGAAGCAGAGGTCGTGGCCGTCGATGTTCACGATGTCGAACAGCAGTCCGGCTGCCCACGAGCCGATGCTGCCGCTGAATCCGAGCGACTCTTCGCCTTCGCACTGCACGAACGCGTTCGGTCCGGCGGCACAATAGCCAGCGGCGAAGTCGTGGATGCCGTGTCGGGAGATGCACCGCTGGATGAGTGTCTGCTGTCCGCGCGTTAGGAAGACGCAGCGTCGCCAGCCGCCCACCTCGGAGACGGGCTCATCGGCCACGCAATCCTCCACGGTCATGCGGCTCACATGCTTCTGGATGTTCACCGCCGAACCCGCCAAGCGCCTGAAGTCCACGCGGCGCACCCAGCAGTCGCGGGCGTTCTCCACGAAGATGCCGTCCCAGCAGTGATCCTCGAATTTAGGATGTACGGTGCCCTCGAGCCCTTCGATGGTCAGGTTCTCGATGCCGCACTCTGTAATCTCGCCCCGATTGAATCCTTTGCAGACGAATGCTCCGCCGTAAACGGGACTGATGGTTGTCGTCAGCGGGGCGTCGAGCGTCAGCGTGTTTCCCTCGACAGCGGTCACGGTGCGGTCCCACGTGATGTCGATGTCGCCCGGTTTCCAGCCTGTATAGTCAAGTCCGCCGCCGAAATCGCCCATCGCGAGCGATGTGATCCACGCCTCGGTGGATGGCCGGACAATCTGTATGCGGTCACCGACATGCAGTCCGGCGTCGGCCGACAGCGTCAGTCGTGTACTGCCGGCGGTCACTTTTTCGCTCGCAACGCTGACGGTATCACCCGTCGTCATCCTGCGCTGACCCTCCAGATAGATGGCAGCGCCGCGGTCGGATCCCAGCTTCCGCAGAACGGTCCTCCCCTTTCCCATGCCACGAATGACGATGCCTGAGGTCTGGATGCGCAGCGCCTGGCTGAGGCGGAACGTGCCCTCGCCCAGAAGAATAGCTCCGCGACGCCCCTCGCGGTCGGGTTTCATCGTCGAAACATAGTCGATGCAACGCTGCAGCAGGTCGGAGCAGTCGCCCTCACTGGCTTCTACGAAGAGCACGTTGGGCACGTCGGGTATCGCTTGTTCAGAGGCTCTGTAGCCGCAGGAGCTGTAGTCCATGGGTACAAACAGCTGCTTTTTCGGTTTCGGAGCAGCATGGCAGAGCATCAGAATGAACAGGCTTGCTGTAAAAAAAAGGTATCTTGGGTTCATAGTTCTACATTTTTTGAAAATGACGCAACGCTCCCGCGTTTGTACCCAAGACGTTGATTGTGAGGTTCACATGGGGATGTCTGAAGGGTAGAAGCCTTTTCTAATTGGAAAGAAATATTAAAAAAGGTATAGTTTTTTTGTGGTGTGCGCGTTTTGCTGTACTTTTGCAAATGGTTTAAACTGAAAGAATTATGAAAATAGCATTGATAGGCTATGGGAAGATGGGCAAGATGATTGAGCAGATTGCCATCGGCCGTGGCCATGAAATCGTGAGCATTATCGACATTGACAACCAACAGGACTTCGACTCCGACGCCTTTGCTTTGGCCGATGTGGCCATTGAGTTCACCAATCCGACGGCAGCCTACGGCAACTATCTGCGCGCTTGGGAACAGGGCGTGAAGGTGGTCTCGGGCTCCACGGGCTGGATGAAGGAGCACGGCGACGAGGTTCGCCGACTGTGCAGCGAGGGCGGCCGCACGCTGTTCTGGGCTTCGAACTTCTCCATCGGCGTGGCCATCTTCTCGGCCGTGAACCGCTATCTGGCGAAAATCATGAACCAGTTCCCGCAGTACGACGTTGAGATGGAGGAGACGCACCACGTGCACAAGCTCGACCATCCCAGCGGCACGGCCATCACGCTGGCTGAGGAGATTGTGGAGAACATCGACCGCAAGGAGGCGTGGGCTGAAGAGACGACCGATCCGAAGTTGCTGCGCGTGGATCACATCCGGCGCGGCGAGGTTCCGGGCATCCACACCGTGCGCTACGATTCGGAGGCCGACCTGATCACCATCAGCCACGATGCCCATTCGCGCAAGGGCTTCGCCCTGGGAGCCGTACTGGCTGCCGAATACACCGCCGAGCACGAAGGCCTGCTCACCATTTCGGATATGTTTAAGTTCTAGATCATCTAGTAGTTCTAGATATTCTAGAGAATCTAGAGAATCTGGAAACCCCAAAAAAAGAATCATTATGATCGACAAGAAAAAAGAAAAACTGAATATGAAGGTGCAGTGGGCAAAGTTCATCGGCGTGCTGGTGCTCTACCTGCTGTTCCTACTTTGGGTGAAATCGTGGTGGGGACTGCTCGTGGTACCCTTCATCTACGACGTCTATATCACGAAGAAAATCAAATGGCAATGGTGGAAAGACTCGGAAGGACCCGTCAGATGGGTCATGTCGTGGGTCGATGCACTGGTCTTCGCCCTCGTGGCCGTCTATTTCATCAACCTGTTCTTCTTCCAGAACTACGTCATTCCGTCGAGCTCGCTTGAGAAATCGCTCCTGACGGGCGACTATCTCTTCGTGTCGAAGGTGTCGTATGGCCCCCGCATCCCGCAGACGCCGCTCACCATGCCGCTGACACAGCACACGTTGCCCGTGGTGCAGTGCAAGTCGTACATCGAATGGCCGCAGTGGGACTACCGCCGTGTGCCCGGTCTGGGCAAGGTGGAGCTGAACGACATCGTAGTGTTCAACTATCCGGCCGGCGACACCATCTGCACCGAACAGCCATACCAGACGGAGTATTACCGCATGGTTTACGATGCCGGTGAGACGATGTACGTGCAGAACTACGGTGTGCCCGATCTCGACACGCTGAGCAGCCAGCAGGTGTATGAACTCTATGAGAAGATCTACGCCATGGGCTACAACTACGTGAGAGAGAACAAGAACATCCTCGGCGAGGTGGACAGCCGACCCACCGACCGTCGGGAGAACTACGTGAAGCGCTGCGTGGGCCTGCCCGGACAGACGCTGCAGATCAAGGATCACATCGTCTACCTGGACGGCAAACCGAACAAAGAGCCCGACAATGTGCAGTACACCTATGCCGTGAAGCTGAAGCAATACCTGCCCGACGAACTGATGAAGGAGCTGGGCATCAGCATGGAGCAGATCCGCGACCTCACACAAGAGGGCTACATGCCGCTGACAAAGGCTGCCGTGGACGGTCTGCTGAAGCAGAAAGACTATGTGGAGAGCATCAAACCCGTGACGACGGCCCGCGTTGGTGAGACCTATCCGCGCAACGCCCACACCGGATGGACGCGCGACAACTACGGACCCGTGTGGATTCCGAAGAAAGGTGAGAGCATCAAGCTCAACATGGACAATATCGCCGTCTACGAACGACCCATCAAAGTGTATGAAGGCAACGACCTGAAGGTGAAGGACGGGAAAATATTCATCAACGGAAAGCAGACCGACAGCTACACGTTCAAGATGGACTACTACTGGATGATGGGCGACAACCGCCACAACTCGGCCGACTCGCGCTACTGGGGTTTCGTGCCCGAAGACCACATCGTGGGCAAACCCATCTTCATCTGGTGGAGCTCCGACCCCGACCGCTCGGGCATCTCGGGCATCCGCTGGAACCGATTGTTCCGATGGGTCGACAACATCAAGTGAACCACTAAAGAGAGAAAAACAAACAACCGTCTATCAGCTGCAATGAACCATTGACAATGAGCAAACAAAGAGAGATTCTTCTTCGACAAGGCACATTGTTGATGGTTCATTGTGTGCTCCTGCTCAGCATGGTCATGGCCGTGAAATGCTATGCATTCAACATCTACCGTGTGGCGGAGTCGGACATGGAACCCCTGCTACGCAAGAACGACCGCGTGTTGGTGAGCAAGCTCCACATGGCCGACAACTTCAGCAAGGGCGACCTCGTGGTGTTCAGGACGGAGAGAGCCAGCATCGGCATCGTGGAGAGCACGCCCGGCGACACCATCCTGACCGACAGCACTGCCTTCGTGCTCCCCAAGGAGTGCTCGTGCAGCCACTGTCCGTGCAGCCACGACAACTACTATATGCTGAAAACCGGCCACGAGCAGTCGCTGCTCGTCAGGAAAGCCGATATCGTGGGATGCGCCTATAACCTCAGGTTCTGGAAATGACAACAGCCTTGCTTTCTTCCACATACTTCGGACCGGTGCAGTGGTATCAGAAACTGAACCGCTACGACCGCGTGCTCATCGAGCAGCACGACAACTTCATCAAGCAAACATACCGCAACCGCTGCGTCATAGCAACCACACAAGGCACGCAGGCTCTCACCATCCCCATTGAGCGCGACAACGGATCGGTGCAGGCTTCGGCAACTCGGATGAAAGACATACGCATCAGCAATCACGGGAAATGGCGCTCGGAACATTGGAACGCCCTGCGCAGTGCGTACGGAGACAGCCCGTTCTTCGACTACTACGCCGACGACCTTCATCCCTTCTATGAAAAACACTGGGATTTCCTCTTCGATTTCAACCTTGACATCACCCTGAAGATGAGCGAACTGCTCGATATCAACCCCAACATCGAGCTCACCGACACTTTTATCACCACCGCTGAGGCTCCGTCTTCTGCCGATGTCAACCCCTCTACCACCGCCGAAGCTCCGTCATCCAGTCCACTTTACCTTGCATCCGTTGCGCATTCAGAGGAAGAGACGCATTTTACGGACTACCGCGAGGCCATCCGTCCCAAGCATCCACTGCCCGATCCAACGTTTGAACCGCGCTCCTATTATCAGGTTTACCAGCAGAAACACGGCTTCCTGCCCAACCTGAGCATCCTCGATCTGCTCTTCAACATGGGCAACGAGAGCATCCTCTACCTCTGAAGATGCTCAAATCACCATCCTGCTTAGTTACAAAGCCACGCCTTCTGAGTCCTTATTATAAATAAGGAACGTATGAGACGTATCTTCACGACACTGCTGGCAGCTGCCTTCACCATGGCTCTGACAGCACAAAACGACTGCGAGACCCACCGCCAATACCTCAGCGGACGGGGCTGCGACGACATGGTTGAATGGGACTTCAAGTGCACCGACGGACGCAATGGCGGACAATGGACGAAGATTGGCGTGCCTTCGTGCTGGGAACTGCAGGGCTTCGGCACCTACCAGTACGGCATGCGCTTCTACGGCAAGGCCACTCCCGAGGGCATTGCCGACGAGCAAGGTCTTTACCGATATGAGTTCCAGCTGCCACAAGAGTGGGCCGGACGGCAGATCCTGCTCACCTTCGAGGCCGTAATGACCGATGCGAACGTCACTATCAACGGCCGCAAGGCTGGCCGCGGTCTCCATCAAGGTGGTTTTACGCGGTTCCAGTTCGATGTCAGCGACCGCGTCTTCTTCGGAAAGAAGACAAACCGGCTGGAAGTGACGGTGAAGAAAGAGAGTGACAGCCCGCAAGTGAACCTGGCCGAGCGTCGTGCCGACTACTGGAACTTCGGAGGTATCTGGCGACCGGTGTTCATCGTCAGCAAACCCGTGCAGAACATCCAGCGCGTGGCCATCGATGCGCGCGCCGACGGTCGTTTCATGGCCGATGTCTTCCTCAACCGCGCCCTTCCCAAGGGTTCTGTCAGCGTCGATATCATCGACGCACACGGGAAAAAGGCAGCCAACGCCACCACAGACCATCGCGGTGGCGACCAGTTACGCGTAGACTTCGCTGTGAAAAGCCCTCGTCTGTGGAACGCCGAGACACCGAATCTCTACACCGCCGTGTTTACGCTGAAAGACGCGCAGGGCCGCACGCTGCACATCGAGCGCCAGCGTTTTGGCTTCCGCACCATCGAATACCGCCACAGCTACAAGAATACAGGACTGCAAACCGTCGAAAATTCCAGACATGTTTATGGCTGCGAAGAAGACGGACTCTTCGTCAACGGGCAGAAAGTCATCGTCAAGGGCGTCAACCGACACTCGTTCCGCCCCGAGACCGGTCGCACACTCTCCAAGGCGAAGAACATTGAGGACGTGGAACTTATCAAGTCGATGAACATGAACGCCGTTCGCCTCAGCCATTATCCCGCCGATCCAGAGTTTCTTGACGCCTGCGACTCGCTCGGCCTCTACGTGGAGTGCGAGCTACCCGGCTGGCATTGGGCTCACGAAACCATCAACGGAGCACAGTTAGTGGAGGAAATGGTGACGCGAGACGTCAATCATCCGAGCATTCTCTTCTGGAGCAACGGCAACGAAGGCGGTTTCAACTACGACCTGGAGCCCTTCTTCGGGAAGTTCGACCCGCAAAAGCGCGTCGTTCTCTATCCCTGGGCCAACCGCAACGGCTTCGAGACGAAGCACTACCGCTCATGGGGCGAGACGGCAGAATACATGCGACAGAAGGAAATCTTCATGCCCACCGAGTTCCTGCACGGTCTTTACGACGGCGGACACGGAGCCGGACTGCGCGACTACTGGCAACTGATGATGTCGAATCCGCGTTGCGCCGGCGGTTTCCTGTGGGACCTGATGGACCAGGGCGTCGTGCGGACTGACCAGAACAACATCGTCGACTGTATGGGCAACTTCGGTGCCGACGGCATTGTGGGACCCCACATGGAGAAAGAAGGTTCATTCTATACCATCTGCGAGGTGTGGAGCCCCGTGGAGCTCAATGTCCGCAACAAACAGATAGAGCTGCACAATCGCTACGATTTCACCAATCTCAGCGACTGCCGCTTCAGTTACCGACTGCTTGACATGCCCGCTATGAACGAAAACGAAGTGAGCGTCGTGGGAAAGGGCACGTTGCGTGTTCCCAGTGTGGAGCCAGGCCAGAGCGCCACCATCGGTTTGCCTGAGAGCCTTGCCGAAGTAGTGGAAATCAGTGCCACCGATCCACACGGCCGCAACATCTTCACCTGGAGTTTCCCCAATCCTTTGATAGACATCGTCGATTCAGTTTACATACACGATGAGCCGATTCACACTGAGGACGAATCACATCTGACCGTCGTTTCGCAGGGTAAAACTTACGTTTTCTCGAAACAGGACGGCCGTCTCACCCATGTGCAGACTGCCCGAGGAAAGATTTCGCTGCAAGGTCCGCGACTGGTGGCCGCCAAGCGTGCCGACCGATCGCAAGACGGCTTCTACAACCACGATGACAAACAGGCTTTCGACAAGAAGACACAGTACACTGAATATGCCGATCAAGGTCAGTTCTCCCACTTCGAATGGCATAATGGCGAGCTCATCGCCCACTATCGCCACGGCAGTATCGACCAAGTGGCGTGGGATTTCTGGCCGGATGGCCGCGTTCACGTTTCGGTAGGCTACGCGTTCAACGGCGTTATCGATCTCTTAGGCATCAGTTTCGACTATCCCGAGCAACTGGTGCGCTCCAAGCGATGGGTGGGTCGCGGTCCCTATCGTGTGTGGCAGAACCGACTGGAAGGCCCGCAGTACGGCTATTGGACGACCGACTACAACGACCCCGTTCCCGCCGAGTCATGGGAATATCCTGAGTTCAAGGGCTACTTCGGCGATGTTTCGTGGATGCAGCTGCAGACCACCGAGGGCCGCATCGGCATCACCGACCTCGACACGCCCGACTATGTGGGCATCTATCAACCGCGCGACGGTCGCGACCACATCCTTTTCGACCTGCCACAGACGGGCATCAGCATTCTGAAAGCGATACCTGCCGTGCGCAACAAGGTGAACACCACCGACCTGAACGGCCCTTCTGCTCAGCCTCACTGGGCGAAAGGCTATCACATGATCGGCGCAACGTTCGTGTTTGAATAACCCTTTTCCGCCCCGAACATGAAGAAACTGACAGTCTTTTTCCTTCTCTTTGCCTCGCTCGTCTGCGCAGCCCAGCCGCAGCAGAAGCAAGCCGACGAGCTGAGCCGACCATGGACCTTCTGGTACTGGATGTATGGCGCCGTATCGGAAGAGGGTGTGAAGGCCGACTTGCAAGCCATGAAGGACGTAGGACTGGGCGGTTGCTACCTGATGCCTATTCGTGGAGCCACCGAACGCCCGGAGTTTCAGGGCCAGGCCGACGCGTTGAGCGACAACTTCTGGCACATGGTGGACGTATCTATGCAACAGGCCGACAGTCTCGGCTTAGGAATGGGCATTCATGTATGCGACGGCTTCGCGCTGGCCGGCGGACCCTGGATCACACCCGAAGAGTCGATGCAGAAGATTGTCTACAGCGATACCATTCTGGTTGGCCGACTGGAGGATTTGATTCACCGGAAAAACGGCCTGACCTTGCATCGTCCGCAAGGCTACGAAGGCTATTACGAGGACATTGCCACCTTTGCCATTCCGTTGACACGACGCTCGTTCCATCCTTTCCCCTATAACTTCGACCTGCAACGCGACGTGGATAAGTGTCCTGTCATGATGTCTTCAACCATGACTCGCAACGCCAAAGGCATCTTCACAGCTTCCGAACCGGCATGGATTCAGTTCGACTTCGGAGTTCCAAGACAGTTCACCAACATCGAGATAGCCGCCAATGGCACCAACATACAGGGACAGCGCATCACCATAGAGGTGAGCGACAACGGTGTCAACTTCCGTATGGTGAAACGATTAGTGCCCCCACGACAAGGTTGGCAGAACTATGACTTCAACACCACCTTTGCCTTCAAGCCTACTACAGCACGCTTTTGGCGACTTTCATGGACACCCGGAGGCACGGAACCTGGCAGCGAGGACCTTGACGCTGCCAAATGGCGTCCGCGTTTAAGTCTGAAGAACGCCACTCTCTATACTCAGCCGTGCGTCGACAACTGGGAAGGCAAGGCTGGCTACGTCTGGCGCATAGCTCCTGATGCTTCTTCCGAAGAACTGCCCGACAGCATCTGTTGGCCCCGACGTGAAGTGGTACGCCTGACTTTGGAGGGAGACCGGGTGACAGGCCATTCGCTTTCTTTCATCGATTCTCCAAGCTACGCCTACCGCATCGTCCGCATCGGCCACACTTCAACTGGACATACCAATGCAACAGCCGGCGGTGCCAAGGGCTTGGAGTGCGACAAGTTCTCACGCGAGGCCGTCAACAAGCAGGTCGATTCGTGGTTCGCACTGTTCAAGCAGCGCCCTCATGCCGATGTAGTGAAGTATCTGCACGTAGATTCGTGGGAATGTGGTTCGCAGAACTGGGGCCACCGTTTTGCCGAGGAGTTTCAGCAGCGTCGCGGCTACGACCTCATTCCGTGGTTGCCTGTCATGATTGGCATCCCCATTGAGTCGGCCGCCAAGTGTGATGAGGTACTACGCGATGTAAGAAAGACCATCAACGAACTCATCAACGAGGTTTTCTTTGCCACCGTGGCGCAGAAAGCCCGTCAGTATGGCGTGCAACTCTCCTCAGAAAGTGTGGCGCCCACGATGGTCAGCGACGGAATGGAGCATTATAAATATGTGGACGTACCGATGGGCGAGTTCTGGCTCAACAGTCCCACGCACGATAAGCCCACCGACATGCTCGATGCCATCAGCGGTGCCCACGTCTACGGCAAGAATATCGTGCAGGCCGAGGGATTCACCGAAGTACGTGGTGTCTGGAACGAGACGCCCGCTATGATCAAACCGCTTCTCGACTGTCATTTTGCCCTCGGCATGAACCGCCTGTTCTTTCATGTTTTCACCCACAACCCGTGGATGGACCGCCGTCCCGGCATGACTCTCGACGGCATCGGCCTCTTCTTCCAGCGCGACCAGACGTGGTTCCCCGAAGCCAAAGCCCTTGTAGACTATATCACCCACTGTCAGCAGTGGTTGCAGAAAGGCGACCCTGTGGCCGACATCGCCGTGTTCACCGGCGAAGAGATGCCCCGACGCGCCCTCACTCCCGACCGTTTGGTCAACATGCTACCTGGTCTTTTCGGCTCCGAGCGCGTTGCTGCCGAGCACAAACGTCTGGCCAATATCGGTCAGCCCATGGAGGAATCGCCTGTGGGTGTGTGGCATTCAGCAGGTATCACCGACGCAAACGACTGGATCAATCCCCTGCATGGCTATCATTACGACTCGATGAACCGCGATGCCCTGCTCCATTGGAACGACGACTACCCCTATCGCGCCCTCGTCATCCCCTCTGCCGTCAGCCTCTCGCCTGAAGTCAAGCGTCAAATCGACACCCTGCGCAGCCGCGGCATCGCCATCATCGACCAACCCTACACAAAAACCGACCTCACACCGCTGGGCATCGAGCCCGACGTCATCCTTCCTCCCGGTGTCGCCTTTGCGCACCGCAGCAGAGGTGAGTTCGGCGAAACCTATTTTCTCTCCAATCAGACCGACCGTGAGCAATCGTTCACAGCCTCCTTCCGTAGCGGACTTTACAAAGATGTAGTCATCTACGATCCACTCTCCAATGCTTTTTCTCTGCCTGCTAAGGCCACTGTCAACCAGCCGCGGACCGATGTTGCGCTGACGTTGGCACCCCACGGTTCCGTTTTCGTCTTCCTGAGTTCGGCTGTCGGCTACATCGGTTTGCAGCCCTCCAGCCGTTACACCAGTAAACCCCTGCCGACAGCTCCGTGGCAGCTCACTTTCCGAGAGAACGGCCTGCGTTTGCAGACCGACACCCTCTTCGACTGGAGCCGGCATCCGGCCGACAGCATCCGCTACTTCAGTGGCCACACCCGCTATCAGACGACCTTGAAGCTGAAGAAAAAAGAGATTCCGACAGGCCGAATCTGGCTGTCGCTACCCCATGTGAAGGATATTGCCCACGTATGGGTGAATGGCAAGGACTGCGGCATTGCCTGGACTGCTCCCTACGAGGTGGAGATTACGCGCGCCCTGCAGAAAGGAAAGAACTCGATTGAGATAGAAGTTGTGAATACCTGGCACAATGCCCTGCGCGGAACGGACCAAGGCAAGGCGCCCTACGAAGGCGTCTGGACCAATGCCAAGTATCGAACGAAGGGAGACGGCCTCTTGCCGGCAGGTCTCCTCGCACAGCCAGAGCTTAAAATAGAACAATGATATGAGAAAACTAATCTGCGCCATCGTGGCGCTCATCGGAATAACGGTCCATGCCAAGGTCACGCTGCCTCAGTTCTTCGACCACAACATGGTGCTGCAACAGCAGACCGAGTGTAATCTCTGGGGCTGGACAGATGCCGGAAAAGACGGTGTCGTCGTCGTTACCTCGTGGAACGACGAGGAACATTGGGCCGAAGTCGACAAAAACGGGCGTTTCGAACTGACAGTGAAGACACCCGAAGCCGGAGGCCCCTACTACATCGGCTTTAGCGACGGCGAGGAATTCCTGATGCTCAACAACATCCTTATCGGCGAAGTATGGATATGCAGCGGACAGTCGAACATGGAGATGCAGATGAAGGGCTTCAAGCAGCAGCCCGTAGAGGGCACGACGGAGGAACTCCTCCGCTGCCATGATGCCAGTCTGCGACTCTTTACGGTCAAGCGCCACGCGTCGCTGACACCCGAACGCGATGTGACAGGACAGTGGAACGAAGCCAACAGTGCCAGCGTCCGCGATTTCTCTGCCACCGCCTATTACTTTGGCAGGGCTCTGCGCCAGACGCTCGGCGTACCCGTCGGCCTCATCGTCTCCTCATGGGGCGGCTCTGCCTGCGAAGCCTGGATGGCACCCGAATGGCTGAAAGCTTTTCCCAAAGTGAACCAACATGTAACCGAGGACGACATGAAGAAGCTACAACAACGTTGCCCCACGGCTTTATACTACGGTCAGCTACGGCCCTTGGTGGGCTACACCATGCGTGGCGCCATCTGGTACCAGGGCGAAGACAACGTGCCGCGCTTCGACTACTATGCTCCGCTGCTCAAAACGATGGTTGAGGGCTGGCGTGCGGACTGGAAGCAGGGCGAGTTCCCCTTCTATTATTGTCAGATTGCCCCCTACGACTACTCCCTCATCGACTGGAAGGGCAGCCAATATCTGCGTGAACAGCAACTAAAGGCCGAGGCCACGATTCCCAATGCCCGCATGGCAGTGCTCATGGATGCCGGTCTGGAGTACGGCATCCACCCGCGAAAGAAGCGGCAAGCAGGCGAACGGCTCGCCATCCTCGCCCTCAGCAACACCTACGGCGTGAAGGGACTGCCCGATTTCGCCACGTACAGCAGCGTGGAGTTCCGCGGCGACACGGCCGTGGTGGCTTTCGACCGCAGCAAGGAGTGGGTCTACTTTGAACACGGCCCGAAGAGCAGCAACTTTGAAATTGCCGGAGAAGACCGCGTGTTCCATCCCGCCGAGGCCTGGATTTCGCGCAACCGGGTGTACGTACGCAGCCAACAGGTGAAGAAACCCGTAGCCGTGCGCTACGCTTTCCGCGACTGGGTTGAGGGCGACCTGATGCACGACGGCCTCCCCGTCAGCTCGTTCCGCACCGACAGCTGGTAGCCCCATCATCCGAATAGTAAATAATCTAGAAAGTCTAGAATATCTAGAAAGTCTAGAATATCTAGAATATCTAGAGAATCTAGAATATCTAGAATATCTAGAAAATCTAGAAGAAGAAAAAACCCAATCCTCCCAATCATGAAGCATCGCATTCTTCTCATCGCCTGGCTTCTTTGCATCGTCGCTTTCGCGGGAGCAAAGAAGCCAGGCGACTATGTTCCCAAACCCTTGGTATGGACCACCCAAAGCCGCAACAGCAGCGAGTCGATGCCCTGCGGAGGTTGCGACATGGGCATGAACGTGTGGGTAGAAGGGGGCGACCTGCTCTTCTACATCTCGCAGAGCGGCTGGTTCGACGAGAACAACACGCTGCTGAAGGCCGGCCGGTGGCGCCTCCATTTCGACGGCAATCCTTTCGGCACCAGCGACTTCCGCCAGACTCTTTCCCTCGACGAGGGCTGCATCTACGTGGAAGGCGGTGGCGTCAGGGTGCGCTTATGGGTGGATGTCGAGCAGCCCGTTGTGTTCGTCGCATTCTCTACTCGACAGTCCCGAGTCGGGGCAACGCTCAGCTACGAGAGCTGGCGCTACCGCGACCGACCGCTGACCAAGGCCGAATGCCAGCAGAGCAGCTACAAATGGGTGCTGCCCGAAGGCACGGTGACGCGTGCCGACAGCATCGTTGCCGACAAAAACGAGCTTAGCTTCTTCCACCATAACCGCACAAAGACGGTTTTCGACTTCACCGTGCAGCGCGAAAACCTCCAGACCGTTTCCTCCGAGATTCACAACCCGCTGGCCCGACGGCTCATGGGCGGCACCATGTACGCTCCCGGCTTCCGCTTTTCGGGTACGACGGACGGCATCTACGCCGGAACCGACTACCGCGCATGGCATTTTGCATCAGACAACAACAAGAACAGCACCCTGATGATCGACCTGTGCTATCTGCGACACAAGGAATACCAGCTGACAGCCGTCGACGGTTGCGGCACCATCGGCCCGTTTGTCTTCCAGAACATCAAGGCGTCAGAGTCATTACGCCGCTCTGCCCGTTGGTGGCACGACTACTGGCAGCGCAGCTGGATTCAGACCGACAGCCACGACCCCGCCCTTCAGGCTGTCCTGCGCAACTACGAGCTCATGCGATTCATGCTCGGCTGCAACGCACGCGGCCAATGGCCCACCAAGTTCAACGGCGGACTGTTCACCTTCGACCCCGTCTACGCCGATTCGCTCGCCCCCTTCACGCCCGACTACCGCAAGTGGGGTGGCGGAACGATGACCGCACAAAACCAGCGTCTCGTCCACTGGCCCATGCTGAAGAGCGGCGACACCGACCTGCTGACCGCCCAGCTCGACACCTACCTGCGCCTGTTGCCCACGGCAGAGCTATGGACCCGTCACCACTGGGGGCACCGCGGCGCCTGCTTCTCCGAACAGATAGAGAACTTCGGACTGCCCAACCCGGCCGAATACGGCAAACACAAGGACGGCGACGACTGGGGAATGGAGCGCAACGCATGGCTCGAATACGAGTGGGACACCGCCCTGGAGTTCTGCCTCATGGCCCTGCAGGCCCACAAATACAGTGGTCTTGACATCCGCAAATACGAACCGCTCATCGAGAGCTGTCTCCGTTTCTTCGACGAACACTACCAATACCTCGCCCGACGGCGCGGCGCAAAGAGCCTCGACGGCGACGGCCACCTCATCATCTTCCCCGGTTCAGGCTGCGAAACCTACAAGCAAGCCTACAACCCGGCCAGCACCATCGCCGCACTGCGCACCGTAGCCACTGCCTTCAGCCGCTACCTGGTGCAATCGTCGCACCGTGCTGAGCATCCTGCCGCTCAAAAAGATTCTTCACTCTACGCCGACAGCCTTCTCAAGCGCCTCCCCGACATCCCGCTGCGCACCATCGACGGCGACACCTGCATCGCACCGGCAGCCGTGTGGGCACGCATTCAGAACGTGGAGACGCCGCAGCTCTACCCCGTCTTCCCCTGGCGCATCTACGGCATGGGCCGACCCGGCCTCGACATTGCACGCAACACCTACCTGAAAGATCCGCATGCCGTGGAGATGCGCAGCACAAAAGGCTGGAAACAGGACAACATCTGGGCGGCATGCCTCGGCCTGACCGACGAAGCCCAACGCCTCATCACGGAGAAACTGGCCGACGGTCCTTACCGTTTCCCTGCCTTCTGGGACCCCGGTTTCGACTGGGCACCCGACCTGAACCGCGGCGGAGCGGCCATGATCGGCCTGCAGGAGATGCTCCTTCAGGAATCGCCCGACGGCACTCCGATTCTCTTTCCTGCCTGGCCCCGCGAGTGGAACGTCAGTTTCCGCCTGCGTGCCACCGGCGGCCGCGTTGTTGAAGCCACGATGAACGGCGGCCGTATCACCTCTGATTGCAAAACTCCAGAATAGTTAGGATAATCTAGAATATCTAGAAAATCTAGAATATCTAGAAAGTCTAGAAAATCTAGAGAATCTAGAAAATCTAGAAAAAACAACCATCAGCATGAAAAAAGCCATCCTCCTCATCTTTTCCATCGCTCTCAGCCTGCAAGCCGGAGCCCGTCTGACCGTCAGCCGCCAGCAATGCAACTACCAGACGGGAACAGCCGTGGTCAACGAGCAGGCCCGTGTGGGCTGGCAACTGACGTCCGACGTGCAGAACGACCGCCAGACAGCCTACCGCATCACGGTGACCGAACGCATCACCAACAAGAAGGTCTTCGACTCGAAGCGCGTGCGCAGCAGCGAGAGCCAGCACATCGCCCTCCCGCCACTGCCTTTCCGCCGCCAAGGCTACGTATGGCGCGTGCGCGTCTGGGACCAGAAGGGCAAGGCATCGCCCTGGAGCAGCGGACAGATTCTTCGTGTGGCGCCGCCCATGAACGAAGCCCGATGGATTGGAGCCATCACAAAGAAGGATGCGCGCATCCCCGACGGCCGGTGGAGCAACGCCGTCTTCAAGAAAGACACGTTCAAAGCCAAGTGGGACGGCGTGGACACGCTCTCGTCGAAGAGCATCGTGCTGCGGAAGGTGTTCTTCATCAATGGTTCCGTGCCGCTCAGCGGCAACCGAAAAGGTGTCGACGCCCAGCTCTCCATCTGCGGACTGGGCCACTACGTGGTCTACCTGAACGGCCGACGCGTGGGCACCGACGAGTTCGCACCACTGTGGAGCGAGTATTCAAAGACTACCTATTATAATATACACGACATCACGCAGTACATACGCAGCGGCGCCAACGAGATTGTCGTCATCCTCGGCAACGGTTTCTACAACGTGCAGCGCGGCAACCGCTACAGCAAGCTGCAGACATCCTTCGGACCGCCGAAGCTCCTGGCGCGCATCGACGTGCTGGCCTGGCGCAAGAAGCTCACAACCGTCTGCACCGACGAGTCGTGGGAGCTCCATCCCAGCCCCGTGACGTTCAACAGCATCTACGGCGGCGAGAGCTACGACGCGCGCACGTTCCCCTCGGAGGCGTGGGGAACCAACATGCCCATCGAGTGCTTGGGCGACCATGCCGTCGTCGTCGAAGCGCCCGAAGGCACCCTGCGGGCCCAGGAGGCACCGCCTGTGCGCATCATGGAACGCTACGACGTCGCGCGCGAAATAACCGTCAGCCCCGACTCTTTAGCTGCTGCTTCGGCCAAGACACGCCGCACGGTGCACCCCTCGGTGCGCGTCTTCGACATGGGACAGAACCTCGCGGGCTTCCCCGAGATCACCGTCACCGGACAGTCGGGCCAGAAGGTGACGCTCCTCGTGGCCGAATCGCTGACGCCACAGGGCGTCTGCGACCAGACGCAGACCGGACGGCAGCACTACTACGAGTACACCCTGCGCGGCAACCGCCTCGGCGAGACCTGGCACCCGAGCTTCTCCTACTACGGTTACCGCTACATTCAGGTGGAAGGAGCCGTCATCGAGGGAGAGCCAAACCCCGACGGACTGCCCGTCCTGAACCGTCTGCGCAGCTGTTTCGTCCACAACAGCGCACCCGAAGTGTCGTCGTTCCTGTGCAGCAACGACCTCTTCACCCGCACGCACCGTCTCATCGAGCGCGCCGAGCGCAGCAACATGCAAGCCGTGCTCACCGACTGTCCGCACCGCGAAAAGCTGGGATGGCTCGAACAGGACCACCTCTGCGGACCGTCGCTGCTCTATAACTACGAGATGGGAGCCTACATTCCGAAGGTCATACGCGACATCACCGACACACAGAAAGCCAACGGCATGGTGCCTACGACCGCACCGCAGTACGTCTCCTTCGGAAACTTGTTCGACGACTCGCCCGAATGGGGCTCCACGCTCGTCATCCTGCCCTTCATGTACTACGAGCACTACGGCGACTCCACGCTCATCGTCAACAACTACGACGCCATGCGACGCTACGTGGACTACTTGACAAGCCGCGCCGACGACGGTATCGTCAGCCACGGACTCGGCGACTGGTACGACTACGGGCCCTGGCGCGCGGGCTTCTCGCGCAACACGCCCGTACCCCTCGTGGCCACCGCGCACTACATCTACGACCTGCAGCTGCTCACACGCGCCGCACGCATGACAGGAAACGATGCCGACGAGCGCCGCTACAGCGCCCTGCTCGGCAACGTCACCGACGCCTTCAACCGCCATTTCTACCACCCTGACTCCTGTTTCTACGGCTCGGGCAGCCAAACCTCCAACGCCCTGCCCCTCTTCCTCGGCATCGTCCCGTATGCTGCGACCCCGTCGCAGCCCAATTCCCCACGCTTCACTGTCTTAAAAAACCTCATCGCCGACATCCACGCCCACGGCACACGCCTCACAACGGGCGACGTCGGCAACCGCTATCTCTTCCAGACGCTGGCCCGCAACGACCAGAACGAGCTGCTCTACGCCATGCTCAACCACTACGAGACGCCCGGCTACGGCTACCAGCTCCGTCAGGGTGCCACCACGCTCACCGAGCAGTGGGACCCCCGGCAGGGCTCTTCGCAGAACCACTTCATGATGGGCCAGATTGACGAATGGCTCTTCCGAACACTCGCCGGCATCGGTCAGCAGGCGGGAACCGTCGGCATGCGCCACCTGGAGATCGACCCGCACCTCGTCGGCGACCTGCAATGGGTGAAAGCCTCCACCGAAACGCTCTACGGACGCGTCGCCGTCAATGCCACAAAGACATCCGTCACGGTCGACATCCCCGTCGGCTGCGACGCCCGCGTGCGCGTCAATGGGCGCTGGCACAGCGTGGGCAGCGGTCACTGGGAACTTCAGTAACCTCGCGAAAAGGCCCTGCCGACCCGGTCGGTATCGGTAAGGCCCGGCCGAGAAGCACAGAAAAAGGGTATGCCGCACTGGCATACCCTTCGTTTGTTGTTGCACTCCCGCGTCAGTCACCGATGCGGATCAGCTGCCCCTTAGAGTTGAACTTCAGCTCAAGATTGTTCGAGAGCTCAACATCGAAGCCGTAGCGCTCCTTGTCGATCTTCACCACGCTGGTCTTGGGGTAGTGTGTCTTCACATAGTTGGCGATGGCGGTGGGAACGAGCTGCTGGGGAACAGCGCTGCAGTTGCATTCTACCTTGTCCCAGTTGCCTGCCTTGTCGAACGACACCTCAGCACCGTTGCTCAGGTGCACCTCGTAGGTGGTGCTCAAGAACTCCTTGTCCAGCTCGGCATAGGCGATGGTCTGGCCGGGGAAGGTCTTCTGGATGAACGTCTTTGCATCGGCAGGCAGTTGTGCAGAATTGATAATCCTGTCGTTGGCAAAACTTGAAACTGATTGCATCATCATGCACACGAGTGCGGCGATAAATAAAACTTGCTTTTTCATAATTGTAATTTTTTAAGTTGTTAATAATATTTTGTTTTTTATTTTTTTCCTGTCTTGGGAGCTTGTTTGTTCCTTTTGACAATGCAAAGGTATGACGCTATTTTTGTGCAAACAACTATTTTCTTCTTTTTCTGTTTCCTTTGTTGCGACACCTCCCCCCTTTTTGCGACAGATGGTTGCGATGGCTCCAAAAACTGTCGCAGAAGCGTGAAAAAAAGCTGTCTCGATGTGCAATCCTAATTGTTTTGCGCGGCAATCTAAATTGTTTTGCTCAGCAATCTAAATTATTTTGCTCAGCAATTCAATTTACTTTGCACGCGAAAAACTCTGCGCGTGCAACGCTGAAACATGGCGCCGACCACCCGAAGCGGCTCGTCTGGCAAGCTGCCAAGAAAGGTTCAGCAAACAAAAGAAGAAGGAATGGTCATGCTTTCTTATTGCGCTTGTAGCACTGTTTGAAGTCGCACAGGCCACAAGAGTAGTCGAGACGTCGAACGTCGGGGCCCACGCCGATGATGCCGCTCACGCTCTTGATGGGCACCATGAGCGAACTGTCGGTCAGACGGACGCCGCAGGTCGTGGGAAAAAGTGGGAAGAGGCGCTGCTGCTGCGACACATGCCAGCCGCAGTAGCCCGGACTGAAACGGTTGGTGCGCTGCCAACCGAGCTTGCCGACCGACTGTTGCAGCGCGTTTTCCATCTCGTCGGCACACCGTTCGGCGATCACGCTGCCCAAGGCATCGGCAATGAACACGCGCAGCATGTCGCCATCGGCCTTCAGCCGCTGCTGGTACAGCTCGTACTCCTCGCCTGCCGTGCACACGAAGAAGGCGAAGGCCGCCGAGCCGCGCAGCTGTCGGGCGATGATCTTTGCCACGTCGAGGCGCGTCGTGCCGACGGTGAGCGTCGCTTCATCGTCGTCGAGCGTGCCCCGGTCGACGAAGAAGCAGAAGCGGGGGCGCAGGAAGCGGCTCACCTCGGCTTCGATATCGTGGAGCTCGCCGAGCACGCGCCCGTCGGCCGTAGCGTCGCCATAGCCCATCTGCGTGCTCACGTCGGCATCGGTGATGGCCAGGTCGGTGTATGTGAGGGTCTTTTCGGTCATTGCTGTCGGCTGTTCCACGCCTCCACCGCTTCGAAGAAGGCGTCGATATTGGCAAGGGGAGTGAGCGGCGGCGTGTCGCAACCGCTTGAGATGACGAAGTTGGGGTGCGTTTTCATGCGGTCGAGAAGGTCGGTGGCGGCCCGTCGTACCGTCTCGGCCGGTGCGTCCTTGAACACCGACACGGGGTCGAGGTTGCCCATGGCGAGCGCCTGGGCAGGCACTTCGGCGATGACTTCCTCCATGCGGCACTTGTTGCCGAAGTGGTAGGCGGCGGCTCCCGTGGCCACCATGGCGTGGGTGCAGTGGCCGGTGTTGCCGCAGTTGTGGAGCACCACGCTGAACGTGTCGTCCTGAACGGCCTCCACGATGCGTCGCACGTAGACCGACGAGAAGTTCATGCAGTCGTCGTCGGAGAGCAGACCGGCCGCCGGTTCGGCCATCACCACGCCGTTGGCCCCCGTCTGTCGCAGTGCCATGCAGTATTTCAGTATGAAGTCGGTGCATTTCTCAAGGAGTTCGCGCGCCGCGTCGGCGTTTTCGTAGATGAGCACCATGATGTCGGACATGTCGTAGAGCCGTCCGGCCAGCGAGAAGGGTCCGATGCAGCCCGCCAGCAGCGGACGGTCGTCGATGGCGCGCGCCGCCAGCAGGTTCGCTTTCAGGTAGGCAGCGATGCGTCCGCTGCCGAGCGAGGGCACCGTCAGGCGGCCGATGTCTTCAGGAGTGCTGAGCAGGCGTCCCTGCACGGCAGGCACTGCCACGTCGCTGAAGACGACCTGCGCGCCGAAGGCTTCGGCTTCGGTCGTCAGGTCCATGATGGTGCAGGCGGCTGCCGAAGGGTATTTCTCGCTCAGACGGATCACTGCCTCGGCATGAACCTGTCCGTCGCTCACCGCCTGGCGCACCGTTTGCCCCCCCAGCTCGATGCCGGGGTGCGTCATAATGGGAATGGCGGCCACGCGTTGCGCGCTGATGAGGCCCGCCATCCACTCTGTCATGTTCCGTTTCATCATTCTCGCTTTTTCTTCAATGACGCCGCCAACCTCAAATGTACCCACTTCCAGGGCCTGTCTGATGGCGGCTTTTATCGGTCATCAGCCACTTCTCGACGCATCAAGAAGAGCGATTACCATGGGTGTTCTTATAAAACGAAGAGCGGGAAGCCATGCCGAATGACGGCGCGGCTTCCCGCTCTTTTCTGCACTGCAGAAATAGTTTTTTTTTACGTATCCGCAAGTTTTTCTCAACTTTTGTTTTTTTTTCGTAACTTTGACTTCGCCGCTTCGCCGAAGTTACTCGCACTCGGCATAAAAAACAAATGAATTTGTTTTGTTCTGCGCTCGTTTTTCCGTAACTTTGCACTCGGATAGTGATGTTTCAAAAACGATGAAAGCATTAGCACTTCGGATCATAGTGTTCTTCATGGTCGCCGCGGCGGCCGCGGAAACCAGTGCGCAAGCGCTCAGCCAGCGGCAACGGAGGGCGAGGATGGACAGCGCGCTGACGGCCCGTTACTACAAGACGCCCTACGACACGAACTACGTCGTGAGGCCCGAAGGCAAGCTGACGCTGAAGGTGAGGCTGAACCAGACGGGAAACACGTTCCATGCCAAGGGTACCGTCAACGGCGTCAAGGCGAAGGCCGACCTCAGCACCAGCCACAAGACGACGCTCTCGCTGGGTGCATCGTACCGAGGAATCGGCGCCGCCATCGCTGTGAACCCCGCCAAATGGAAGGGCATCTACAAGGACTACGAGTTCAACCTGAACTACTACAGCAACCGCTTCTGCCTCGACTTCAGCTACCAGCGGTCGGAATCGCTCTCGGGCGACATCAGGCGCGATGACAACCTGTCGCAGATGCAGTCGGGCGACGTCACGCTGAAGGTGTCGAACATCGCAGGCTACTACATCTTCAACCACCGCCACTTCTCTTTTCCAGCCGCCTTCACGCAGAGCTACATACAGCGGCGCTCGGCCGGTTCGTGGCTGGCGGGCTTCAGCTACCAAGGAGGCAGCATCAAGACGAACAAGGAACTGAAGGAAAGGAATGCTGATGCCCCTGAGGTGAACATCAGCGTGGGCCACTTCGGCATCGGAGGCGGCTACGCTTACAACTGGGTGCTGGGCAAAGGGTGGCTCATCCACTTCTCCATGCTGCCCACCGTCGTGGTCTACGACCGCAACAAGCTCACCGTGAGAGGTGAGCCCAAGCGTGCGAAGAGAATGCATTTCAACATGATCTTCAACGAGCACGTCGCCATCGTGCGCAATTTCTCTTCACGCTACTACACGGGAGCGACGCTCGTGATGAACAACTCGGTCTTCGACGACAACATTGTGGTCGTCAATCAGAACAAATGGCGCGCCCGTGCCTTCTTCGGAGTGAGGCTCTGACGCTTCCGTCCAACCCCTTTTCTTATTCTCCGAAGATTTTCTGCAGCTTCTTTTGCAACGGCTTGCCCCGAAGGCCACGGTCGATGATCTTGCCTTGCGGGTCGATAAGGATGTTGTCGGGAATGCCATCTATCTTGTAGGCATCGGCGGCGGCGCACTTCCAACCTTTCAGGTCGGAGATCTGCAGCCACGGCATGCTGAGCTGGGAGATAGCTTTCACCCATGCTTCCTTCTTATTGTCGAACGAAACACCAACCACATCGAAGCCCTTGGCGTGATACTTGTTGTAGGCTTCGAGCACGTTGGGCATCTCAGCACGGCACGGACCGCACCACGAAGCCCAGAAGTCGACCAGCACCCAGCGCCCTTCGCCCACGAGCTCGCTGATTTTGTGCATCTTGCCGTCGGGGTCTTCCATCTCCAGGTCGGTGAACTGCTGTCCGATGAAGGCTGTCTTCTCGTTGTCCTGCAGCCCCATCATCTTCGCTATTTCGTCGCGCGATTTCTTCACATAGGGATGGTTGGCAAAGGCCACCTGCTGCTTGACCAGCTCGTCGTAGGCCTCCACGCCGTTTTCCATGAAGTAGAACTCGGAGAAAGCCACCGGTATCAGCGTGCTGCGCTCCTTGTCGAACACCCTGACGGCGTTGGTCGTGATGCTGTCGATCATGCTGTTCATCTCGTCTATGAGTTCATCCTGATGTGCAATGATCTCCTGCTCGGTCATCTTGGACGTTTTTTGGGAAAAGGCCGTTTTCGGTCTGTACACTTCCTTTTCGTAGTTCGCCAGGCGTTCGTTCAGTGCAGAACCTTTCACCGTAGAGTCGTTGACGTTGACGCTGACAGGCGTTCCGTCGTTGAAGAAGCCTGTCGTCCAGTCCGACCCCTCTGCCATGACGCCCAACAAGGCATCTTTGTCGGCATGTCCGCTGAACGAAAACTTACCGTCGGCAACGGTAACGCTGTCGACAGCCTTATCTGTCAGTTGGTCCATCAAGTAGACTTTCTTACCCTCTTTGCCGTAGGTGCCGCTGACGGCATAGGCAACCTGCTGCGCCATCGTGGGCATCGCAGCCGCCACGAGGGCCATTGTCAGAATCGTCTTTTTCATATTCCTCTTCTATTTCTTCTTTGCTTGGTCTATTTTGTCTTGAAGGGCTCTCAACTCTTTAAGTTTAACCTCCCATTCGTCGTTTCCCCCGGAGATGCTTTCCTCCATCTTCATCCTCTCTTTCCGATAGGCTTCCATGTCGTCTGTGCTCACATCCATCATTTGCTTGCACTGGTCGAATAGGCGCTTCATGTTTCTCACGAAGCCGCCGCTCATGATGGCGTACTCTATGAAGTTGAATCCGAGCGCGCTATCCACTCTGCTGAAGTCATCAATTCTGAGATGGTGAAAGAGAGAATCGCACACCATCGTCTTGTAATGATTGCGTAAGCGATAGAAATCGGCCACGTTCTCGGTGAAGAACACGTCGCCCACGGTGTTGATGGTTTCGATGTTTGACGAGAAGATGCGCTCGGTGGTCTCGGTGTATTCAACAAACGGCAGCGACACAAGCAGCTCATTATATATATTGGTGAACTGCGTGGTGTCTTCGGCCAAGCGCAACTGGAGGTTCATTGTGTGGTAGATCATGGAGTCGGCCTGCTCGAACGACTGCAGAGAGTTGTACATGTCGTACATCACCATCATCACAATCTCGCGCTTCTCATTTGCTTTCTTGTTGGAATCGACGATGGCCGCCGTGCCGAACGTCAGGGCAATGGAGATGCTGGTGGCCACGATCGACAGCAGGAGCTGCTTCGCCGTGGACATTCCGCTGCCGCTCTTCAGCGTCTTGGGGGTGTGCAACTTGATGTTCATAGTCCTTCTTCATCTGATACGACAGACAGTCAGCTCATGACAACGACGGTGAAACGACGATGCTTTCTGTCTTCGGGTGATACATAACGACGTGTAAAATTACTCATTATTTGTCGGAAAAAAGGTGAACACATTGCCTTTTAACATCTTTTTTGTGCTTTTTGGCATCATAGCTCTCGACTTTTCGTAACTTTGCGATAAGAATCGCGAACTTACTTTCACTCGGAAATGGAAAGAAAAGCAAGCTTTCCTTTTGCATTTCGCTCGTTTATTCGTAACTTTGCAGCACAATGAACGAAGAATTTGATATCAGGCAAGAACGCCTGTCATCGGCAGAAAAAGATTTCGAGAATGCCCTGCGACCGTTGAAGTTCAACGACTTCAGCGGACAGAAGAAGGTGGTGGAGAACCTGGAAGTGTTTGTCGAGGCAGCCAAATACCGCGGCGAGCCCCTCGACCACACGCTGCTCCACGGCCCGCCAGGACTGGGCAAGACGACGCTGTCGAACATTATCGCCAACGAACTCGGCGTGGGATTCAAGATAACAAGCGGCCCGGTGCTCGACAAACCGGGCGACCTGGCAGGCATCCTGACGTCGCTCGAGCCGAACGACGTGCTCTTCATCGACGAGATACACCGTCTGTCGCCCGTCGTCGAGGAGTATCTCTACTCGGCCATGGAGGATTATCGCATCGATATCATGATCGACAAAGGACCGTCGGCGCGCTCCATACAGATCGACCTGAACCCCTTCACGCTCGTCGGAGCCACCACGCGAAGCGGTCTGCTGACGGCTCCGCTGCGTGCACGCTTCGGAATCAACATGCACCTGGAGTATTACGAGCCCGAGACGCTACAGAGAATACTGAAACGGTCGGCATATATCCTCAAGGTTCCCATCACCGACGAGGCCGCCATGGAGATAGCACGGCGCTCAAGAGGCACGCCTCGTATCGCCAATGCGCTGCTGCGCCGCGTTCGCGACTTCGCTCAGGTGAAGGGCAACGGCAGCATCGACACCCGAATTACCAAGATTGCGCTCGAGGCTTTGAACATCGATCAGTACGGACTCGACGAAATTGACAATAAAATCCTGCTCACCATCATCGACAAATTCAAGGGAGGACCCGTCGGCGTGGGCACCATCGCGACGGCCATCGGCGAGGATGCGGGCACGGTGGAGGAGGTCTACGAGCCTTTCCTCATCATGGAAGGCTTCATCAAGCGCACGCCGCGCGGACGAATGGTCACCGAACTGGCCTACCGCCACTACGGCCGCAACCCCTACACGGGCAACATCATGGAGCCGGGACTCTTCGATTAGATCCTATAATCGTTCGCCGGAACGACGCACAATCATATCGCCACGCCGACATGGAAGCCTAACGAAGGCCCGAGGGTGGGCCCAACGAAGAGGTTCGACTTGCCCCAAAGGCGCAGCGAAAGGCCCGGCTGCCAGCTGAAGAGCCAGCCCACGCTGCCTTTTTGCAATACGGCGGGATCGTCGGAGTTGGCTTTGTAGACGCACCGCCCGCCCAACATGAGGTCGCTATAGAGCGAAAGACGCCGGTTGCGGTCGAGCGGCAGGTAGTAACGATGGTAGGCGAAGAAGCGGAAATGGTAGTCGTCGGCCGGCACCGCGTCGTAGTATTTGGTGCCAAGTCCGACGCCTACACCCAGAACAAGATTGGATGCGAAGCGCACGCCGCCTGTTATATCGGTAAACTTGTAGCCGATTTGTACGCCGCTACGGATGCTGAACTCCGGCATCAGACTGCTGTTGCTGCAGCGATAGGGTTCATTCACGCGGACTGAATCAGGCTGATTGGCCTGTGCACTGACAGAAAACGCTGTCAGGACAGTAATGATTGCGATACGGATCTTTTTCATTGGTTGTTTGTTGATCATCTATCTTTATAACACAAGAAACGCAGAAACCTTGCATCCCTGAGTCGTTTTCTTCATGATTCATGCCATTTAAGGCTCTTTTTTTTGCCATATCGAAAAAAAAGAGTATCTTTGCACATTATGAGAACAGGAATTTTCGTGGGAAGCTTCGACCCCTTTACCATCGGGCACGACAACATCGTGCGCCGAGCACTGCCGCTCTTCGACCGCCTCATCATCGGTATAGGCGTCAACGAGCGTAAACAATGTCTTCAGGATGCCGATACGCGAAAGCGGAAGATACAGGAACTCTACCGCAACGAGTCGCGCATTACGGTGAAGACCTACTCTGACCTCACCGTTGACTTCGCCAAACGCGAGAAAGCGGACTTCATCGTGAAAGGTGTCCGTACGGCAAAAGATTTCGAATACGAGCGTGAACAGGCCGACATCAACCGCCGCCTGGGCGACATTGAGACGCTTTTGCTCTTCGCCGAGCCGGGTCTTGAGGCCATCAGCTCGTCGCTGGTGCGCGAACTGGTGCACTTCGGAAAGGATGTGAGACAGTTTCTTCCCTGATTCATCAACCGTAAGCGTAAGAAAATGATTACCTATAATACCGACGGCGTGAAGATGCCGAAGATCAAGAAGCGCGAAACCACAGCCTGGATACGCGCCGTGGCCGCTTCGTACGGAAAGAAAGTGGGCGAAGTGGGCTACATGTTCGTCGACGACGAGAAGATTCTGGAGGTGAACCGCGAGTATCTGGGCCACGACTACTACACCGACATCATCACTTTCGATTACGACGAGGACGATATCATCAACGGCGACCTCGTCATCTCGCTCGACACCGTGCGCAGCAACGCCGAGCAGCTCGGCAAAAGCTACGACGAGGAGCTTCACCGCGTCATTATCCACGGTATCCTGCACCTCTGCGGCCTCAACGACAAGGGTCCGGGCGAGCGCGAAATCATGGAGGAGGCCGAGAACAAGGCTCTTCGGCTGCGCTGAAGCGATCGGATGAATCATCAAGACGGAAAGGGAGGACAACGGGTTGGTCGTGAAAAAGTCTTCGTTCTCCTTTTTCTCTCTCATTACGAACTCTATCTCTTGAAAACATAATAAACATTTAATATGAAGCAATTGTTTTTCCTTTTGTTCTTGATTGCAGGTATACAATTAGAAGCAAATGCGCTCATCGTGAAGCCAGACCAAGTGACCTACGACGTCGATTTGTCGGCCAATACAGCGGTCGTATTGGAATTGGAAAAGAACTACTCCGGCGACTTGATCATCCCGAGTCCGCTTAATCTGGGAGACAAGTATTTCCCCGTTGTAGTGGGTGTCGCCGAGAATGCTTTCAATGGGCGCATAGGCTTGAAGAGTGTTTCGTTGCCTGAGACGGTGACTTATATTGGCCATTCGGCATTCTATGGTTGCAAGAACCTCAAATCGGTGAACATTCCTCACGAAGTGACGCGAATAGAGGACCGCACGTTCATGGGATGCGAGTCTTTGTCGTCAATCGTCGTTCCCGAAGGCGTAACGTACCTGGGCGTTATGGCTTTTCAGGGATGTCTCACGCTGGAATCGATCAACATTCCAGAGAATGTAAAGGTTATAGGGCAATATGCTCTTGCTAACACGGCACTCTCGGAAGTGAAGATACCAGGAGACGGAGAAACAACCATCGGTATGAACGCATTCCGGAATTGCCTGCAACTAAAGACGATAGAAATCGGTGACGGCGTGGTCAGCATTGGCAACGAAGCGTTCGACCTCTGTCGGGTGGCAGAATCGGTGGTTATCGGCAACAAGGTGAAAACGATAGGCAGCCTGGCTTTCAACTCTTGCGACAATCTTAGCTCGTTGACGCTGGGTGAAGGAGTGGATACGATAGGCACAGCCGCCTTCTGTGGTTGTGGCTTGAAGGAAGTTCATATCTCCAACCTACAGGCTTGGTGCAACATCACCTTCGGCGGCTTTGAGCCGGAAGGAGTCACCATCTGGCCCGAGGGCACCAACCCGCTGACCATCGCCCATCATCTCTTCATCAACGGCGAAGAGGTGAAAGACCTGGTTATTCCTGAAGGCGTGACGAAGCTGGTCGATGAGTTGTTCATGGGTTGCGAGGAACTGACGTCGGTTTCGATACCTGGAAGCGTGGAAATGATTGGCAATTCCTCTTTTGCTAATTGTCAGAACCTGAAGCGTGTTGCTCTTCAGGAAGGAACAGAGACCATCGGCCCGAGTGCTTTCAAGAGTTGCGTCAAGCTGGAAGAGATCGTTGTTCCTAACAGCGTAAAGTCTGTAGGCAGCAACGCCTTCTCTTTCTGTACCGGTATGGTGGATGTTAAGCTGGGAGATGGAGTGCAGACTCTCGAAACCGAGGTGTTCGCCGAATGTAGTAGCTTGGTCTCAGTAACATTGCCTGAGGGGTTGACCATCATAGACACAAATGCTTTCATCGGTTGTAGCAGTCTGGCTGAAATCATGATTCCAGACCAGGTGACAACTATAGGCATGAATGCTTTTTTCGGTTGTAGCAGTCTTACATCGGTGGTGATGGGAAATGGCGTCACCACCATCGGGAACTATGCGTTCTCTGGCTGTAAAAACCTGCAATCCATATCTTTCGGAAACAGCTTGGCTGCCATCAAGATAGGTGCCTTCGAGGGTTGCAACAGCCTGTCGGCGGTTCATATCTCAGACCTTGCCCAATGGTGCAACATCGTGTTTGATACAAACCCACTTACTTACGCTGGTCATCTGTTTATCAATGGTAGCGAAATCAAGGACTTGGTGATTCCCGATGGTGTTCCGTCCATCAGCAGAATGGCTTTCAGAGGATGTCGTGGACTGACATCACTCAGCATTCCAAACAGCGTGACCAACATCGCTCAATTAGCCTTTTATGGATGTTCGGGCCTGAACAAGGTGACTATCCCGAGCAGCGTTGCTTCCATCGGTGACTATGCCTTCTGCATGTGCTCCAACCTGACCGACATTTATGTTCATTCTTCTACTCCAATGGAGATCTTTGCAGACACATTCAGCTACTACGATACGTCAACGCTGCATGTTCCCGTAGGAAGTTTGCACGAATACTCCACAGCGCAATTCTGGAAGAAGTTCCTGCATATTGTCGACGACATCGCCGTTTCGGCTATCCTGTCACCAAAGGCAGATGAGGAGCCCCAACAGATCTTCGACGTCAACGGTCGCAGCATACAGCATTTGATTCCTGGCATCAATATCATCAAGTACAAGAATGGGGAAGTAAAGAAGGTCTATATTCAAGCACATTTTTGAGGCCTTTGAGAGCAAGATTTAGAAGCATTTTGTGCCTCTGACAGGGTTATGTTGCTTGAGGCCGTTCTTCCTCCCGCTCGTTCCATCGCAAGACGAGCTTCGCACATATTCTTTCCAAGGCTGACTCTATAACAATCTGTTTTGTGCCAATAGCTATATCACAACCTATATTAAATCGTTATAAATGGTTTGCGGCGCGAGGCAACTGGTTGACAGTGCTTCGCGCCGCATCTTTTGGGGACCATTACCCCACCCTCTCGCTTCTTTGAGGGACTGATTGCCTTCAGGCAGGTCTTATTTCATGATTTGCTAATTGCCAATGACTTCGAGCCCGCGCTGAACGATGTGGTTCTGCTCGTTCATGACGCGGAAATACTCGTTCATGTCCCACAGGTCGCGGGCGATGAGGCCCTTCAGCTGCAGGCGCAGATAGGGCAGCGTGCGCTGCAGTTCGTCGTCGTCCTTCGCCTTCACCTTCTGCTTTTCGGCGTCGGCCAGGATGCTGTCGATGAGCGACTGTGGCACTTCAAACTCGCGGTTGAACTGCTCGAAGCTCTTGTAGCTCCCCTTCAGCTGCTTGCGGTGGTCGTCGATGTAGCGCAGGTTGTTGTTGATGATGATGTTCTTGGCTGCCAGCTGACGGTGGAAGCGCGTATATTGAAGCGTGTCCAGGGGCACGAACTCGTCGGGCATGATGCCGCCGCCGCCGTAGACGGTGCGGTGCTTGCGCAGCGTGGCGTAGCGCAGCGAGTCGCTGAAGTGTATGCTGTCGCGGTTGGTCAGCTCACCATGCTTCAGACGGTTCTCGAAGTCCTGCTCATATTCTTTCAGTTCGCCTTTCTTGTAGGGCTTCTGGATGCAACGCCCCGACGGTGTATAGTAGTGAGCCACGGTGAGTCGCATCATTGAACCGTCGGGCAAGTCGATGGGACGCTGCACAAGACCCTTGCCAAACGAGCGCCGTCCGACCACGATGCCGCGGTCCTGGTCCTGAATGGCGCCCGTGACGATCTCTGCCGCCGACGCCGAGAACTCGTTCACCAGCACCACCACCTTGCCGTCGCGCAGCGATCCGGAGCCGTCGGCGTAGTAGTCGCGCCGCCGCTGCTTGAGTCCTTCGGTGTAGACGATGAGGTCATTGTCGGCAAGAAACTCGTTGGCGATGCGCACGGCGGCCTCGAGATAACCTCCGCCGTTCTCTTGCAGGTCGAGGATCAGGTCGTGCATGCCCTGCGCCTTCAGCTTCTCCAGGGCGGTCATGAACTCATCGTAGGTGGTGGCACCGAAGTTCTCGATGCGGATATAGCCCACGCCGGGCCTGATGATGTAGGCGGCATCGACGCTCTTCACGGGAATCTTGTCGCGCGTCACGGTGAAATAGAGCATCTCGGCCACCGAACGGCGCTTGATGCCCAGCTTCACCTTCGTGCCGCGGGGCCCGCGCAGCCGCTTCATAATCTCGTTGCGAGGCATCTTGACACCTGCTATCGACGTGTCGTTCACGGTGATGATGCGGTCGCCGGGGATGATTCCCACCTTCTCCGACGGCCCTTTGCTCGTGGGTTGGATGACGAGCAGCGTGTCGTCGATCATGTTGAACTGCACGCCGATGCCGTCGAAGTTGCCTTGCAGCGGTTCGTTCAGCGCTTTCACCTCCTGCGGTGTGGAGTAGCTGCTGTGCGGGTCGAGCTCTTTCAGCATGCCTCGGATGGCATCTTCCACGAGTTTCTCCTCGTTGACGGAGTCGACGTAGAGGTTGTTGATGGCCATCTCGGCATATTGCAGCTTGCTCATGGGCGAGTTCTTGCCCAGGTTGATGCGGAACTGGGCTGATGTCTCCAATGATAAGCATAGGAGTAGGAGACCCACCCCAGCCCTCCCTATGAGGGAGGGAGCGATTAGCCATTTCAGATAAGATAAGGTGTTCTTAAACATATTATTATCGCCGTAATTATTGTTATTTTAATTGCTCTCTTATTGTATCTAAGACGTTGTCTAAATCATTTAGGACCTCTTCGTTACTGAACCTGATAACGTGGTATCCCATCGCTGTCAGCCAATTCTCGCGCAGCTCATCCGATTCTTGTTGTAAGCGTTCTGCATGATATCCGCCATCAACTTCTATGATTAAGCCAAAATCACGACAGAGGAAATCCACTATATAATCACCTATTATGTGCTGTCGCAGAAACTTGTGCTCCAAAGCGTTACCCTTGAGTTCATCCCAAAGCACTCTTTCTGCTAAGGTCATGTTGCTTCTGTTTTCTCTTGCAAAGGCTCTCAGCAGTTCATATCGGTCAGGACTCGCTGTCTTGTATTCCATATCAATAAACTGTTATTCGCAACAAAACACTCAAAAAGAGCAATTGCTCCCTCCCTCATAGGGAGGGCGGGGGGTGGGTCTACAATTCCTCTTCAGGCAGGTCTTCTTCGATGACGAGGTTGTCGATGATGAAGTTCTGGCGCTCGGGGGTGTTCTTGCCCATGTAGTATTCGAGCAGTTTCTTCACCTGGTCGTTCTTGTGGAGCGTCACCTGCTCCAGCCGGATGTCGGGACCGATGAAGTTGGCAAACTCGTCGGGCGAGATTTCGCCGAGACCTTTGAAGCGCGTGATCTCCGGTTCGGGTCCCAGGTCAACGATTGCCTTCTGCCGTTCCTCCTCACTGTAGCAGTAGCGGGTGATGAAGTCGAGCTTCTTGCCCTTCGCCTCGTCGGCCTGAGCCACCGCTTCCTTGTCCTTGATGCGCGTGCGACGGTTGCGCACACGGAAGAGCGGCGTCTGCAGCACGTAGACATGACCCTTCTTGATGAGCTCGGGGAAGAACTGCAGGAAGAAGGTGATGATGAGCAGTCGGATGTGCATGCCGTCGACATCGGCATCGGTAGCTACGATTACCTTGTTGTAGCGCAGCGTGTCGAGGCCGTCCTCGATGTCGAGGGCCGCCTGCAAGAGGTTGAACTCCTCGTTCTCGTAGACCACTTTCTTCGTCAGTCCGAAGCAGTTGAGCGGCTTGCCGCGCAGCGAGAAGACGGCCTGCGTGTTCACGTCGCGGCTCTTGGTGATGCTTCCGCTGGCCGAGTCGCCCTCGGTGATGAAGATGCACGACTCCTCCTTGCGGTCGTTCTTCACGTCGCTGAAGTGTATGCGGCAGTCGCGCAGCTTGCGGTTGTGGAGGTTGGCCTTCTTCGCACGCTCGCGGGCCAGCTTCGTCACGCCCGCCATCGCCTTGCGTTCCTTCTCGCTCTCGTTGATCTTCTGCAGCATCACGTCGGCGATGTCGGTGTGTTTGTGCAGGTAGTTGTCCACCTCCTGCTTGATGAAGTCGCCCACGTACTTGTTCACCGAGACGCCGTCGGGGCTCATCGTCAGCGATCCCAGCTTGATCTTCGTCTGACTCTCGAACATCGGCTCCTCCACGTTCACGGCGATGGCGGCCACCAGTCCGTTTCGAATGTCGGTATATTCGAGGTTCTTGCCGCTATACTCCTTGATGGTGCGGGCGATATGCTCCTTGAAGGCGCTCTGGTGGGTGCCGCCCTGGGTGGTGTGCTGGCCGTTGACGAACGAGTGGTACTCCTCGCCATACTGGTTGGTGTGCGTGAATGCGATCTCTATGTCCTCGCCCTTGAGGTGGATGATGGGGTAGATGCCCTCGGTGGTCATCTGGTCGTTGAGCAGATCCTCCAGTCCGTTGCGGCTGATGATGCGCCGCCCGTTGTACATGATGGTCAGCCCGGTGTTCAGATACGTGTAGTTGCGGAGCATCGTCTCCACGATATCGTCCTGGAAGCGGTAGTTCTTGAACAGCGTGTTGTCGGGTTCGAAGAAGATGAACGTGCCCGTCTCGTCCTCCGTGGGCTCCGTGCTGTCGGTTGTCAGCACGCCGCGCTCGAACGTCACGCTGCGCATCTGGCCGTCGCGGTAGCTGCGCGCCTCGAAGTGCGAGCTCAGGAAGTTCACCGCCTTGATGCCCACGCCGTTCATTCCGATGGATTTCTTGAAGGCTTTCGAGTCGTACTTGCCGCCCGTGTTGAGCTGGCTGACGGCCTCCACGAGCTTTCCCTGCGGGATGCCGCGGCCATAGTCGCGCACGCTGACGCGCAGGTTGTCGTCGATGTCAATCTCGATACGCTTGCCGGCATGCATGCGGAACTCGTCGATGGAGTTGTCGATCACCTCCTTCAGCAGCACGTAGATGCCGTCCTCGGCCATCGAGCCGTCGCCCAGGCGACCGATATACATGCCCGGTCGCATGCGTATGTGCTCCACATCCGAGAGGTGGATGATGTTGACATCGTCGTAGTTTTTTGCTTGGTTCTGCAAGATATCGTTTTCTTCCATGTTGTTGTTTTTCTTTTTTTGCGGTCGGGGGTTCTGGAATCTCTAGATTTTCTAGATTATCTAGATCTTCTAGATTTTCTAGAATTTCTAGATTATCTAGGCTCTCTGGCTTTTCCGGCTCCCGCGCATCTATGCCTTGGCGATCACCTTCTTGTAGCAGCGGCGACGCTTGTGGTTGACGGTCTCGAAGTAGCTCCACTGGCTCTGCACGTTCTCGTTGGTCTCCATCTCAACCTGGCTCTCGCCCCACTTGAAGCCGTGCTTCACGTAGCGCGGGATGAGGTCGTAGAACATCAGGGCGTTGGTGCCCTTGGCGCGGTATTCGGGGAGAACGCCGAGCAGCAGCAGGTCCACACCCTCGGTCTTGTGCATCTTCAGCGCACGCAGCAGGTGCCACCAGCCGAAGGGCCACAGCCTTCCGCGACGACATTTCTGCAGGGCGCGCGAGAGCGAGGGCAGCGTGATGCCCACTCCCACGAGCTTGTTGTCGAGCGACGCATCCTCGACGAGCGTGATGAGGTCGAGGTCGGCCATCTTCAAGTACATGTTGATATACTGGTCGATCTGCCTGTCCGACAGCTCGCTGTAGCCGTAGAGGTCCTTGAACGTGTCGTTGATGAGCGTGAAGATCTTCTTGCCGTAGCCACCCTCGAAGACATCCTCCTTGCGCAGCTTCTTGATCTGCAGGTGGTAGCGCTTCTGGATCATCTCGGCTATCTTCCGCATCTTGTCGGGAATCTCGTCGGGCACGAAGATCTTGAACTCCACGTAGTCGTTGTCTTTCTCGAATCCCGGCAGCGCCTCGATGTGTTCGGGGTAGTAAGGATAGTTGTAGATGGTGGCCATCGTGCCCAGTTGGTCGAAGCCCCAGGTGAGCATGCCCTCGGGATCCATGTCGGTGAAGCCCAGCGGACCCACCACCTCGGTCATGCCCTTCGCGCGGCCGTAGTCCTCCACGGCCTTGAGCAGAGCCGCCGACATGTCGCGGTCGTCCACGAAGTCAATCCAGCCGAAGCGCACCGTCTTCCGTTCCCACCGCGCGTTGGCCTTGTTGTTGATGATGGCGGCCACGCGCCCGCAGAGCTTCCCGTCCTTGTAGGCCAGGAAATACTCCGCCTCGCAGAAGTCGAACGCCGCGTTCTTGTCCTTGCTCAGCGTGTTGACGTCGTCGCTGTACAGGTTGGGCACGTCATAGGCGTTGCCTTCATACAAATCGTAGTGGAACTCGATGAATGTCTTGAGGTCTTTCTTCGTTACGACCTTTTTAATCTCTACTTCAGCCATCTTTGTTTTGAACAAGTATATAATTCATGCAAAATTACGGAAAACCGACGAAATGGGCAAAATACGGCCGAAGAATTTCAATTTTTTATCATATCCGACGGTGTCCGGGCTCCCGTTTTCGTTTGTCGGCACCTTCATTCTCTCTTGTCCAAGCTGCTCGCGTGGTTTGCCATCCAGTTTTGTTTTGTCGTGCAATTCAAATTGAATTGCTCAGCAAAATCAATTGAATTGCGCAGCAAAACAAATTATTTTGCCGCGCAATCCAATTTGTTTCGCTCTTCAATACAGCCTGAATGGCAGAAAAAAACCGCTCCTCGGGCAGCGCGGAACGGATCATCGGGCGGTGAAATAAAGAAGGGTGGGGGAGCGGCAGCGGCCTATTTGAAGTGCGGCAGCGGCCTTTCTAAAGTGTTGCAGCTGCCTATTTGAAGTGTTGCGGTGGCCTTATCTGTTGAGGATCAGCTGTCGTGCGAACTCCCAGATGACGATGCCTGCGGTGACGGAGACGTTCATGGAGTGCTTCGTTCCGAACTGCGGTATCTCGAGACAGCCGTCGCAGCGGTCGACGACCGACTGGTGCACGCCCTTCACCTCGTTGCCCAGGACGACGGCGAATGCGCTTTCTGCCAAGCCTTTGGGAGAGATTTCCTGGCCCTCCAAGCCCCCGAGGGGGGTGTTGCGGAAAGAGAGATCCAAGGTGTTCAGCTTCGTGCTGCCCTCACACTGCTCCACGGCGTAGACGAAGGTGCCCTGACGGTGGAGCTCGTCGACGGCCTCGTCGGCCGTTGCGAAGTATCGCCACGCCACGCTGTCCTCACCTCCGAGCGCCGTCTTGTGGATTTCGGGGTGTGGAGGCGTGGCTGTGATGCCGCAGAGGAAGACCTCCTGCACGCGGAAAGCGTCGGCCGTGCGGAAGACGGAGCCGATGTTGTACATCGACCGCACATCGTCGAGCACCACAACGAGCGGCAGTTTCTGCGCCTGTCTGAACTCCTGGAGCGACAGCCGCTGCATCTCTATGGTTCTCAGTTTTCGCATTTCTTCGTGCTGAACGCCAGAGCATACATGCGCATCTGCTTCACCATGGCGAGCAGACCGTTGGAGCGCGTGGGCGAGAGGTGCTCGCGGAGCCCGATGGCCTCGATGAAATAGAGGTCGGCATCGAGGATTTCCTGCGGTGTGTGTCCGCTGAGCACGCGGATGAGGAGCGCCACGATGCCCTTCACGATGAGGGCGTCGCTCTCGGCACTGAAGGTGATGATGCCGTCGCTGTAGTCGGCCTGCAGCCACACGCGGCTCTGGCAGCCGTCGATGAGGTTGCTCTCTGTCTTGTAACGCTCGTCGAGGGGTGCCTGTTCGTTACCCAAGTCGATGAGCAGCTGGTATTTGTCCATCCAGTCGTCGAAGCCCGAGAACTCCTCGATCACTTCGTCTTGTATCTCATTGATTGTCATATCGTTCTTCATTCTTTGTTTGTCGTTCTTCAATCTTGATTCTCCCTCTCCTTCGGGAAGGGTCGGGGTGGGGCTTTCCCCTCTTCACTTTTAATTCTCCCTCTCCTTCGGGGAGGGTCGGGGTGGGGCT
>DEJE01000020.1 GCA_002353205.1 Prevotella sp. UBA2756 | reverse complement strand
TAGGACAAAACATGACGGCGGAGGACGCCATACACATTATTATATATTATATAGAGAGGCGGGATTTCGGGATTTTCGTTATTACGGAATTCCGATATAACGGGATTCCGGAATTCCGGAATATCGGGATTTCGGAATATCGGGGATTTCGGGATGACGGTATTCCGGGATGACGGGACTTCGGGATGACGGGATGACGAAGCTGCGGGATTATGGGGATTCCGTTGTCACGAGGGAGAGAGAACTGGCTGGTTGATGATTTTTCTTAACAAAAAGTCTGTTTTAAGCCTCTGAGAGTGCCGTCTTTCTGAAATAAAAATCAGGTGGACGCAAATGAGCGATTCTCTCGAAAGTTGTAACAGGCTGAAAACAAACATCTTGTATTTTCTTTACATTTTCAAAGCTTCCAAAATGGCTCATTTTACACTCTAAAATGAGTCATTTCGGCGCGCAGAATGCGTCATTTTGGAGAGCAGAATGGCTCATTTTGGAGTGTAAGATGGCTCATTTTGAAAATCCGGCTGAATTTTTTCGCGTTTTGGAATGGATTTCTTGCCGTTTTCGATGCTTTTGTTTCTCTAGAACGAGGAAAAATCTTGGTGCTTTTTTACGGTACAAAATGTTTACAACCGATGAGATCGGTGCAGGCGGAAAGGATTCGCCGCGACGACGGACGAGAGTTTGGACATGGCGACGGACGAAGGATCAAGGGAATGGCAAACGCTGTTTTGGACAAGGACGGAGCACGATTTTTCGCCCTTATTCTTTGTCGTTTCAATTTTTTTGTGTATGTTTGCAGTCGCAATGGCACGATGTTTGCAGAATGACCTTATGAAGGTGCCCTGCCAAGAGGGGTGCTATATATAAATAGGTATCATCATTTAACTAAGGAAAGAAGAATATGGATTTACAGCAATTTCAGAATCAGGTGATCAACGGCACCGCAGAAGAAAGCCGTTGGCAGACCGGTCTTGCCTTCCCCGCTCTGATGCGCAAGGTATACATCTGGATGGCTTTGGCCCTGACCATCACCGGTGTGACCGCCCTTGGTGTGGCCAACAGTCCTGGCATCATGACGGCCATCATGACCAACCAGCCGCTCTTCTGGGGTCTTCTCATCGGCGAGCTGGCCTTGGTATGGGGTGTCACAGCCGCCATCAACCGCATCTCGCTGACCACGGCGACGCTTCTCTTCGTGCTCTACTCGGTGCTCAACGGCGTGACGATGTCGTTCATCTTCCTGGCCTACACGTATGAGTCGGTGGCCTCGGTGTTCTTCATCACAGCGGGCACGTTTGCCGTGATGGCTCTCTACGGCTATTTCACGAAGAGCGACCTCTCGAGCTGGGGCAAGATACTGTTCATGGCCCTCATCGGCCTGATTATCGCCACCATCGTGAACCTCTTCATCGGAAGCAGCATGCTGTCGATGATCCTGAGCTATGCAGGCGTTCTGATCTTCGTCGGCCTGACCGCTTACGACACTCAGAAGATCAAGCAGATGCTTCAGGATGCCGAGGTTGCCGACGAGTCGGCGCAGAAAGTGGCGCTGATGGGTGCCCTGAGCCTCTACCTTGACTTCATCAACCTGTTCCTCTACCTGCTGCGCATCTTCGGAAGCAGCCGCGACTAAGGAACGTCCGACGATACAGACATATCATGACGCCTCGCAGCCAACGATGCTGCGGGGCGTTATGTTTTTCGGAACGAACGTTATCATTTTGCAGTTATTTAAAGGAAAACACAAAAAAACGCAACAAAAACGTACGATTTTATTAAAAATATTTGTCAGTATGCAATTTTATGTATACATTTGCACAAAATTTTGAATAAAAATACTCACAATTACCAAAACAACGAACAGGATGAAGGTCAAGAACAGCAGAATGGAGGCCCTGAAGATGCTCATCTCGAGCATGGAACTGGGTTCGCAGGAGGAAGTGCTCAGGGCATTGGAGAAGGAAGGCTTCAAACTGACACAGGCCACACTGAGCCGCGACTTGAAACAGCTGAAGGTGGCGAAGGCGGCATCGATGAACGGGAAGTATGTGTACGTGCTGCCCAACGACACGATGTACAAGCGCATCGCGTCGCCCCGTTCGGCGATGGAGATGCTGCAGACGAGCGGTTTCATCAGCATCAACTTCTCCGGCAACATGGGTGTCATCAAGACCCGTCCGGGCTATGCCAGCTCGATAGCCTACAACATCGACAACAGCGACATCCCCGAAATCATCGGCACGATAGCCGGCGACGATACCATCTTCATCGTGGTGAGGCAGGGAGCCCACCACAGCGACGTGATAGACAGTCTGAGCCTGGTGATTCCCAACATCAAATAGTCATGGCCTGTTGACAGCGCCGCCTATTGGGGAAGGGACACAGGAACAAGACTGTAGGAACAAAGACAGCAGAAAAAAGAAAGAGACAATCAAGGAAATGGAAGAAATCAAAGTGTTGGTGGCTGACGAGACGCACGAGAAGTACGTCGACATCATTCTGGACACCATCAGCGAGGCTGCGAAGGTGCGCGGTACGGGAATCGCCCGCCGCACGCACGAATATCTGGCCACGAAAATCAAGGAGGCCAAGGCCGTCATAGCCCTCTGCGGCGACGAGTTTGCCGGTTTCAGCTACATCGAGACGTGGGGTAACAAGCAATACGTCACCACATCGGGACTGATTGTGCATCCCAAGTATCGCGGCATGCACCTTGCCAAGCGCATCAAGGACATGACCTTCTCGCTGGCGCGCACGCGTTGGCCGAAGGCGAAGATCTTCTCGCTGACGAGTGGCGCCGCGGTGATGCAGATGAACACCCAGTTGGGCTACAAGCCCGTCACCTTTGCCGAGCTTACCGACGACGAAGCCTTCTGGAAAGGCTGCGACGGGTGCGTGAACGTTGACATCCTGCGCCGCACAGGCCGCAAATACTGCATCTGCACGGGCATGCTCTTCGACCCTGAGGAGCATCTGCCTGCGAAGATACCAGAAAGCGTTCTTGAGCGGATAAGGCAAATAGAAGCGGCCCCCCCTGTCCCCCCCTTGGGGGGGAAGGAGAAAGAGACCCCGAGCTTTCAGTACCAGACGGCCGACCCCATGCTCTATGGCCGACTGAGAGAGTTTGCTGCTGAGAACAGGAACAATCCCACAGACGCAGAAAGAACGTTGTGGAGATTCCTTTGCAGGAAGCAACTGGGGGTATCTTTCAGGCGCCAGCACATCGTCGGGTGCTACATTTGCGATTTTGCCTGCGTCGCCCTGAAACTGACGATTGAGATTGACGGCGGCTATCACCAATTGCCAGACCAGCAGGTAAGCGACGAGGAGAGGACCAAATGGCTTCAGTCTTTAGGCTATACCATTCTTCGGTTTAACAATGAGGAAGTATCCACGAATACAAATGAAGTGATAACAATAATAAAGGAAACAATATGCAACCTACAAAAAAAATGAACGAAACGCAACCCACACCCCCCCAAGGGGGGGCCAAGGGGGGCTCAAAGAAAGTCGTCGTCGCTTTCAGTGGCGGTCTCGACACGAGCTACACCGTCATGAAGCTTGCCCAAGACGGATATGAAGTGCACGCAGCCTGTGCTAATACGGGAGGATTCAGCGCCGAACAGCTGAAGAAGAACGAAGAGAACGCCTACAAACTGGGCGCAGTGAAATACGTGACGCTCGACGTGACGCAGGAATACTATGCCAAATCGCTGAAATACATGATCTTCGGCAACGTGCTCCGCAACAACTGCTACCCCATCAGCGTGAGCAGCGAGCGCATCTTCCAGGCCCTCGCCATCGCCCGCTACGCCAAGGAGATCGGCGCTGATGCCATTGCCCACGGATCAACGGGTGCCGGCAACGACCAGATACGCTTCGACATGACCTTCTTGGTGATGGCACCGGGCGTGGAGATCATCACCCTGACGCGCGACAAGAAGCTGACGCGCAAGGAAGAGGTGGACTATCTGAACGACCACGGCTTCACGGCCGACTTCGCCAAGCTGAAATACTCGTACAACGTGGGCATCTGGGGCACCAGCATCTGCGGCGGCGAGCTGCTCGACCCGACACAGGGTTTGCCCGAGGAGGCCTATCTGAAGCACGTCACGGCCAAGGAGCCCGAACAGCTGCTGAAGATAGCGTTTGAGAAGGGTGAGATCGTAGGCGTGAACGGCGAGACGTTCGACGACAAGGTGAAAGCCATCCAGAAGATAGAAGATATCGGTGCTTCGTATGCCATCGGCCGCGACTGCAACGTGGGCGACACCATCATCGGCATCAAGGGCCGCGTGGGCTTTGAGGCCGCAGCGCCGAAGCTCATCATCGAGGCCCACCGTCTGCTGGAGAAGTCAACGCTGTCGAAATGGCAGCAATACTGGAAGGACCAGGTAGCCAACTGGTACGGCATGTTCCTGCACGAGAGCCAGTATCTGGAGCCCGTGATGCCCGACATCGAGGCCATGCTCACCTCTTCGCAGCGCAACGTCACGGGCACGGCCATCCTCCGTCTGCGCCCCTACGGCTTCGACACCGTGGGTATCGACAGCGACAACGACCTGACGAAGAGCAAGCTGGGCGAATACGGCGAGACGCAGACGGGCTGGACCGCCGACGAGGCCAAGGGGTTCATCAAGGTAAGCTCCACTCCCCTCCGCGTTTACTACGGCATGCATCCGGGGGAGGAGAGGTGAAGCCCCCCTCAATCCCCCCGAAGGGGGGAGGAAGAGGCCCTCAATACGAGGGGAAAGCCCCCCTCAATCCCCCCGAAGGGGGGAGGAAGAGGCCCTCAATACCAACGAGGGGGGACTATGAGGGAGAGAAGAGGTAAAGGAAGAAGAGTAAAAAAGTACGAAAGAGGTTTTGTGCAAATGAAGAATGAGACTATTGTAGGAAAGAAAAGCAAAGGATTAAACATACAGCTTGCTGACCCATTTCTATACGGTCTCCTCAAGCAATTTGTTAAAGAAAACAGACATCACGAAACCCAAGCAGAGACTGTCCTTTGGAGATTTCTCCGTGAAGACCGATTAGGGGTGCACTTCCGAAGACAACATATCATAGGACCTTTCATTGCAGACTTTGTTTGCTTGCCTCAACGGTTAATCGTCGAATTGGATGGAGGATATCATCAATTGCCTGACCAGCAAATAAATGACGAAGATAGAACGATATGGTTGGAAAGCCAAGGCTTTAAGGTCATAAGGTTTACTAATGAAGAGGTCATTGGCGACTTAGAGAATACAATAAGGATTATTAAAGAAAACATCAATGGAAACAGACAATAACAACTCTTCCTCCCCCCTTCGGGGGGACCGAGGGGGGCTTTCTGTAGGCATCCTCGGCGCTGCCGGCTACACCGGCGGCGAACTCATCCGCCTGTTGCTGAATCACCCTGACGCAGAGATTGCTTTTGCCAACTCTGAGAGCAACGCTGGTAACCTGGTGAGCGACGTCCATGAGGGTCTCATCGGCGAGACCGACCTTCGCTTCACCGACCAGATGCCATTTGAAGATGTGGACGTGGTGTTCTTCTGCTTCGGTCACGGCAAGAGTGAGGCGTTCCTCAAGGAACACGATATTCCAGATCATGTGAAGATCATCGATTTGGCGCAAGACTTTAGGGTAGCCCCCCTCAATCCCCCCGAAGGAGGGAGGAAATGGGTGTATGGTCTGCCGGAAATCAACCGCGAGAAGATACGGACGGCACAGCATGTTGCCAACCCCGGCTGTTTCGCCACCTGCATACAGTTGGCTCTGCTGCCGGCTGCTAAGATGGGACTCATCAACGACGATGTGGCGGTGAATGGTATTACCGGTAGTACGGGAGCTGGACAGAAGCCCGGTGCCACCACTCATTTCTCATGGCGTAACAATAACATGAGCACCTACAAACTCTTTACCCACCAGCATCTGCATGAGATCTGTCAAAGCCTCAACGAAGTGAAACCCGCTGGAGCACCGTATATCACGTCACCTATAGACCCCTCCCCCTCGGGGGAGCTGGTGGGGGGTTGTTCCATCGACTTCATCCCCTATCGCGGCGACTTCGCACGCGGCATCTTCTGTACATGCGTCGTCAAGACCAAGGCTCCCATCGACGACATCATCGAGGCATACATGGACTTCTACCGCGACGCTGCCTTCACCCACTACAGCGACAAGGCCATCGACCTGAAGCAGGTGGTGAACACCAACAAAGCCCTGGTTCATGTTGACGGCTTCGATGGCAAGATACTCATCACGTCGTGCATCGACAACCTGCTCAAGGGAGCCGTCGGTCAGGCTGTACAGAACATGAACCTGATGTTCGGTCTCGACGAGACGGCCGGTCTGCGGCTGAAAGCGTCGGCGTTTTAAGTGGAAAGAGGAGAGTGGAGAGTGGAGAGTGGAGAGTGGAAAGTGGAAAGTGGAGAGTAAGAATTAAGAATTAAAGAAATATGAAGGGATTGCTGCTGTCGCTTAGCTTGCTTGTTGTGCTGCCGCTGTGGGCCCAACGGGCGGAATCCTCCCGCAAGGAGGGGGCTGCGGTGTGCCCTGTGGAGAAGCTGGTGGTGGAACGTCTGCCCGACATGAACATCCCGCGCTCGGGCCATGCCGCCTACTGGCTCAACGGCGAGCTGACGGTCTTCGGCGGCCACACCAACGGTTTCGTGCCCACGCCGACGGCAGAATATCTCGGCAACGACAACCAATGGCACCTGATGGAGATGGCCTACGCCCACGACGACGGTCTCTCGCTGCCACTGTCGACGGGCAAGGTGCTGCTGGCCGGTGGCCACAGTGAGCCCCTCGGCATCGGACAGACCTTCTCGGTGGAATTCTACGACCCCACGACCCACACCTTCGACGGCTTCGGCTGTCTCGACACGAAGCGCGCCTTGACGGGAGCCGTGGAGCTGGACAGCGGGCGGGTGCTCATCAGCGGCAACTGGTATCACAACGACGACATTGAGGTGTTCGACGGCGTGAAGGCTTTCTCGCACGTCAAGAAGACGGCCATGCAGCGTACCATGCCCTACCTGCTGCATGTGGCTCCCGACGATGTCATCATCTTCAGCTCTCAGGACACGCGCGGCAACCCGTTGGACTCCATCGTGGCCGACCGACTGAAGGGCGATGCTTTCCGCATCCCGCTCCTCGACACCTGGCGCCCCAACATCTTTGACGTGCGTTTTTATGAGGAATTCTTCGAAATAGACGAATACACCTGTCTGCTGACCGCCCACAACGACCAGGGCGAACAGGGCATTGTCAAGATGAGAGGCACCACGTTCTCCCTGCTTCCCACCGCCGCGCCCATCCCGACGACCGACGGTGCCGACAGCATCTACTACAACAGTCCCATCGTCGACAGGCAGCGTCAGCGATTCTACGTGACAGGCACCAACCAGAAAGACCGTTTCTACGTGCTCAGCATCGACTACACACAGCAACCCGCCCCGCTGACCCTCTACCGCTCAGAGCCGGCATACGGCTGTCAGAGTTTCCTGACGCCCGTGCTCTCACCCGAGGGCGACATCATCATCACCGGCGGTATTCCCAAAGACAACTTCCATCCCCACGCCACCGTCTACCGTCTGTCGATGCACACCGACAGCCAGGCCGACTCCCCCACCCCACTGTGGTGGCTCGTGATAGCTGGAGCCGCGCTGGCAGGATGCATCGCATACCTTATTATATATATAAGGAAGCGCAACCAGCACTCGCGCCATGACGTTGAAGACGTTGCCGACAGCCATGAGGAAAAGCCGTCAGCTGACGACAAGGGGGCAGGAGCAGCAGCAGTCGGCGGCACGGAGGACGAACTGCTGCAGCGCATCCGCCAACTGATGGAGCAGGAACGGCTCTATCTGGACAGCGATCTGACGGCAGGCGAGCTGGCCGACCAGCTGGGCGTGCACCGCAACCAGCTCTCCGACAGCATCAACCGGCAGACGGGGACCACCTTCTCGCAGTTCGTTGCCACCTTCCGCGTGGAGCATGCCAAGAAGCTGTTGGCTCAATATCCCAACATGAAGATTTCCATCGTAGGCTCAGAGTCGGGCTTCTCCAACGAGAAATCGTTCTTCCGCACCTTCAAGACCGCCACCGGCATGACACCTACCGAGTGGCGAGCGGCCCACAAAGCATAACCCGTCGCTCCCGGGAAAAGAGAAGAAACGACTGACATTTTGCAAAATGTCAGTCGTTTTTTGCATATTGTCACCTTTTTGCCTGCCTTTTTCCCTACCTTTGCGCATCATTGACATACTAATAACACCTTCGACATTATGAATCAATACCTTGACAATATGAAACAGATCAAAAGACTTTTAATGATGCTGCTGCTCGTCGTGCCGATCGGTGCGCAAGCGGCTGGCAACCTCGACAAGTACCTGCCCTCCAACTGGGGCGGGTGGAAGAACCTGTCGCTCGGCACGACAGACATCACGTATTACACCAAGACTCTGTTGCCCATGGACGTGCAGGTCTCCGGCCAGACCGTCCACGTGGCCTGGACTGACTGGAAACCTAACGCCGCAGGCGAGTACTGCCTGTGGTACCGCCGGAGCACCGATGCCGGCAAGACGTGGGAGGAGCCGCAGGCCATTGTCAAGTCGACGACGATGAATATGACCGACATCAACTACGTGGGCGGCAACTTCGGCACCAACGCCAAGTGGATGGAAGTGGAAGGGCAGGACGTACACTTCGTCACCATCATCAAGTCTGTCACCAGCGACAATGTCGAACAGAGCCAACTGCTCTACACTTACTCGCACGACGGCGGCGCAACATTCCAGCAACGTGTGTTGGCAGAAAGCAGCCAAGAAGAAGGCTTCTACAAATATCGCACCTTCGCTTATGGCCGTCCGCATGTAGAGGCCGACGGCCAGACCGTGGTCATCGCCTTCCAGTATAGCAACGATGGCTACAAGACACGCGTGTTGACCTCCTTCGATGGCGGTCAGACCTTTAACAATAAGTTGATTGACACCACCCAGGAGCTGGTGGACCTGAAGGTGTCGGGCCGCCAATGGGCCGTACTGGGCAACGACATGTACTGGTACTACAACATGCACTGGGGCAACGTCTATATCTCCACCTCTACCGACGGGGGCAAGACCATCACGACGAAGAACATTGCACCATTGGTGAAGGACGACACCTCTTGGTGCTCGCTGGAATATATGAAGGGCTTCAACGGACAATCCTTCAACTACCACGCCCAGATGACCTTAGAGGGCAATGTCATCAACGTCATCTTCAAGGGCTGCGCCGAGGACTTGGGAGACCCTCATCCCACCAACGACCGCAACCACACCATCTTCCGCCGCTCCACCAACTTCGGAAAGACGTGGACCAAGGCCATGTACCTGCCCGAGTCGAAGGGCACCGTAGGCGCCATAGCCGCCAAGGGGCAGAACATCTACGTGCTGCAGACACCCAACGGCCCCCGGATGTACCACTCGCACGACGGCGGCAAGACCTGGGAGACGCAGCCGCGCTGCTTCTGGAATTCGCAATACTCAGGTTTCGCCAACTTCTTCGACCTCTACCTCGCCCCCGACGACCCCACGGGCCAGCACGTCTATCTGACCACCTGCCGCGGCCTGCTGGTGGAGTCGAAGGATGGCTTCCGCACAGTCCACCGCAACTTTGCTGTCGGCTATGAGTCGTGGGACAGCAAGGACCGCAACAACCACGCGCTCATGGTACGGCTCGACAGCGAGGGCACCGAGCACTGGGCAATGAACTACTCGGCCCCCTACAAGGCCTTCGACCCCTACTTCTGGAACATCGTCTATCGGCGCAACGACCCGGCGCCTGCCACCACGGGAAAGGAGATGGCGCTCGACGTATCCGTCCCCGAAAACCCCATCTTAAATTCTCCGCTCAACAAGGTCACCATTCCCATGACGCCCAGCATCATGGAGACGCGCGAGGCCATCACCGTAGAGTGCTGGGTGCGTATCGACAAGCGTAGCAAAGGGTCGCTCGACATTGCTGCCCTCAGCCATACCACCGGCAATCATAACGGCTCACCTTATAACGGCGGATGGTATATTACGGTGCACCAGGATGGCAATCAAGGCTATTCCTTCTACGGCGGCCTCAGCACCGACCTCTCGGTGGATGCCAAGGGCAAGGAGGTGTGGGACCAGTGGCGCTACCGCATTACCGAGACGGGCACGTGGCACCACCTGGCCCTGACCTACGACTCGCGGGTGGAGAAGGACAACATCCGCTTCTACATCGACGGCCTGCTCATGGGCACCAATACCGAGCGCGGCCCCATCGCCATGGGCAACAACCCCATCGTCATCGGCCCCAGCTCTGCAGGCGGCGAGTATTGGGCCCAAGACACCTTCATTGATAACTTCGCCCTCTACAGCCGCGCCCTGACGCACGAAGAGATTATGCAGCACATCTACAACCGGCCCGACCCCAAGGACAAGGACTGCCGCCTGCTGCTCACCTTCGACGGCTCGCTGCAGGACCAGAGCCAGTACCACAACGACCCGGCCCCAATCCTGGACAACTACCTGAAGGCGCACGACGGCATACGTCCGCCACACCCCGAGTTTACGCTGACCAAGGACCTCACGGGCCGCTATGTCTACATGACCGACATGACCAAGGACGGTCAGGCCTACCAGTGGATCAAGCCCGACCCCTGGAACCTGGACCGCCTGGACAAGTACAGCACCAGCAAGAAGCAGCACGAGCAGCAGGACGTGAGCGGCCACCCCGGCCTGTACAACTACTGGATGATAGCCAAGGGCGACGGCAAGAACACCAACGCCTACGTGGCCGCACAGCAGAGCATCCTGGTAGGCGGACTGAGCAAGGTATTCCCCGCCGAGGCGGCACCCAGCGATGCCGTGCGCCTGCGCATACAGGGCGGCTACGAGCTGACCTACAGCAAACAGCCCAAGGTGGTGCTGAAGCAAGGTAAAAAAGAAGTGGAGGGCAAATGGCTCGTCGATCGCAACTACAACTCCAGCAAGGTCACTTCAGCCGATGATTTGGCTGAGGCACAGTTCGACCTGCGCGAGGCTAAGCTGGGGCACTACGACGTCATCGTGGGCAGCGACACCCTGAAGAACGGCTTCGAACTGCTCAAGGGCGACGGCTATCCCGACGTGTGGGTGGAAGTGAGCGGACGCGACAGGATGCTCTGGGGAAAGTACCAGAAGTACAGCATCGACCTGGCCAACCGCAGCAACGTGGCCGCCTACAACATTCCCTTCTTCCTCTTCATCAGCGACAACGACGGGCTGGTCGACGTATCGTTCGACTTCCCCATAGAGTGCTATGGCGATGATATTCCGCAACAGTTGAGAGACCTCTTCAAGGAGGGCGAGAAGGGCGTGGTCATCAACACGCCGCAATACGGCCCCATGCGTGGATTCCTGCTCAACATTCCCTACATCGCCCCCAACGGCGAAGACCACCTCACCTTCCGAGTTAGTATGAAGGACGGCGGCACAGCCACCGAGGCCGGCATCGACATGGTCTATGGCTACGGCCTGCCAATGGGAGCCTATGAGGTGGACGGCAGCGAAAGCCGCACCAGGGCATCTGAGAGCGACGAGTGGGACGACATACTGAACGTGCACGACCGCTGGGACATTGGGCTGGCCGAATGTTTCGGAGACTACTTCTACGGCTGGTTCAAGGACACAGCCATTGGTGCCATCCCCGGCGTAGGATGTGTGTACAACGTAGACAAGGTACGACTGGCATGGAAAGAGACGCACTCATGGGCTGTGGCCAACCTCGTCACCAACATTACCGGGGCTGCCATCTCGTGCATCGGAACGGTGGTTGACATCGGCACCCTGGGCGGAAGTTGGATCCTGCATACTGCCGTAGAGGCAATTTGGAACGGCATCTGCAATGCGGTAAGCGTGGCAGGATGTCTGGCCGCATCGCAGAAATACCGCCATCTGGTGGGTGTGCGCAGCTACGACCCCAACGAGATGATCGGCCCATGGGGACCCGACGACCAGAAGCACTACATACAGCCTATCCAGCAGATGCCTTATACCATCACTTTCGAGAACAAGGCGTCAGCTACGGCTCCGGCCCACGAGGTATTCATCACCGACACGCTCGACGTGAAGAAGCTCGATGCCTCGACCTTCAGCTTCAGCAGCTTCGGATGGGCCGACACCACGATCGTCGTCGGTGGTATCCGCACGCAGGAGTTCACGCGCGACATACAGTATAAGGTGAAGGGTAAGGACATCATAGTCCGCGTCAGCGGACAGTTCTCGCCCGAGACAGGTGTGGCCCGCTGGGCCTTCCTCTCGCTCGACAAGAACGGAGGTGAGATTGACGATCCCGACCTGGGCTTCCTACTTCCCAACGATGACAGCGGTCGCGGCGAGGGATTCGTCAGCTTCAGCATCGACCATAAGGCAAATCCTGCCAATAAGAGTACCATCAGCAACAAGGCCACCATCATCTTCGATGCCAACAAGCCCATCGTGACTAACACCTACGTGAATACCTTCGACACCGACTATCCGACATCGAAAGTGTCGAAAGTCGTGGAGAAGAACGGAAAACTCACCGTCACTGTCACCGGCAGCGACAAAACCAGCGGCATCGACCATTACGACATCTACGCCACCATTAACAACGGCGAAGAGCCTCAGTTGCTGGCCACCATACAAAGTGGGAAGACTGCCACCTTCGACTGCCAGCCAGGTACTCGCTACGACCTCTGCGCCATGGCCACCGACCGGGTGGGCTGGAAAGAGCGCAAGGACTTCAAGTCTGAGATGAACATCACCACCGGCGGCAACGCACCCACAACCATCGACGTGAAGATTGCCAAGGCCGGCTATGCTACCTTCTACGACTCGAAGAACGACTACCAGCTGCCCAGCGGGCTGAAGGCCAGCGTGGTCAGCGGATACGACGGGAGCAAGATCAGCTATAAGCAGCTCACCGACGGCGTCATTCCGCGCAACACGGCCGTGCTCCTTGAAGCCACCGACAAACAGGCTGCCACCTACACGCTGACCAGCACGACGGAGGGCAAGGCTTCCGCCGTAGGCACCAACCTGCTCCACGGCAGCGACGAGTCGACCACGACCACCGCTGACGGCAAGAATCTCTACTACAAACTCAGCTACGGTCCCAGCGGAACAGCGCAGGCCGAGCAGTTCGGATGGTTCTGGGGAGCCAAGCAGGGAGCAGCCTTCCGCATCGAGGGGCACCGCGCATGGCTGGCCATTCCACAAGGAGCTGCTGCCGCTCGCGGATTCCTCATCAGCGGCGACGCAACGGACATAGAACCTATCGAAACGCCTTGGGACAAAACGGAACCGCTGACCGACCTGCAAGGTCGTCGTGTCAACCAACCTGCCAAGCCTGGAATCTACATCCAGAACGGACGGAAGGTCATCATCAAATAGCTTTTTAAAGTGAACACGGGAATGAGAGTTCCTGATAGCCAAGCCATCGTACTGTCAGACTCTCATTCACCGGTTCACATAAGAAAGCCTTAGGTCCTCCAATTCGTAATCAACAAGCAAAAAAGAAAGAACAATGAAAACAACGAAATATTTCTTCATCGCCTTGGCAGCTATTGCCACCCTGACAGCCTGTGGCGGCAGCGACGATCCCGACGATCCCTATACCCCTGGCCCACAACCACCGACGCCGCAATATGGGAAGTATTCCACCATGAAGTGCGACATGCCTGCAGAAGCGTCGGAGAAGACCGTCACGCTGACAGGACTGAGCAGTGCCATCACCAGAGTGACGCAAGCCTCAGGCACCAACTGGCTTACAGTGACCCAGCAGCCTTACTCTAGCGGAACGCCGAAGGTGACGGTGGCCTGCACACAGAACCCCGACAAGAGTCAACGCTCGACAGACGTTGTCTTCATTGCCGCCAAGGACACGCTGAAACTCACCGTCAACCAAGCCGCTGCAACGGCACAAGGCGGCACCGACATCAACAAGCCGAATGACACGCCAACCGACCAGCCTGCTTACAGTAAGCCTGAAGGATAAGACAACAACATTTCGTCGGCCGCAGACCTTCGCCTGCGGCCGACGATGATTGACAGATTCCATTCTGCAACTCTTTTCTTTTGAGTTCTCAAGGGCAGAGAAAGAAAAAACGACATTTTATAACTAAAATGGTACAAGAAATGCCGTTTTGTGATTTTTTTGCTTTAACTTTGCATGCGATAACTCTTTGAAAAGATAGGAAAGACAATGAAACTATTCGACGTTTATCCCCTTTTCGACGTGAACATCGTCAGTGGAAAGGGATGCAAAGTGTGGGATGACCAGGGGCAGGAATACCTCGACCTCTATGGCGGACATGCCGTGATCAGCATCGGCCACGCGCATGCGCATTATATAAATAAGGTAACGGAACAGCTCCAGAAGATCGGTTTCTACTCCAATTCTGTCATCAATCGCCTGCAGGCGGAGCTGGCCGAACGGCTGGGACGCATCAGCGGCTATGACGATTACCAGCTGTTTCTCATCAACAGCGGCGCCGAGGCCAACGAGAACGCGCTGAAGCTGGCCTCGTTCACCAACGGCCGCACGCGTGTCCTCTCTGCCCAGAAAGCCTTCCACGGTCGCACGTCGCTGGCCGTGGAGGTAACGAACAACCCGAAGATCATTGCCCCCATCAACGATAACGGCCACGTCACCTATCTTCCGCTGAACGACCTGCCTGCATGGGAAGCTGAACTGCAGAAAGGCGACGTCTGTGCCGTCATCCTGGAGTGCATTCAGGGCGTGGGCGGCATTCAGATGGTCACCGAAGAGTTTGCCAAAGGGCTTGCCGAAGCCTGCAAACGGTATGGCACGGTGCTCATCTGCGACGAGATACAGTGCGGTTACGGCCGTTCGGGTAAGTTCTTTGCCCACCAGTGGCTGGGCATCTGCCCCGACATCATCACCGTGGCCAAAGGTATCGCCAACGGTTTCCCCATGGGAGCCGTGCTCATCAGTCCCGACTTCAAGCCCGTCTACGGACAGCTCGGCACCACTTTCGGCGGCAACCACCTTGCATGTGCTGCCGCCCTGGCCGTTCTCGACGTAATGGAGGAGGAACATCTCGTTGAGAATGCCCGCATCGTGGGCGATTATCTCATGGACAAACTTCGCGGCCTGAGCCTTTCCGATGCTGTCCACGGCACCGAAATCCTCGATGTCCGCGGCCGTGGTCTGATGATTGGCGTCGACCTGAGCGTGCCCCACAAGGAAGTGCGCGGCCGACTGGTCTACGAGCAGCACTGTTTCACGGGTTGTGCAGGCACCAACGTACTGCGCCTGTTGCCCCCGCTGTGTCTGACGAAGGCCGAAGCCGACGATTTCATTGAACGTTTAAAGAAAGCATTATGAAGATAGCAATCATTGGAGCAGGAGCCATGGGCGGTGCCACCGTCGAGGGTCTTCTGCAAGGACGCACATTCCACGCCGAGGACATCACCGTGGCCGACCCGTCACAACAGGCTCTGGAACGCTTTGCTACGTCGGGTGCCAGCCTGACGACCGACAACAGCGTTGCTGCCGAGCATGCCGACATCGTATGCGTGGTCGTCAAGCCGTGGCTGGTGGAGCCTGTGTTGAAGGAAATCAAGGACACGCTCGACTACAAGAAGCAAATGCTCATCGTCATCGCCGCAGGTGTGGCATCTGAAAAGATTCTCGGATGGCTCGACAAAGGCGACGGCATGCGCATCCCCCTCTTCCTCGTCATCCCCAATACGGCCATCGCGGTGAAGAGTTCGATGACGTTTATCGTGCCGATCGGCGCTTCCGAGGAACAGACGAAGACCGTCGTCGGCATCTTCGACGAAGTGGGTAGTACGATTGTCACCGCCGAACACCAGCTGGCCTCTGGCACTACGCTGGCCTCATGCGGCATCGCCTACGCCATGCGATACATCCGCGCTGCCACCGAGGGCGGCGTAGAGCTTGGTTTCAAGGCCAAGGAGGCGCAGCAGATCGTCCAGCAGACGGTGAAAGGAGCTGTCGAACTGCTGCAGGCCACAGGCCATCATCCCGAGGAAGAAATCGACAAGGTGACTACACCTGGCGGTCTGACCATCCGCGGTCTGAACGAAATGGAGCACGCCGGCTTCACCAGCGCCGTCATCCGTGGTCTGAAAGCCGGACTTTGACCCTCTGAGCCGAAAACCTGTGCTGACCATTTCCGTAAGGCGAGGCACTCAGTTTCACTCACACAACCTTCATTCAAAACATACCACACCATCATGGAAGAAGCAATCAAGCAAATAGGCGAGCGCCTGAAAGGCCTCCGCGACGTACTCGACATTCCGGTAAAAGATATGGCCGACCTCTGCGGCATCACCGTCGAGGCCTACGAGAAGATGGAAGCCGGCGAGAGCGAACTCTCGGTGAGCAACCTGCATAAGATAGCCAAGCACTACGACGTGCCACTCGACGTGCTCCTCTTCGGCGAAGAACCGCACATGAGCACTTATTACCTCACTCGCAAAGGACAAGGACAGAGCGTGGAGCGCCGCAAAGCCTACAAGTATCAGAGCCTGGCCAGCGGATTCCGCGGACGCAAGGCCGACCCGTTCATGGTCTTTGTGGAGCCGAAGCCCGCCGATGCACCCATCGAACGCAACTCACACGAAGGGCAGGAGTTCAACATGGTGACCGAAGGCAGCATGGAACTGGCCATCGGCAAGAAGACGCTCGTGCTCAACGAGGGCGACAGCATCTATTTCGACGCCACACAACCCCACGGCATGCGTGCGCTGAACGGGCAGCCGGTGCGTTTCCTTGCCATCATCTTCTGATTCTGCAACAGGTATTCGTCTTTTCAATACAAACAACAATGGTAGAAAGATTTTTACGACAGACGACATTCTCGTCGGTAGAGGATTACAACAAGAACTTAGACTTCATCATACCCGAGCATTTCAACTTCGCCTACGACGTCATGGATGCCTGGGCGGAAGAGAAACCCGACGGGTTGGCTCTTCTTTGGACCAACGACAAGGGTGAAGAGAAGCGCACAACTTTCGCTCAACTGAAAGAAGAAACCGATCAGGCAGCGTCGTACCTGCAGTCGCTCGGCATTGGGAAAGGCGATCCCGTGATGCTTATCTTGAAGCGCCGCTACGAATGGTGGATCACGATGCTCGCCCTCCACAAGCTCAGTGCCGTGGTGATTCCAGCCACACACATGCTGACGAAGCACGACATCGTGTACCGCAACACGCGCGCCTCGGTGAAGGCCATCATCTGCGTGGACGATGCCTACGTTACGGGACAGATACGACTGGCCCTGCCCGAGAGTCCGACGGTGAAGACCGTGGTGGCGGTCGGAGAGAGCCAAGCCTCCTTGCTGTCCGCCGAGGAGAACACGGCAGAAGCGAGTTGTTCCTGGCATTCGTGGCAGGAGGAGTGGCAAAAGGCCCCGGCATTCGTGCGCCCCTCGGAGAAGAACGAGAACAACGACACCATGCTGATGTACTTCACCAGCGGAACATCGGGCGAACCGAAGATGGTGGCCCACGATTTCCTCTACGCCATGGGCCATCTGACAACGGGTGTCTTCTGGCACAACCTGCACGAAGGATCGCTCCACCTGACCGTGGCCGACACCGGATGGGGCAAGGCAGTGTGGGGAAAGTTCTACGGACAATGGTTCGCCGGAGCCACCGTGTTCGTCTTCGACCATGAGAAGTTCAACGCCGACACACTGCTGCGTCAGATGGAGAAATACAAAGTGACGTCGTTCTGCGCGCCGCCCACCATCTACCGCTTCATGATTCGTGAGGATCTGTCGCGCTACGACCTGTCTTCACTGGAGTATTGCACCACGGCAGGCGAAGCCCTGAACCCGGCCGTCTTCGACAAGTTCTTCGAGAAGACCGGCATCCGCATGATGGAAGGCTTCGGACAGACCGAGACCACGATGACGCTCGGAACATTCCCCTGGATGACTCCGAAGCCCGGCAGCATGGGAATGCCCAATGCTCAGTACGACATCGACCTCGTGCGCCCCGACGGCACACCGTGTGAAGATGGTGAAAAGGGCGAGATTGTGGTGCGTGTGGGCGAGAAGAAGCCCATCGGACTGTTCAAAGAATACTACCGCGACGAGGAGCTGACGCACGAAGCCTGGCACGATGGTGTCTATCATACGGGCGACGTGGCATGGCGCGACGAAGACGGTTACTACTGGTTCGAAGGTCGTATCGATGATGTCATCAAGTCGTCAGGCTATCGCATAGGCCCGTTTGAAGTGGAAAGTGCGCTGATGACGCACCCCGCTGTGGTGGAATGCGCCATAACGGGAGTTCCCGACGATATCCGCGGCATGGTGGTGAAGGCCACCATCGTGCTCGGCAAGGAGTGGAAAGACAAGGCCGACGATGCTTTGGTGAAGGAACTGCAGCAGCACGTCAAGCGCGAGACCGCTCCTTACAAGTATCCGCGAATCATAGAATTTGTCGACGAGCTGCCCAAAACCATCTCGGGCAAGATCCGCCGTGTGGAAATTCGCAAGAAAGATGCTGAAACGAAATAGCCATATAGCATGATAAGCAAGGAAAGAATCGTTGTCAAGGTGGGCTCGAACGTGCTGACACGCGAAGACGGGAAGCTCAACGTCACGCGCTTGTCGGCTCTCGTCGACCAGATAGCAGGGCTGCGGGCACGCGGCTACGACGTCATCTTCGTCTCGAGCGGTGCCGTGGCTGGCGGCCGTGGCGAGCTGAGTGTGGACCATCGGCTCGACAATGTGGAGCAGCGCCAGCTGTTCTCGGCCGTCGGACAGGTAAAACTTATCGGTCTATACTACGACCTGTTCCGCGAATGGGGCATTCCCGTGGGCCAAGTGCTCACCATGAAGGAGAACTTCCAGCCCGGCGAGCAGTTCAACAACCAGCGTGCCTGCATGGAGGTGATGCTCGAAAACGGCGTCCTCCCCATCGTCAACGAAAACGACACGGTATGCATCACCGAGCTGATGTTCACCGACAACGACGAGCTCTCGGGCCTCATCGCCCAGATGATGGGAGCCTCCACGCTCATTCTGCTGAGCAATATCGACGGCATCTACACAGGCTCGCCCGATGATCGGTCGTCGCAGCTCATCCGCGAGGTGCCCGCCGGAACCGATCTGAGCCACTTCATACAGAAGGAACACAGTCAGGCCGGACGCGGAGGCATGCAGTCGAAGTACGCCACCGCCACCCACATGGCCGAAGAGGGCATCCGCGTCATCATTGCCAACGGCACGCGTCCCGACATCCTGCAAGCCTTAATGACCGACGGCGACAACGTGCCGCACACGGAATTTGTACCGAAAGCTGGCTGACACCTTTTTATATATATAAAGGAGCGAGCATACGACAGTCCGGACTGCAGCCGATTCTGTATGACCGAGAAGTAAACAACACCCCCACAATAAAAGCACTATGGAACTGAAAGAAACATTCGAACGCGTGAAAGCCGCCAGCCGCGAACTGGCACAGCTCAGCGAAGAGCGAATCAACGAGTTGCTCGTAGCCCTCTCCAAGGCTATCGAGAATAACCAGGAGAAGTTGTTGGCAGCCAACAAGCTCGACCTGGACCGCATGGATGTCGTCAATCCGCTCTACGACCGGCTCCAGCTCACCGACATCCGCCTGCAGATCATCGCCTACGAGATGCGGGATGTGGCGAAGTTGCCGTCACCGTTAGGCAAGATCACCAACGAGCGCACGCTCAGAAACGGTCTGTATCTGCGCCGCGTGAGCGTTCCCTTCGGAGTCATTGGAGTGATCTACGAAGCCCGTCCGAACGTCACCTTCGATGTGTTCTCGCTCTGTCTGAAGAGCGGCAATGCCTGCGTGCTCAAAGGCGGACACGATGCCGCCCACTCCAACGAGGCGTGTGTGGAGCTCATCCACGAGGTGCTGAAGAGCGAAGGCGTCAACCCGTCAATCGTCGAACTGCTCCCCGCCACCCACGAGGCCACGGCCGAGATGCTCAATGCCGTGGGCTACATCGACCTCTGCATACCCCGTGGCGGCAAACGGCTCATCGAGTTCGTGCGCGACACTGCCCGCATCCCCGTCATCGAGACGGGAGCCGGCGTGGTGAACACCTATTTCGACGCCGACGGCGACCTTGAGATGGGGCGCGACATCATCAACAATGCCAAGAAGCGCCGCGTGTCGGTGTGCAACGCGCTCGACTGTCTCATCATCCACAAAGAGCGGATGTGGGCACTGGGGATGCTCATCGAGCCACTCATCAACAAATTCCCGTACGTCGAACTCTACGCCGACGATCGGGCCTACAGCGTCCTCTCGGCCCTGCTGCCTCCCGAAAAGGAAGATCTCTTGAAGCATGCCACCGACGATTCCTTCGGCACGGAGTTCATGGACTACAAGATGGCCATCAAGGTTGTCGACTCCCTCGACGAAGCACTGGACCACATCGCACGCTACGGCAGTGGACACAGCGAGGCCATCATCACGCGCAACGAGAAAGCAGCGCGCCGCTTCCAGCAGGAGGTAGATGCCGCCTGCGTCTACTGGAATGCCCCGACGAGCTTCACCGACGGCGCACAGTTCGGATTGGGAGCCGAGATTGGCATCTCCACGCAGAAGCTCGGACCGCGCGGCCCCATGGGTCTCGAAGAGATGACCACCTACAAATGGCTCATCGAAGGAAACGGGCAAATACGAGATTAACGAAATCCCAGAAATAATGAAATCCCCGGAATAACGGCATCCCGGAATCCCGCCCCCCCGGCATAACGGAATCCCTGCATAACGAAATAACCAAACCCCGGAATAACGGAATCCCGGAATAACGGAATAACCAAACCCCGGAATAACGGAATACCGAAATCCCAAAATCCCGAAATCCCAAAATCCCGGAATAACGAAAAAAAAAAAGAAAAAAATGAAGAGCTTTATCAACGTAGAAGATATCGGCCCGCTGCAGAAAGCGATGGCCGAAGCCATGGAGATCAAGAACGACCGTTTCAAATACCAGCATCTGGGCAAAAACAAGACGCTCATGATGATCTTCTTCAACAACTCCCTGCGCACACGTCTGTCCACACAGAAGGCTGCCATGAACCTCGGCATGAACGTCATCGTGCTCGACGTGAACGCCGGAGCGTGGAAGCTGGAGACCGAGCGCGGCGTCATNNGTCATCATGGACGGCGACAAGTCGGAGCACCTGCTGGAGGCCATCCCCGTGATGGGTTGCTACTGCGACCTCATCGGCGTCCGCTCCTTTGCAGGGCTCACCGACCGCGAGTACGACTATGCCGAGACGGTCCTCAACCAGTTCATCAAGTACAGCGGCCGACCCGTCTTCGCCATGGAGACAGCCACCGTGCACCCCCTCCAGGCCTTCGCCGACCTCATCACCATCAAGGAGCATTGGCCTCATGCCGACCGCAAACCGAAGGTCGTCCTGACGTGGGCTCCCCACTGCCGCGCCTTGCCGCAGGCCGTTCCCAACTCGTTTGCCCAGTGGATGAACGCCGACAAGGACATCGACCTCGTCATCACCCACCCCAAAGGCTACGAGCTCGATCCCAAATTCGTCGCAGGAGCACAGGTTGAGTACGACCAGCGCAAGGCGTTCGAGGGTGCCGACTTCATCTATGCGAAGAACTGGAGCAACCCCGGCGTCACCAATCCGTCCGACTACGGCAAGATAACATGCGACGACCGCTCGTGGACGGTCGACAGCGAGCACATGTCGTGGACCAACGACGGCAAGTTCATGCACTGTCTGCCTGTGCGCCGCAACCTCATCGTCACCGACGACGTCATCGAGTCGCCCAACTCGCTCGTCATCCCCGAGGCGGCCAACCGCGAGATTTCCTGCTCCGTTGTCATCAAAAGGATGCTCGAAACGCTCTGAACTATCATTAAAAATAGGTAATCGACCAATAATTGTCATTTGTTGTTTTCCAAATGTCAATTAAAAACACTACCTTTGCACTCAAAATAATGCATTATGGACAATTACACCATTTTTGCTGCTGAGTGCAAAGGTTCTTTTGTTGAACGGCTTTCCAAGCTCTACCTCACCGTCGGCGACTTCCTCGACCGTGAGAAGCTCGAAGGCCGACAGCTGCAATACACCAAGATCTTCCTCAGCGACGCACAGAACCAATACCAGAAGCTCGTCGAATCTCCGCTTTATCAAGACCTACTGGGCGACACCGCCATCAGCGTCGTGGAGCAGGCTCCCGTCGACGGCAGCAAGATATCGCTGCTGATGAAGACCTCATCGGAGCCCGCCGACTTCCTTTTCCATAGCCTGCGACTGACCGACGGCGAGACCAAGGGCATGAATTCCTACACGCAAGCCATCATGCTCTTCGAGAAATACCTGCGCATCATCAAGGATCGCGGACTGACGCTCGACACCCATTGCGTGCGCACATGGCTCTACGTGGGCGACATCGACAACAACTACGCCGGTGTGGTGAAGGCGCGCAACGACATCTTCCAGCGCTACGGACTCACCATCGACACCCATTTCATCGCATCCACTGGCATCGGCGGACTCTCGCAGACGCGCTCGGCATGCGTGGCCATGGACTTCCTCACCTTCCCCAGCATCAAGGAGGAGGACAAGACCTACCTGAAAGCCCTCGACTACCTGAATCCCACCCACGAATACGGCGTGGCCTTCGAGCGCGGAACCCGTCTGACGCGACCCTCGCAGCAGCAGTTCTTCATCTCCGGCACCGCCAGCATCGACAAGCACGGCAACGTCATCTACGTGGGCGACGTCATGCGTCAGGCCGGCCGCCTGCTCGAGAACATCGGTGCCCTGCTGAAAGACGGTGGCGCACAGATGACCGACGTCAGGTATTTCATCATCTACCTGCGCGACCTGTCCGACTATTCGCAGATCGATGCTTTCATGAAGAAGGCATTCCCACAGACGCCCCACGTCATCGTGCAGGCCAAGGTGTGCCGTCCTGAGTGGCTCATCGAGATGGAATGCATCGCGACGAAAGAGCGCTGACGGTCGATATCGGCGGTTTTCAGGCTTTCCCAATGAAGATGTTGAAGAGATATGGCATGTATGTCGTCGTTGCCGCTTGGGCAACGGCGTGCTTTCTCTTTTTCCATCTGGCCTACCGATACCATTTCTTTTTCCAGGAACAGAACCAGATATTCCTCCTTTCGGGCGAATATGTGGCTGCCTACCTGCCCCAGGCCGGATGGGCTTCAAGGCTCATCGGCGATTTCCTCACACAGTTTTACTACTATCTGCTGGCCGGACCGGCCATCATCACAGCGGCCCTGCTCGTCGTGGGCAACGTCACGCGGCGCCTCCTCCAGCAATGGGGGCTCCGAAGCCAATGGTGGGCAACGCTCGCCGCACTCGTTCCCATGACCGTCCTCGCCGTCTTCAGCCTGCACCACGACTACAAGCTGTCGAACATCATCGCCGCCGGAGCCCTCGTCATCACACTCTGGCTGGCCACGCTGGCCTTCAGACACCTCCGCGCGCTGCGTATCCCCACGGCCCTGACGATTCTTTGCGTGGGCATCTGGATGGGCGGATGGCCGAACATGGGCAAGCTGCAACGGCCCAACTTCTATCTGGAACGGCAGCTGGCAGCCGACAACGAATACCACCTCGGCAACTACAACCGACTGTTCCAGCTCGTGGAGAGCGATCCCGAGCCCACTCAGGAGATGAAGTTCTTCTACAACATGGCACGCGCCAGCCGTCAGGAACTGCCCGACTACCTGCTCCGCTTCGCCGACAACGACCTGGGGACGTTCCACCGCATCGGACCGGAGACGCCCCGGCTGGTCATCAACAACATGAACGAGCTCTACTGGATGCTCGGCGACATGACGTTCTGCGAGCGTGCGGCGATGATGAGCAACGTCTTCTCGCGCGACAACCGCAACGTCCGCATGATCAAACGACTGGCAGAATGCAACCTCGTGAGCGGAGACAGCCTCGCCGCACAAAAGTATCTGCGCATCCTGAAGCAGACTTTGGTCTACAGCGACTGGGCCGAACGCATCATGAACCATGAGCCCAAGACGTGGCGCTACATCGTAGAGAAGCAGAATTTCGTCAACAAGGCCGACACCGTCCGCCTCACCGACAACCTGCACATGGTGATGATGGAGCTCCTCGACTCCAATGCCGACAACGTCGTGGCCCTCGACTACATCCTCTGCAGCGACCTCTTGCTCAAGGACATCGAACACTTCAAGCGCGACTACGACCGCTACTGCACCGACCGGCCGCGCGTGAAGAAGCTCTATCAGGAGGCGCTCTGCATCTGGCTCGCCGGAACCCATGCACCGCAAGAGCAGTGGCAGCAACTGATTACGATGCCCGACGTGGCCCGGCGCTTCGCCCAGTACAACAGCCAGCGCGGCAACAAGCAGTTCAGCGACACCTATTGGTACTATTTCGACACGGCCAGGGCGCCCAAGGTGGAATAAAAGCTCAACCTTATGAAACATCCCATCATCTATACCATCCTCCTCCTGCTCCTGACGGCCTGTACCAAGAAGCCTGGCAGCGATGTCGACATCATCGACAGGGCGGCTCCCATCTATCCCGACTACGCCGACGTCACCATCCCCGTCAACATCGCGCCCCTCAACTTCCTCGTACGCGACGCGCAATGCGAAGCCGTGCAGGCCACCGTAGCCCCGGCCGACGCACCGTCGGAACCGCTGCTCACCGTCAATGCCAACGGCTGCGAGGTCGTTTTCGGCATGAAGGAGTGGAAGACGCTGATGGAGCAGGCCGCCGGAAAGACGCTCACCGTCACCCTGACAACCCTCACCGACGGCCGCTGGACGCAGTTCAAGTCGTTCACGTGGCAGGTGGTGGCCGACAAGGTGGACCCCATCCTCACCTATCGGCTCATCGAGCCCGACTACGAGGTGTGGAGCAACGTGGAGATATGGGAGCGCAACGTCGAGAACTTCGACGAGCGCACCATCAGTTCTTATAAGAAGGTGGGCGACCGCTGCATGAACTGCCACACCTTCAGCAACCAAGACCCGACGCTCTCCATGCTCTACGTGCGCGGCGAGGGCGGCGGCGCCATCCTCAACCGCGACGGCAAGCTCAGCAAACTGGCCCTGAAGGCCGACGACATGGTGTCGGGGAGCGTCTATTTCGGCTTCTCGCCCACCGGCCGCTACATCACCTTCTCCACCAACATCATCATTCCCGCCTTCCATGCGCGGCCCGACAAACGGCTCGAGGTCTACGACAGCAAGAGCGATGTCTACGTGGCCGACCTGCAGTCGCACACCTTCCTGCGCTCACCGCTCCTCGCCGACAGCCTGGCCTTCGAGACCTTCCCCACCTTCTCGCCCGACGGCAAGTATATTTACTACTGCTCGGCACCGCGCGTCACCCTGCCCGAAGAGCTTGAGAAACTGCAATACAGCCTCTGCCGCATCACCTTCGACGAACAGACAGGCACCATCGGCACACAGGTGGACACCCTGCGGACGACGCCCTTCGGCGAGCTCGCCGCCTCATCGGGACACCCGCAGCAGCTGAAGACCTCCGTCTGCCATCCGCGCATCAGCCCCGACGGGCACTGGCTGCTCTATACCGTGGCCTACTACGGCACCTTCCCCATCTGGCATCCCGAGGCCGACCTGCGCATGATGAACCTCACGACGGGCGAGGTGCTCACCCTCGACATCGTGAACAGCGCCAAGAGCGACACCTACCACTCCTGGTCGTCGGGCAGCCGATGGTTCGTCTTCGCCTCAAAGCGCGACGACGGGCTCTACGGCAAACCTTATTTCTGCTACGTCGATGCCTCCGGCCGCGCCCACAAGCCTTTCTGCCTGCCGCAGAAGGAGCCTTCACGCTACGATAACATGCTCAAATCGTTCAACGCGCCCGAGCTGGGACGCGCCCCGCTGCCCTTCACCGACAGCGATGTGGCCGATGCCATGGAGCAAGAGCCCATCATATATCAATAAATCAAGTACCGTATGTTTGAGGTTATGACAACACTTCTCGACGTACATACCCACACCGTAGCCTCGGGCCATGCCTACAGTTCGCTGCAGGAAATGGTGCAGGCCGCTGCCGACAAGCACCTGCAGGTGCTCGGCATCACCGAGCACGGCCCGTCGATTCCCGGCACCTGCCCCCTACTCTATTTCCACAACGCCCACGTCATACCGCGCCGACTGCAGGGCGTCCGCCTGCTCATTGGCTGCGAGATCAACATCCTCGACACCCGAGGCACGCTCGACCTCAGCGACGACTACCGCCGCAAGCTCGACATCCGCATCGCCGGCATCCACGGACAGTGCTGGCAGGGAGGCACCATCGAAGAGAACACCGAGGGCCTCATCAGCGTCATCCGCACCCCGGGCATCAACATCATCAGCCATCCCGGCGACGGAACGGCGCCGCTCCTCTTCGAGCCCATCGTGCTCGCCGCCAAGGAAGCCCACACCCTGCTCGAGATCAACAACCACTCGCTCTCACCCTTCCGCACCAAGACCGAGGCACGGCCCAACAACCTGGAGATCCTGCGCCTGTGCAAACGCTACGACGTGCCCGTCATCCTGGGCAGCGATGCCCACATCTCCTACCAGATAGCCGACTACGACCGCATACTGCCCCTCTTGGACGAGACCGAATTCCCCGAGGAGCTCATCATGAACCACCAGCCCGACCGCTTCTTCGACTACACCGGCATACCGGCAGATGCCGAATCTCGCACCAAATGACCGATGCAGATCAACTGTCAACTATCAACTATCAACTGTCAACTATCAACTGTCAACTATCAACTGTCAACTGTCAACTATCAACTGAAAAAAAGCTCATCAAGATCGACGACTGACAAGCACCTTCCTCAAGGTAAAACAATCATTACAAACGGCCGGACCGCCATGCAGTCCGGCCGTTCTTGCGTTCCTCCAATCACAAAGCAGCGCAACGTCTCACGACGTCACGCTGCCCAAACTATAATTAATTCAAATTCTATTATAAGGTTTACTACTTCATTACCAATCTTCTTCGTCTTCGAAGTCGTCCCACAGGTTTGCCCATTTACTGCGGTTACCTGCACCACCGGAACCCTGTCCGTGGCCGCCGTATGGGTCGGTGTCATCGTCGGTCTCACCCACGGTTCCGGGCAGGCCCTCACCCGTGGGAGCACCACCAACGTTACGTGTCGATTCACTGTCTGTAAGCATGTAGCTCTCTGCAAAGTTTACTGCTGTCACAGCGCAGCCGGGTTTCATATAGCATTTTTTCATATCTATATCCTCCCTTCTCTTTATTTCACCACGTATTTCTGTCCGTTCACGATGTACAGACCCTTGGCCAAGCCCTTCACGGAGTTACCCATGTAGACACCGTTGACGGAGTAGACACTCGTCTCACCAGTAGCCTTCACCTCGTCAATCTCCGTTACAACACCACCATCCTCTTCATCAATCTCGAAGAAGTTCGTGCCGCCGAAGTCCATCGTGTAGTTCTTGGCACCGCCCGTAGTACCAGACGAGGGGAAGTCGTCACACTGAATGGCCGACACACCCTGAGCATTGGTGATGAGCCAGCGGGCGGGGTCAGAGATAGAGGCTGCGGGATGGATGGTTCTCACTGCATCTGACAATTTCACCCAGTTCGGGATGATGATACCCGTCTCGTTGTTCCAGTTCCAGCCTGATTTATCCTGGACTCGACTATACCAGAATGCAGCACCACCCTTTCCACCATTCAGCGAAGAATCCCAACCAAGGAAGTAGCAATACTGCGGCATCACCGACTTATAGTAGGTTCCCACGAACGAGTAAGTGTAGTCGTTGGAAATCTTGTAGGGAACATTCGTCTTTCCGCCATAAGTGAGGGGGGTTCCGCCATTCTGGCTGTCCTTGTAGGTAAACGAGGAACCGTCCTCGTTGACGATGGTCATTGTACCGGCATCAATTTTTCCTTCCGCTGCTGCACCTTCAGCGCTATAACCCACGACATACGTTGGCACGGTGTACTCACCGTCGTAAATCATATCCATTTGTTGATGGCCAGGAATCTCCTCGGCTTCTTTCAAGCGGCGGAACAAGTCAGGATTATCCCTCTTAGCGATACTGAACTGACGGTTATAAGTGGTTGTTCCCTCCATGAACATCATGTGTGGCTTGATGAGATAAGGAACACCAGCATGCAGGATGATGGGGTCTTCTGCAAGTTCCTCTGCCGTCCACTTCACATCATCGGCGATAACACCATGACGGCGCTTGTCGTTGGGATTCAACTTATTATAAGCATCGAGCGACACAATAGGATCCTCGGCAGAGGTACGGGGCATGTGCTCCTTATACTCCATCAGGTTCTTGCTGAACATCAGCGTGATTTTCCTGTTCTCCACGTCGCGCACCACGTAGGTCAGCTTACTCAGATAAGGAATCTGCGTATCGAAGCCTTGACGTTTTGTTCCGAAGAACATCACCATGTCGCTGTAGCGCAGGTCGAAGGGCTCACAGATGGTCCACCATTCGTTGTCGGAGATAAACGAGCGCAGATACTCATAGGGCACGATCGTGTTGGAAGAGTAGCCGGTGAGCACAAACTGGTGCCAGCCGCGGTAGTCGTTCTGTACAGTGTAAGTGATGGGAGTATCAGAAACGAAATCACTTTCTCCATAGCAATACAGGGGCTCGTCTGATTTATCTCTACTTGAATCGAACTCTCTGTAGGAATTTGCAACATAGCTCTTGGTGTAGTGCTGCTTTGAGTCATCGTCCGGACTGACAGCCAAGACAAATCCATTTCCTGTTATATCGTAACGATCACATCCTTCATCGGTCGATGGGTTATATTCACGATACTCGCCTGCAATAGGATTTCTCGCAAACTTCTGGCCATTCACGAAGTCTTTGACATCAGAAGTCAGAAGAGCATAAGTATCACCGACTGTAAACAGTTCAGCTTTGTGATTCTTTACTTCTTCATTATTGTTACACTGATTATAACCTGTCAGAGTTCTGCTATATGTCATCCCTGCGGCTTTGTTCTGTTCATAAACAGATGCATGCCAACTTGGAACAGTTGCATCCGTATAATATTCGCCATACACCTCTACATATTCACCATTGGGATCAGAATCGTACCTGAAGGTTGGATACCAATAATCGGCATAAGCATTAAAACCATTAGGAAGTTCACCCCATTCATTACCAGGGAATGCAGTAGATACCAATGGATGATAGTGGGTTCCATTAGCATCGTCCCTTACCCATGTGTAGTCTAGCACATAGGCGCCACCACCAGTAGTGTTTAAAGTGTATTCTCCATCAAGAATATATAGACCGGCATCATCCTTAGTCCAAGAGTAGTCTTGCACAAAACGACCATCCGGGCAACTATAGTATCCGATATCTTGCTTGCGGCTGTAGCGCGCCAACTGATCATCGGCAGAACCAGCGTATGCTCTGAACACAGTTGTCGAGTTTGAGCTTGGATCTTTCACGTAGTCACCATTGTCATCGCGAACATAAACAAAGTTTGATATCTCGCTCTTGGGCTGCGGATAGAGTTGATGGTCGTTCCATGTCGTATCGTAATAAGGATCCAATCCGGCGGGAGCCGTCACCTCACCCGTCTGATTATACGAGCCTGTTGTCACATCGTAGAAAGAGCGGTCCTTCTTTGCATCCGTATATGGATTATTTTTCCAAAGAGTATTGGCTTCACCCTGCCATCTTGTACCTTCCGAAGTAGCCACATGGCTGGCTTTGTCAAGCGGCCATCCGCTTCCATAACCCTGTTTCAGCGACTGGTCGTACCAGTTGCGGTCGTCGTTCCATGCTTTCCACACATAGCCATAGCTACCCTGGAGATAGGCAAACGACACCTCAGAGTGGTTCGGGAAATAGATAGTGTTTCCCTTGTCGTCGCGCTCACCCGTAGCAATGCTGTACTCGCGCGTCGGGTCGGTATAGCGCTGGATGTCCGGGTCGGTAGTTGCCACGGGATAATGCAGGATGGTCATGAACTTGAACTCCTTGAAGTCTCCTTGGCGATAGGCGTCGCGGGTGACGATACCGTCTTTGACATATCCGGGAGCCACCGTGTTGTTGGCATCATACTGATTGGTGCTGAACGCATCCACATGACATTCCGGGGCCGTGGCATTCAGCACATAGACATCGCTCACGCTGGTGCAACCAGCAAAGGCGAAGCGCTCAATGAGCTTCAGGTTGGCAGGGAGCGTAATCGTGCCATACTGGAAATTGTTGTAGTCGGCAGGATTATTGAATGCAACCCATTCTTCATCAGCCACATCATGACGGGGATCCATGAACTTAACCGTCGTCACAGCATTGTCAACTTTATCGCCCGTCACGAAAGCAGCGCCATTATCGTACTTGGTGTTTCCCTCGGGACCTGTGGTCCAGATGTAATTGATTCGGGTACCCTGTGCTGCAAAGGCACGGGTCTTAATGGTCTCAATATTGCCCGGAATACAAATCTGATGCAGATTATCTGTATTGATATTTAAATAGTCGGCAGGTACCGTATGGAAACGGGAATCCTGAGGCATCCATACCTCTCGCAAGTCTTTTACGCCAATGCCATTAAACCCGACCACGATGTCTGTGCAGTATTCATCAGGAACGTATGCTTCGCTCAGGTCGATGACATAGATACCATAACAACCACTAATGGCTCCATCAACAGCAGTGCTGACAACAGCGCCATTGTTTACACCTATATAATAATTCCCTCCCTCAGTACTGCGATTCCAGTCTTGACTGTTTTCATCGGGAAGGCCATTAGTGACATAATGTCCGTTCGCATCATAGACACCTGCACGCGAGATGTCCTTGGCACAAGTGTTGCCCATGACGATGAGTTTACGAAGCTTACTGCAGTCTCCGGATTGACCAATTGTTTTATAGTCTTGCTGGTCCCAGTAGTTGTGGAGCAGCGCATCCCTGAGCGTCCCTGCATGGTTGACATAGGCCACCAGCGAGGGTTCTGTTCCTCCGGTCACGTTGAGCGAGGCATTGCCAGCACTCATGCTGATGGCAGCGTCGAAGTTAGCCGACGTGCTCAGAGCCAGACCGGCGGCTTTCACCTGCGCCTTCGTCCAGTTGTCGGGCAGGATGACATATTTCACATTCGAGTTAGAGAACGTGAAAGCCTGCGACACATTCAGTTTCTGCATCTCAATGGTTTCAGCATTAAGGTTGCTCAATGCCGTGATGTCGTCGTCGGTGAGCGTGATTTGCGTTGCGCCTGTGCCAGGCGAACTGATGTGAATGTACTGGTACTGATCCAGATTGCTGATGGATGCCAAAGCATCAGCCAGCACGCCACCTTTTTCAAGCGTAATTCTGGCTACTTTCACAGAACCCTTTTTGTCCGTGAGCGTTGTGTAGTAGTCATCAGCCCACGCACCAATCGACACGCAGACACACATGATTGCAAAAAGTAAAAACCTTTTCATTTTGTTTGTTGTTGAATTAATTTAATATTGAATTATAGTTTCTTATCTGGAAGGCATCGGCTGTCGGTACATATATATAAAGGTACGCGCGAGCGCCGTCATGCCATTATAGTTTCGGGGAAAAGGCGCCTCAATCTCACGATGTTGACGCCGCAATAGTACATTTTGCTGGCCTTGGGTGCTTCGCAGCGCCGACCCGGCCTCTATTCTCGTACTCTCAACCATAAGGTTGGAATACGTCAACTCGGGTGCAAAGTTACGAAAATTCGCAAAAAAAAAAAACGATTAACTATTTTCTTTCTCTTTGAAAGATTATTTAACTTTTAACTGTTAAATTCTTATACATTTTGAACGGACGAACGTAACTCAGACCCTTCACTACTAAACAAAAATCTTCAAAAATCAGACACAAATCTTTCCCTTTAGCCTTACCTTCAACCGCGCTGAACGATCATTTTTGTATGATTTTTGTTGATTTTTGTCCATAAATGAATAAGGTGCGGGGGCACCGGTCAGAGTTTCTTAATTTCTCACAGAAAGCACAGAAAGCACAGATATTTGTATTTCCGTGTGACATCTTTTCTGTGATTTCCGTGATTTCTGTGAGAGATTATTATTCACATAGAGATTTCCGTGTGACATTTCACGAGACGCACACGTGCCTTCCGCTCGCCAGCAGGCGGCGGAGCTTTGGTCATTCGGCCTTTGCTGCGCTGCCCGTTGCGCCTTGGTGGTGTGGAAAATCAATTGAATTGCGCGGCAAAACAAATAGGATTGCGCGGCAAAATCAATTGAATTGCACGGCAAAATCAATTATATTGCAGAGCGAAACCATTTGAATTGCGGGACAGAATCAGTCAGATGGCAGGACAAGAAAGGCAGGAGGGCAAGGCTATGCGGATGATATGGCACGCTGAGAGCCGCTTGGAGGAAGAATGAAAGAGGGGGAAAGCGGATTCGTGGGGCGTTTGTTTGGAAGTTCGGTTTTTTAGTATTAAATTTGCAGTCGAATCATTTCCACCCCCTAACCTGAAGACGACATGCTACAGCAAGACTATTTCCTCCGCATCCTGGAGGAGTTTGGCAAGGCCCTGAGCTTGTTCACGCAGAACAAGAAGGACATTGCGCAGAAGCAACAGGAGATAGAGAAGCTCTACGACAGCTATGTGGGCGACAGCATCTTCTACCACACGGCGACGCTGGACGACATCATGGACTCGTTCGGCCGCTTCGCCGAGGAAGAGCGGCTCGACCGCATGGAGATGCTGGCCGAGCTCTACTACGCCGAGAGCGACCTGAAGTCGGGTCCCGGGCGCGACATGTTGCTCGACAAGGCGCGCAAGCTGTTCATCTTCATCGACCACCACAGCCGCACGCTGTCGTTCCACCGGCAGCAGCGCATCATGGACATTGCGCGGAAGATTGGTGAACAAAAATAAAGAAAACAAACATAGCATAACAATGAGAAAGACCATTCTGACAACCATCGGCCTGCTCGTGGCCACCGCCACGACGGCCCTTGCCCAGGCTGCGCCCTCGCCTTTCGAGCAGCAGGCGCGTGAGATCATCGCCAAGATGACGCTTGAGGAGAAGATTTCGCAAATGATGAACGAGACGCCGGGCATCCCCCGTCTGGGCATCGAGCCCTACGACTGGTGGAACGAGGGTCTGCACGGCGTGGGCCGCGACGGCCGTGCCACGGTGTTCCCGCAGCCCATCGGCCTGGGAGCCACCTTCGACGCTGCGCTGGTGAAGCGCATCGGCAGTGCCATCGCCACCGAGGGGCGCGCGAAATATATCGTGGCGCGGCGCAACAACAACTACGCGCGCTACACGGGACTGACCTTCTGGAGCCCGAACATCAACATCTTCCGCGACCCGCGGTGGGGACGCGGCATGGAGACATACGGCGAAGACCCGTTCCTCACGGGCACCATGGGCACGGCCTACGTGCAGGGCATGCAGGGCGACGACCCCGTGTACCTGAAGGTGGCGGCCTGCGGCAAGCATTTCGCCGTGCACTCAGGACCGGAGGCCACGCGCCACACGGTGAACGTGGAGCCATCGAAGCGCGACCTGTGGGAGACCTACCTGCCCGCCTTCCGCATGCTGGTGCAGCAGGGCAAGGTGGAGACCATCATGGGAGCCTATAACCGCGTCTACGGCGAGAGTGCGTCGGGCAGCAAGTTCCTGCTCACCGACGTGCTGCGCAAGCAATGGGGCTTCAAGGGGCACATCGTGTCGGACTGCGACGCCGTGACCGACATCTACAAAGGGCATAAGATAGCGAAGAGCGAGGCCGAGGCCTGCGCCATTGCCATCAAGGCGGGCCTGAACGTGGAGTGCGGCTCCACCTTCAAGGCGATGAAGGAAGCGCTCGACGAGCACCTCATCACGGAGACCGACATCGACAACGCTCTGGTGCCGCTGATGGTGACGCGCCTGAAGCTGGGCATCCTGCAGCCCGACGCCGCCTGTCCGTACAATAACTTCACCGAGGCCGACATCTGCTCGGACGAGCATACGGCGCTGGCCAAGCAGGCCGCCGTGGAGAGCATGGTGCTGCTGAAGAACGATGGCGTGCTGCCCATCAAGAAAGACATCCATACGCTGTTCGTCACCGGAGCCGGCGCTGCCGACGCTTTCTGGCTGATGGGCAACTATTTCGGCATCTCGAACCGCTACTGCACCTATCTGCAGGGCATCGTGTCGAAGGTGAGCAACGGCACGGCTGTGAACTACCGTCCTGGTGTGCTGGAGAGCACGCCGACGCGCAACGCCATCAACTGGGCCGTCGACGAAGCCGTGGGGGCTGAGGTGACCATCATCGTCATGGGTAACAACGGCAACCTGGAGGGTGAGGAAGGCGAGGCCATCGACTCGGAGCGCGGCGACCGCGAGAGCATCAGCGTGCCTGAGAGCCAGATGAAGTTCCTGCGCGACATCCGCGCCCGCAAACCCAAGGGCGTGGTGGTGGTGCTCACCGGCGGCAGTCCCGTCGACGTGCGCGAGATAGCGCAGCTCTGCGACGCCATGGTGATGGCTTGGTATCCCGGTCAGGAGGGTGGCTACGCCCTTGGCGACCTGCTCTTCGGCGATGCCAACTTCTCGGGCCGACTGCCGGTGACGTTCCCTGCCGACGGCAACGCGCTGCCTCCCTTCGAGGACTACTCCATGCGCGGGCGTACCTATAAATATATGGTGGACAACATCTACTATCCCTTCGGCTACGGTCTGCACTACGGCAAGGTGATCTACAGCAGCCTGCGCGTGAAGGCCAGCAAGAAGGGAGCCGAGGTGAAGGTGCTGCTGACGAACCCGTCGCAGTGGGACATCACCGAGACGGCGCAGCTCTACGTCAGTGCGCCCGGAGCGGGCGTGTCGGCACCGCTCGAACAGCTCGTCGCCTTCGAGCGCGTGAACCTGCCGGCGGGCCAGAGTGTCGACGTGACCTTCAACGTGGCTCCCGAGCAGATGATGACCGTGGGCGAGGACGGCGTGTCGCGCCTCACGCGCGGCATGTATAAGTTCACCGTGGGTGGCGCCGCTCCCTCCACGCGCACGCAGCAGCTGGAGGTGCCGATGGAATCTATTGAGTTAAGAATTAAGAATTAAGGGAGACCCCCTCCCCTCGGGGAGGCTGGGAGGGGGCCACTAATCCTTTCGCCCCTCCCCTCGGGGAGGCTGGGAGGGGGTCACTAATTCTTTTGCCCCTCCCCTCGGGGAGGCCGGGAGGGGGTCCCTCCTTATTTAAGCACCCCCAGTTCCTTACCCACTTTGATGAAGGCGGCGATGCAGCGGTCGAGCTGTTCGCGGTTGTGACCGGCAGAGATCTGCACGCGGATGCGCGCCTGCTCCTTCGGCACCACGGGGTAGTAGAAGCCTGTGACGTAGATGCCTTCGTCCTGCATCTTGGCGGCATAGACCTGCGAGAGCTTGGCGTCGTAGAGCATCACGGCGCAGATGGCGCTCTGTGTGGGCTTGATGTCGAAGCCGGCGGCCATCATCTTGTCGCGGAAATAGTTGACGTTCTCCACCAGACGGTCGTGGATCTCGTCCGACTCCTTCAGCATCTTGAACACCTCGAGCGAGGCACCGATGATGGCGGGAGCGAGCGAATTGGAGAACAGATAGGGACGCGAGCGCTGGCGCAGCAGCTCGATGATCTCCTTGCGACCGGTGGTGAAGCCTCCGAGGGCACCGCCGAACGACTTGCCGAGCGTGCCGGTGTAGATATCCACGCGTCCGTAGGTATTGAAGAACTCACTCACGCCGTGGCCCGTCTTGCCGACGACACCTGCCGAATGGCTCTCGTCGACCATGACGAGGGCGTCGTATTTCTCAGCGAGGTCACAGATCTGGTCGATAGGCGCCACGTTGCCGTCCATGGAGAACACACCGTCGGTGACGATGATGCGGAAGCGCTGAGCCTGCGCTTCCTGCAAGCACTTCTCCAGCTCGCCCATGTCGGCATTGGCATAGCGGTAGCGCTTGGCCTTGCACAGACGGACGCCGTCGATGATCGACGCATGGTTGAGGGCATCGGAGATGATGGCGTCCTCTTCGGTGAACAATGGTTCGAAGACACCGCCGTTGGCATCGAAGCAAGCAGCGTAGAGAATAGTGTCCTCGGTCTTGAAATAGTCGGAGATGGCAGCCTCGAGTTCCTTGTGGATGTCCTGCGTTCCGCAGATGAAGCGCACGGACGACATGCCGAAGCCGCGGCGGTCCATCATGCGCTTCGAAGCCTCGATGAGCCGTGGATGATCCGACAGTCCGAGATAGTTGTTGGCACAGAAGTTGAGCACTTCCTTGCCCTTCACCTGGATGGCAGCCCGCTGCGGGCTCTCGATGAGGCGCTCCTCCTTGTAGAGTCCGGCCTCGCGAATCTCGGCCAGCGTCTGGCAGAGATGTTCCTTCATTTTTCCGTACATATCTGATAAGGTTAAAAAGTTAGTAGCTTCATATTCTTTTTCACTGGCAAAACATTCTGTTTGCAACCGCAAAGTAAGGCATTTTTTTTGAGATAGCGCACTTTTTCGGCTGAAAAAATCGCGTGAAAGTTAAAATTATGCATTTTTTATGATATGAAATGGTGCTATGTCGAAATAATTTGTTTATTTTGCACCTTGAAATAGCTATTAACCTAACGACAAAATAGAACAAACAGTCTATGAAGAATATCCTTGTGATAGGGTCAACCGGACAGATAGGTTCGGAACTGACAAGAGAGCTGCGCCGCCGCTATGGCGGTGAGCATGTGGTGGCTGGTTACATCAAGGGTGCCGAACCGACGGGCGACCTGCTCGAAGGCGGTCCGGCCGAGCTGGCCGACGTCACCGACGGCGAGATGATCGCCTCGGTGGTGAAGAAGCATCATGTGGATGCCATTTACAACCTGGCGGCACTGCTGAGCGTGGTGGCCGAGTCGAAGCCTCGGCTGGCATGGCGCATCGGCATCGACGGCCTGTGGAACATCCTGGAGGTGGCGCGCGAGAACGGCTGCCAGGTGTTCACGCCGAGCAGCATCGGCTCCTTCGGCATGAGCACTCCGCACATGAAGACGCCCCAGGACACCATCCAGCGCCCGCAGACCATCTACGGCGTGTCGAAGGTGACGACGGAACTGCTCTCCGACTACTTCCAGAAGAAATACGGAACAGACACGCGTGCCGTGCGCTTCCCTGGCATCATCTCCTATGTGACGCCCCCGGGCGGCGGCACCACCGACTATGCCGTGGACATTTTCTACTCGGCTGTGCGGGGTGAGAAGTTCGTCTGTCCCATCAAGGAGGGCACGATGATGGACATGATGTACATGCCCGACGCCCTGAAGGCAGCCATCAGCATCATGGAAGCCGACCCGCGGAAGCTCGTCCATCACAACGCTTTCAACGTGACGGCGATGAGTTTCGCGCCGGAGACCATCTATGCCGAGATCAAGAAGCACCGTCCGCAGTTCGAGATGGTGTACGACGTGGACCCGCTGAAGCAGAGCATCGCCGAGAGCTGGCCCGACAAGATGGACGACACCTGCGCGCGCCGCGAGTGGGGATGGAGTCCCGACTACGACCTGAAGCGCATGACGACCGACATGCTATACCATCTGGAGAAGAAGTTGGGGTAAAAGCCCCACCCCGGCCCTCCCCGAAGGAGAGGGAGAAGGACCCCCTCCCAGCCTCCCCGAGGGGAGGAGATAAGAAAGCCCCACCCCGGCCCTCCCCGAAGGAGAGGGAGAAAGGACCCCCTCCCGGCCTCCCCGAGGGGAGGAGATAAGAAAAAGAAAGTGGAGGAGCCCCACCCCGACCCTCCCCGAAGGAGAGGGAGAAAGAAAAACGAAAGTGGAGAGTGCAAACCTCCACTTTCGTTTTTTCCACTCTCCACTATCAACTGTGAACTATCAACTGTGAACTATGAACTATCAATTGTCCACTATCAACTGTGAACTATGAACTATCAACTCTCCACTATCAACTATGAACTGTGAACTGTGAACTATGAACTATCAACTGTCCACTCTCCACTATCAACTATCAACTATGAACTATGAACTGTGAACTATGAACTGTAAAGCCTCCAGGTCGGCCTCGGTCGTGGCCCAGCTGGTGACGAAGCGGCAGATGGTGTGACTGTCGTCGTAGGGTCCCCAATGGGTGAAGAGCACTTTCTGCTCCAGCTCGCGCACCTTGGCATTGTCGATGACGACGAACTGCTGGTTGGTGGGTGAGTCGAGGAAGAGACGATAGCCGTTGTCGAGCAGGAGCGCCTTCAGCTTCGCGGCCATGGCGATGGCGTGGCGCGAGATGGCCATGTAGAGCGTGTCGTCGGCAGGCAGCCCGTCACCGTCGGAAGAGAGAGGAGCTGAGAACAAAGCGTCGAACTGCACGCCGGTCAGCCGTCCCTTGGCCAGCAGGGCACCGTGTTGCTTGACGATGCTGAAAAAGCAGCGGGGCGCATTGCCGCGCGGGAACACCACGGCCTCGCCGCACAGGGCACCCACCTTCGTGCCACCTATATAGAAAGCGTCGCAGTGGCGGGCCAGCCAAGGCAGCGTCACGTCGGGGGAGGCAGCCAGTCCGTAGCCCAGACGAGCCCCGTCGATGAAGAGTTGCAGTCCGTAGGTCTGGCAGGTGGCGTAGATGCGTTCGATCTCCTCAGTCGAATAGAGAGTGCCGTACTCCGTGGGGAACGAGATGTAGACCATGCCCGGCTGGGCCAGATGGTCGCGGCTCTCGTCGGCCGAGAACCACTCCATATAGGCGCGCAAGTCGTCGGCCCGCAGTTTACCCTGCTCCTCTTTCAGAGCAATCACCTTGTGGCCTCTGGCCTCGATGGCACCAGCTTCGTGGATGGCGATGTGGCCCGTGTCGACGGTGATGACGGCCTCGAAGCTGCGCAGCATGCCGTCGATGACGGTGGCGTTGGCCTGCGTTCCGCCGACGAGGAAGAACACGTCGGCTTCGGGGCATCCGCACGCCCGGCGGATCTTCTCCTTGGCGTTGTCGCTGTAGACGTCGAAGCCGTAGGTGAGCGTCTGCTCACCGTTTGTCTCCATGAGATGCCTCATCACCTGCGGATGGGCACCGTTGTTGTAGTCGCATTCGAATGAAATCATTATATCTTTATGCTTATTGTTGTTTTCTTGTCGTGACATGATCGAGAGACAACATCCCTCCGGACTGCAAAGGTACGATTAAGTGAGCAAAGAGCAAAGGAAAGTCATGCTTTTCTTTACACTTTCAAACGCAAGAATCTCCAAACGTTCCATTTTTTTACTTCTCCGCCTGACAGAGTTGCATCATGCAAACGACACGCAACGCTGAGAAGCAGAACAAATCTTTACAACAGAAACAACCCTTCTCACCTCTTTCTGACAAGGAAACATGTGGTTTTATATATAATATTGTATACATTATTATAAATATTTCGGATCCTTGTCCACGAAAAAACACACTCGACGGAGGTTGAAAAAAGGCAGGAAAACGATTAGTGTACATTTAACAACCATGAAGGAAAAGGAAGGATTTTTTGCGTTTTCCGCCCATCATGACGCCATGAAAGCCAAAAAAAGCAAGAAAACATAAAAATAAAGCAAGAAAGTATTATCATTTCAAAAAAATATCGTTTACCTTTGCAACTTGAAAAAGTGTTTGAACAACGGTTCTACACGAATGCTCTGAACCTATAACCGACTAATTGCAGCAAAGCAGACATTACTAATGCTAATGCTAACGATAATGAAGAATACGACATGACGAAGCGCGACCGGTTGTCTTCCCCCTGAAGACAGCCACGAAGACGGAGCGTTCCCCCCTTAGTCGGACAATTGAAAGCAAGAAACTTTAATCATATATAACCTAAGAAGTACTTAAGTATGAATCAAAACATTAGAAAAACAGCCTTGATGGTGGGCGCAGTGGCGATCTCCGGATTGTTCTGTCCCCCTCAGGCAATGGCTGAGTCTACTGTGAATGCTGTTCAGGCAGTGCAGCAAGACCGCAGAGTGACAGGTACTGTTGTCGACGCCATGGGTCCGGTGATCGGAGCCTCGGTGATTGAGAAGGGTACAAGTAATGGTGCGGTTACCGATTTCGACGGTAATTTCTCTCTCAATGTGAAGCCCGGCGCCACGCTGGTCGTCAGCTACATCGGTTACACGACGCAGGAAATCGTCGTTGGCAACCAGAGCGCGCTGAGAATCACTCTTCAGGAAGACGACCAGACACTGGAGGAAGTGGTGGTCGTAGGTTACGGTGTCCAGAAGAAGAAGCTGGTCACCGGTGCTACATTGGAAGTGAAAGGTGAGAACATCGCCAAGCTGAACACCACCCAGGCCCTCGGCGCACTGCAGAGCCAGGCCCCTGGTGTCACCATCCAGGCCGCTTCGGGTCAGCCGGGTGACGGTTTCAAGATCAACATCCGTGGTGCAGGTACGAACAGCAGCACCGCTCCTATCTACGTCATCGACGGTGTGGCCGGCGGCGACATCAACTCGCTGAACCCTGCCGACATCGAGCGTATCGACGTGCTGAAGGACGCTGCCTCGGCTGCCATCTACGGTTCTTCGGCTGCCAACGGTGTGATTCTCATCACCACGAAGCAGGGTAAGGAAGGCGCTGTAGAGGTGAGCTACGACGGTAACGTGGGTTGGCAGAACGTGTACAAGATGCCCGAGATGCTGAATGCAAAGCAGTACATGGATGTCATGGACCTGGTGAGCACCAACGCCGGTGGCGGTCTGTACGACTGGTCGCGCTATATTGATGCCGACCTGCTGGCTGCTTACCGCAACGGTTCGAACAAGGGAACGAACTGGATTGAAGAGTTCCGCAACAAGAACGCCATCGTTACCAACCACGCCATCAACATTTCTGGCGGTAACGATCGGTCGAAGTTCTCTACTGGTGTCGGCTACCAGTATCAAGACGGTGTCTTCGGCGGCCCGGTGAAGTCGGACTATCGTCGTTTCACCTTCCGTCTGAACTCTGAGCACGTGATTTACCGCGTGGGCAACATGGATGTGCTGAAGGTTGGTGAGAACCTGTACTTCCAGCACTCGCAGAGCCAGGGTGTGCAGATCGGCAACCAGTATGCCAACGACCTGTCGAACATGCTTCGCGCCAATCCTTGCGTACCTCTTTATAATAGCAACGGCGACTACTTCATGTACGACGATCTCGTTGCTTCAGGTACCGCAGGTTGGTTCCCGTACAACAACTTCACCAGCAACCCGATTGCTTCTGCAGTGTACAATCAGGCTGGTAACAACAAGAGCAAGAACTTCAACCTCAGCGCAGTGGCTTACGTAGAGCTGCAGCCGTTGAAGAACCTCGTATATCGTGCACAGGCTTCCTACAAGCAGTGGTCGGGAAGCTGGTGGTGCTACCTGCCCGTCTTCCGTATCCACGACAACTCGGGCGGTTTCCGCTCTACCGACCAGGTGATTGACAACCTGAACCTCGGATGGAACTGGAACCTGGTGAACACGCTGAACTACAGATTCAACATCGTCGACAAGCATCACTTCGACGTGCTTGCCGGTATGGAGTATTCGAAGAGCCGCCCGCACATGGGTGAGTCGGTCAATGCCACCTCTTCGGGCAATATCTTCGGCGATGCCACCCACGCTTATCTACACAATACGACCGGACGTTCGTCGGCTGTCGTCGACGGTTATCCCAGCGGCTACGGAGCCAAGCTGTCATACTTCGGTCGTCTGAACTACGACTTCAACGAGACCTACATGTTCACCGCTATCATCCGCGCCGACGGTTCGTCGAACTTCGCACCGGGTCACAAGTGGGGCTACTTCCCCTCTGTATCTGCAGGTTGGGTGATCTCGAACGAGAAATTCCTCAGAAACTCTTCATGGCTCGAGTTCCTGAAACTGCGCGCCGGCTGGGGACAGAACGGTAACGACAACATTCCTTCCACACAGTGGCAGTCGACCTTCGACTTCGGTGACTACGGTCAGTATTCGTTCAACAACAACAAGGACGGCTACACACAGGGTGGTTATCCCGCACGTCTGGCCAACCCCGAACTGACATGGGAGACCTCTGAACAGATCAACGTCGGTCTCGACGCACGCTTCCTCCGCGGCCGTCTGAGCACAACGCTCGAATGGTACCAGAAGAAGACCAAGGACCTCCTGCTGTGGGTTCCCGTTTGGGCTATCGTAGGTCAGGACGGTTACTATGCCAACGCCGGCACCGTGAAGAACACCGGTATTGAGGCTGCCATCGGATGGAACGACAACATCGGCGACTTCAAGTACGGTATCAACGTGAACCTGGCTCACAACAAGAACGAGGTGACCGAGGTGAACAACGCCAACCACTTCGTTGAGGGCGGTAACGACCTCATCGCTCAGAGCACCGGTATCATGGCCCGCATGGAAGAAGGCCACCCCATCGGCTACTTCTATGGCTACAAGACCGACGGCGTCATCCAGAACGCTGCCGACCTGCAGAACTACCTGAACGCCAACTGCGGCGGCAAGGCTGAGAACTCGCTCCAGAGCACCGGTATCCAGCCGGGTGACCTGAAGTTTGTCGACGTGAACGGTGACGGCATCGTGAACGCTCAGGACAAGACCGAAATCGGCAGCCCGCATCCCGACCTGACAATGGGTGTATCGCTGAACGCAGCCTACAAGGGCTTCGACATCTCTGTCACCACTTACGGCTCGTTCGGCAACGATGTTGTACGCTCTTGGCGTAAGAACACAGACTCTCAGTTCGAGAACTACACCACAGAAGCTTTCGAATACTGGCACGGTGAGGGCACATCGAACAAATATCCGATGCTGAAGCCGGGTAACATCGGTGCCAACTGGCAGCAGGTGTCCGACATCTACGTGGAGGATGCTTCTTACTTCCGCATCCAGAACGTGACCGTCGGTTACGACTTCGCTAACTTCCTGAAGAAGACTCCATTCCAGCAGTTCCGCATTTACTTCGCTGCTCAGAACCTGCTCACCTTCACCAAGTACAAGGGAATGGATCCTGAAAACGGTAAGGCCATCGGCAGTGAGTCGTGGGTAACGGGCGTTGACGTGGGTAACTACCCGCAGCCGCGCACATATATGGTCGGCGTGAACATCAAGTTCAAGGGTAAGGACGAGAAGAAGGCAACGGCTGCCGCTCCCGCACCCGCTCCCATCGTTGACAACTCGGAGATCAACCGTCTGAACGGTGAGATTGACAAGCTGCGCGCCGAGAACGCCAGCCTGCGCAACCAGGCTCCCACCAAGGAAGTGATCACCAGCAAGGAAGTGGTAACCTATCCGTACTTCGTGAACTTCGAAATCGACAAGACGGAGGTTGTGAACCGTGAGAAGGTGAACCTTCAGACCATCGCACAGATGATCAAGTCTACTCCGGGCAAGAAGTACAACGTCATCGGTTATGCCGACAAGCAGACCGGTACCGCTGAGCGCAACGCTGAGCTGGCCGACCAGCGCTCAAAGAACGTCTACGACCTCCTCGTCAACGTCTATGGTGTGCCCGCAAGCAGCCTCGTTCTTGACTCTAAGGGTGGTGTCGACACCATGTATCTGAATGATATTCAGCTGAGCCGCTCGGTTATCATCTCTGAAGTGAAATAAGACGAGGTTTTCAAACATAGAATTATTTTAAGCATTATATAAGAGTATGAAAAAAATAACATATATTTTAGGCGCAGTGCTTTTCGCTGGAACACTTGCTTCTTGCGACTTGGACTCGATGAGTTTGACCGAGAAGGATACTTCGAACTTCCCTGTCAACGCTGAAGATGCCGCCCAGGCGCTCGCCGGTATCTATCAGAACCTGAACGCCGTGAATGCCAATCCGCAGGAGACATGGCATTACTACGCACTCCTCGCCAGCGACGACCAGTTTGGTGGCGGCGGTACCAACGACAAGCTGATGCAGGCCATGGACCTCATCCTGAACTATAACACCGACATGACACGCGACTTCTGGAAGCAGCGCTACCAGGGTATCAACCGTGCCAACACCCTCCTGGAGGCTCTTAACACCGTTGAATTTGATGAAACGGAGAAAAACCAGACCAAGGGTGAGGCCCTCTTCATGCGTGCCTTCTTCTATTATGAGCTGGCTTCGATGTACGGAAACGTGCCTCTGCTGACAACGGCTGCCAAGCCTGCCGAGGTGACACCTCCCACAGCAGCTCAGATTTGGGGACAGATTCTTCAGGACCTGCGCGACGCTTGTGAGTGCATGCCCGCCAAGCGCAACACCGACGGCCATGTGGACAAGTACTGTGCTGAGGCTCTGCTCGGCCGCTGCTGGCTGTTCTACACAGGTTTCTATTGCAACGGTGAAACAATTGCCGACCTGACAAGCACAAACTATTCTCCGTTGGAAAGTGTAGAGCTGCCCGACGGTTCAACATTGACCAAGGCTAACGTCATTAGCTATATTGACGACTGCGTGAACAACTCTGGTTACTCTCTCGTTCCCGACTTCCGCAACCTCTGGGCTTACACCAACCGCTGCACGGTTGAGGACTATGACTACACAAAGGGACAGAACCTGAAGTGGGTAGAGGACGACAATGCAGTGAATCCTGAGTCAATGTTCGCTGTGAAGTTCAACAAGATGGCTTCTTGGCAGACAACAATCGGTTACGCCAACGGCTATTCGCTGCACTTCGGTGTGCGCGGCGGTCAGGCTTACGCCAACACCTTCCCCTTCGGACAGGGATGGGGCGCAGGACCTGTTGCCACGAACCTTGCAACCGACTGGAAGAACGCCGAGCCTTACGACAAGCGCTTTGATGCTTCGATCCAGAACCTGAAAGACCTGCCCGCCTACACAAAGGGTGGATGGGAAGACTTCGTACAGGAGACCGACTACTACGGTAAGAAGCTCTCTCCGATCACTTCGAAGAAAGAAGACGGTGACTACTGGTGCACTTTCGAGAACCAAATGTACCCGGGCAACTGGGAAATCTCCGGAGAGGAAAACTTCCAGCTCGGCAACATCCACGACATGGTGCTCATCCGCTTCGCAGAAGTGCTGCTCATGCAGAGCGAGCTGAAGCAGGATGTCTCTGGCATCAACAAGCTGCGCGCACGTGCCGGACTGGCCGACATACCGTCGTACAGCCTCGAAGCACTGCAGAGAGAGCGCCGCTGGGAGCTTGCTTTCGAGGGCCTGCGCTTCAATGATATCCGCCGTTGGCACATTGCTGCCAGCGCCCTGGAGAAGCAGACCGATCAGGACTGCTACTACTGCGGACGCCCCGACAAGAACTCTGCTCACAACGGAGGCTATGCCGCACGCTACAACGCGACAGCAGGTTTCCAGAAGATTCCCGAGACAGAAATTGTCCTCAGTGAAGGTGCCTTCAAGCAGAATGCCGGTTGGACTGACTCGAGCAGTGAGTACATTGACTGGAACAACCGCTAATACATCAGGTATTAATAACTTTTAAACAGAAAGAAAATGAAAAAGATAATATTTGGATTGTGCGCTGTTGCCGGCTTGCTCACCGCCTGTGATCCTTCGGTCGACAGCATCAGTGCTCCTGCTTCCGACCTCACACAATCTCTCGTTGAGAGTGAGTTCTCGTTCAAGCAGTGCGCGCTTAACGAAGACGGCTCCTACACCGAAGCCGCCGACGGTAACTATTTCTTCTACACGGTGGGCGCACCCTACAAGTCGGTCGTCGTCTACAACATCGATGCCGACGGCAACGAGAATATCCTTGCATCTGGCTTCTCTGGAAACTTCAAGATTCAGCCGAAGCGCGGTGGAAACCCGTCGCAGGAATTCTTTGTTCGTGCTGCCGATAAGGATGGTACCGTCGTAGAGGTCAAGAAGAACGTGACCGTGTATGTGCCCACAGAGCTTTCTTCCGACATGAAGTTCCTCTGCAGTGCCGATGGCGTGAAGACCTGGACATGGGACACCAGCTTCCGTGCCGACGGTGGTGCTTGGGGTAACCTGGGCTACGCTCCCGGCCCCGGCGAGACTTTCGTCAATGACGGTAATGGCATCTGGTGGGGTTGTCCTCCTGCCGACCTGACCGGCCAGCTGAATCACTCTGACACACAAGTGGCCACTGGTGAGGAAGATCCCAACGCCTATATGATCCTCGACGAGGATGGCAACATCCGTAGCTTTGCTGCCGACGGCACACAGATCCGCTCGGGTAAGTTCCGCGTAACAGCATGGGACAACGGCAACCGTTCGTTCGCTTCTGTCGACGGTTCGCAGGCCGCCTGGTCACTGGGCACGCTGCACACCGATGCCGGTACGATCCTCTTCCCCTTCCAGATCAACTCTGGCGGAAACAAACCGACCGACTTCGAAATCATGCAGCTCGATGGCGGTAACCTGAAGCTGATCTACGCAGCTCCTGGTACTGCTGGCTGGGGTGAGGCCACATGGTGGGCATTCAAGAGCTCGTCGGATGCTGACGGTTCTCTGACCAACTACAGTGAGAAGTCGTGGACTTGGGACACTGAGTTCCGTGCCGACGGTGGCGCATGGGGTAACCTGGGCTACGCTCCAGGCGACGGTAACTCGTTTGTCAACGATGGCAACGGCATCTGGTGGGGTTGTCCTCCTGCCGACCTGACAGGTCAGCTGGGTCATTCCGACACTGGAAATGCCACTGGCGAGGAGAGCACCGGAGCCTACATGACATTCAACTACGACAAGGGTACCGTGCAGAGCTTCGATGCCGACGGCAAGGAGATCCGTTCGGGTAAGTTTGAGATCACCGCATGGGAGAAGGGTAATCGCTCATTCCCCTCTATCGATGGTTCGCAGGCCGCCTGGTCGCTCGGTACTCTGCACACCGACGCTGGTTCGATTCTGTTCCCATTCCAGATTAATAGTGGAGGTATCAAGCCGACCGACTTCGAGATCATGCAGCTCGACGGTAGCCACATGAAGCTCATCTATGCTGCTCCTGGCACTGGCAGCTGGAGTGAGGCCACATGGTGGGCATTCAAGAAGAAGTAATAAGGTAATATTACTAAATTATAAATGCCGCCCTGCAAGTGGGAATGCTTGCGGGGCGGCATTACTTTTTTCAACCATCTTACAATCAGCATGCTATCCACCTAAATCTCATAAAACATTTGGATTTTTCTGAAATAGTTTGTAATTTTGCAGCTGAATGACAGAGAGAAAGTGAAACAACTACCGAGATACATTCAAGCAACGATGTCGATGCTCCTGGGCAGCGCCGTCTTTTTGTTTTGGTATAAGAGCTATCCGCATGCCTTATCGTATCAGGAGCAGTACCAGCTGTTCCTGTGGACTGCCGATTATTTCTGGCAGCGAATAAGCGTCGCCGGAGGACTCGCAGACTGGTTGGGAGAATTTGTAACGCAGTTCTACTACAAGGATTGGCTTGGAGCCCTCCTTCTTGCAGTCCTTTTCGTCGTCTTACAATGGCTTGTGTGGGCCAATATGAGGACATTCCGTCCGTCTGACAAGCGCTCTGACGGTAGTCTTTCTTCCCCATCAATGCTTTTCTACCCCTTGTCGATGGTGCCGTGTGTACTCCTGTTGTGGCTGATGGGCGATGTCAGTGTATTGTTGTCCTACACGATGGCACTGATTGCCTGTCTGACTTTTGCACTGCTGATGGCTGCCGCACACCGTCAGCATGACGGACAGAGGATGGGGGTGGCCGTCAAAGACTTTCTGCTCACCATGCTTCTGTTCTGGTTTTTCGGTGCGATTGCGTGGCTGTATGTTGGTCTGCGTGTTGCCCGTATGGGCTGGAGATGGCTATGGATGGCTGCGGAAATGCTGTTTGTGCAATGGATTGCCTCCCTGTGGCTGACGCAATGGCCCGTTCAACAGGTGTTCCTGCCGATGACCTACTACCGTATTCCGCTGCAAATGCCATGGATGATATGGGGCTTACCTATTATTATAATATGCATAGTAAGCCTGGGCGCATCGTGTTCGTTGGCTCGTCTGAACAGAAAAACGACGGCACTGCTCGTTTCTTTGGAACTGTTGATGCTCGTCGTGGGTGCTCACATCCTGATTCCGACGGGTTATGATAAGGAGATGTACGAGCTGATCCGTCAGGATTATCTTGTTCGCAACGAGCGTTGGGACGAAATCATCGACCGAGCACAGGAATATCAGGTGCACACACCGTTCAGCAGCGTTTGCGTCAACCTGGCTTTGGCGCAGAAACGGCAGCTGGCCGACCGCATGTTCGACTTCTACCAAAGTGGCGACGATGCGCTCATCATGCCGAGAATCCGCGATCTAACGTCGATGTTGCCATCGATGGAGGCGTTTTGGCGCTTGGGAATGGTGAATTCAGCGCAGCGATACGCCTTCGACTCGCAGGCTTCCATCCTGAATGCCCGCAACAGCGGACGACTGACGCGCCGTATTGCCGAATGTATGCTCGTCAACGGACACTATAAAACTGCCGCCAAGCAGTTGCATCTGCTCAGCCAAAGCCTCTATTATTCCGACTGGGCCGACGAGAAGCTTGCTGCCCTGAAGCTGAAAGGCAAAGCCCGCGAGGATGCTATCATGATGGACAAGCAGATAGCACGAGTGCGCAGCCTGCGCTATAAGAACGATTTCCTCTACAGTGCAACAGAACTTGACACGATGTTTGCACTGCTTTTCACCGATAATCAGCAGAATCTCATGGCCCTCGACTATCTCCTCGGTCAACTGTTGCTGAAGGGCAAACTGCCCGAATTCGGTCAGTTCCTCGGCTGGGCACAGCAATACGGCGGCTATCGCAGCATGCCGTTGGGCTACCAAGATGTGATGCGCTGCATACAGAACAATGGTAATGTAAGTGAGTCGCCGTACCGCGACTATATTCGACAACAGACCGGAAAATGAAGATCATTCATAACAGCTCACATTATAACAATAGAACGAAGCACCGTCGGCTCAGCCCGCTGGTCCTCGTTCAAGAACTGGCGTGTGTTTTCGCTATCGTTCTGTGCGGCCTGCTGACTTCCTGTTCATCGAAACCGACCAACGTCACAAAAGCCGACCAGCTGCCGGATATCTACCCCGACTATATCGGCGTGACCATTCCTGCCTCCATCGCTCCGCTCGACTTCAATGCCGCCGATGCTGACGTAGATTGTGTTGATGTGGTGGCGCGGGGCAGCAAAGGCGGCGAGCTGCATGTCAACGGCGAATGGGCCGAATGGGACATAGACGAATGGCATGAGCTGACCGAACAGAACATCGGCGCTGAGATAACCTTCACCGTCTGCACCAAGAAGAATGGTCAGTGGACGCAATACAAGGACTTCACGGTCAGTGTGAGCAATTACCGTCTCGACGACTACGGACTGACCTATCGCCGCATCGCACCGGGTTATGAGGTCGGCGGCGACATCGGCATCTACCAGCGCGACATCCACACGTTCACCGAAGAGCCCATTCTCACAGAAACGGCTGTTCCCGGACGCTGCATGAACTGCCATACCCCCAACCAAACCGACCCGAGACAGTTGACCATGCAGATTCGCGGTGAGGGCGGAGGCACGCTGATTCAGAAAGACGGCCGACAGACATGGCTCGACACGAAGACCGATGCCACCAAAGCAGCAGGTTCATACGCCAGCTGGCACCCATCGGGCGACTACTGTGCCTACGCCACCAACGCCGTCCATCAGAGCTTTTTCGTCGGCCGCGGACAGCGTATTGAAGTGTATCACAGCTTCAGCGATGTCGTGATGCTCGACACACGCAGCAACGAACTGATTCTTTCTCCGTTGCTGCAGACCGATGATTTGGAGATATTCCCCGCTTTTTCAGCCGACGGCACCACGCTCTACTACAGCACATCGAAGCCTTGCAACGTGCCGGCAGAGTATCTGAAGGTGAAGTGCTCGCTTTGCTCCATCCCGTTCGATGCTAAGACAGGAACGTTCGGCGAATCGGTGGACACGCTACTCAATGGTCCTGCCGACGATATGAGTTACACACTGGCCCGACCCAGCTACGACGGTCGCTGGTTGATGTACTGCCGAAGCAGCAGAAGCAATTTCCCCGTCTGCCAGCCTGACGCCGACCTGTGGCTGATGAACCTGAAAACGCGCCAGACACGCCCCATTGCGGAAGCAAACAGCAACGACGTGGAGAGCTATCACAATTGGAGTTCCGACAGTCATTGGTTCGTTTTCTCCAGCAAACGCGAGGACGGCATGTATACCAAGCTCTATCTGGCCAGTATCGACGATAACGGAAGGGTGAGCAAACCGTTCCTCCTGCCGCAACGCAATCCCCGCCAGTTCTATGCGCAGCTGATGGATGCCTACAATGCGCCCGACTTCACCAAGACACGCGTTGTTTTTGACGCGCAGGAAGCCCATCGGCAAGTCTTCAGCGAAGGTCGCGTGAAGGTAACCGTGCGTTGAAGGCATCTGTAGACATTAGGGAAAAGGAAAGAGGAACGAAAGAAACTGAAGAATAGAACAAAAAGAATATAACATATAGAAAACCGTTTTTAACGAAGATGAAGAAGATATTGCTTTTGAGCATCATGGCCGTTGTGGCCATTTCGTTTACCGCTTGTCGTGACAAGGCGGCCGTTACGGCCAGTGGTGTATGCCGTATTCATGGCACCATACCCGAGAAGTACAACGACAAGCAGATTTTCCTGGTGCCGCTGACCAACGATTCGCGCTGGAACGTTGACTCTGTCTATATCAAGGACGGGAAATTTGAGTTCGAGAGCGACACGCTGATGATGGCCAAGATCCTTGTTGACTACCATTTCCGCTTCGGTCTGCAACCATTGCTTGTCGTGGTTGAACCAGGCGACGTGACGGTTGTCATCGACAGTATCAGCAGTGCCTCAGGAACCGTTCAGAACGACTCGCTGGACAAATGGAAGAAACTCACCGAGCTTCACAACATGGAAGTCTCTTTCCTGCGCCAATCGGGCAAAGAAGCAGAGGCCGACAGTGTCCATCTGGCCTACAAACAGATGACACGCCACATGGCAGACAACATGAAGAAAGGCTCTCTGCATGAGTTCCTGAAAGGTCTCTACCCGCTGACGTACAAGAAAAAGCTTCCCGACGGACGCATTGTCACCATGAATGCAGATACCAATGAAGAAATTAGTGAATAAACTATGGCCACTATTCCTGACATTATTGTTCGGAATAGTGGTCTTTTTGTTTTGGCGTGTGAAGTATCCGCACGCCTTGGCCTATCAAGAACAGTTCCAGTTGTTCATGACAGGCACGTCGTATTTCAAGGAACTGCTGGCCATGCCGGGCGGTTTTGCCCGCTACGTGTCCGAGTTTCTGGTCCAGTTCAACAATGTCATCTTGCTCGGAGCTGCCGTCATGGCCATTCTCTTCATGCTGGTGCAGGTGCTCACATGGCTGCTGATGCGGTCGAACATGAAGAAGACATCGCCTGCAAACAGCCTTTCTGGCCGCAACGTTTACTATCCGCTCAGCTTCCTCCCCGCCTTGTCGCTGTGGTACACGCTGGGCGATGAGAGCGTCCTGATGGCTTTTGTCGTGTCGTTGCTGTTCTGCATGCTGGCCATGCTGTGCTGGCCGGGTGCCAAGCACGACGCTGAGACAGGCGCGAAGGACCAAACAAACGCCGCAAAGAGTAAGATCCGAGGCACAAGAATACTGCAGATCCTCTACGCCATCATAGCAATCCCCGTGGTTTACTGGCTTGCCGGACCCCTCGTTTGGATGTTTTCCGTCTATGCCGCCTTGCGTCTGGTCCTCGACGGCAAGTCGAAAGCCATCGATTCGCTGATTGCCGGCTGTCTGATACTTTACACTTTGGCCCGCATACTGCTGAGCGCCCGCTTTGTCAACTATCCGCTCGACAGCCTGATGATGGGTCTTTGCTACTACCGGTTCGTGCTTGTCTTCACCATGCCAATGATTGTCACCGCCGTCTTGTGCGTGCTCATCCCGTTGACTGCGCGTTTCCTGCCCGCCAATCTGAAGCCCAAGCGTGCCGTAGTGGCTGTCGTGGCTCAGCTGGTTCTCATTGTCCTGTGCACCGTCGCGTGGATTCCGCGCGGTTTCGATGCGAAGAAATACGAGCTCATTGAGTACGACTACCTCGTTCGCGTGAAGGACTGGAAGGGCATCATTGCCAAAGCGGAGCAAAAGATGCCCGATCTGCCCATGAGCGTGTCGGCAACCAACCTCGCACTGGCCATGACCGGACAGCTGGGCGACCGCGCCTTCGAGTTCTATCAGCGCGGCCACGAAGGTCTGCTGCCGCCGTTCGAGCGCAATTTCACCGGCACACAGCTCACCGGCGAGATCTACTTCCATCTCGGACTGGTGAACACCGCGCAGCGTTTCACTTTCGAATCGATGGAAGCTCTGCCCGACCTGCGCAAGAGTGCACGTAGCCTGAAGCGCCTGGCCGAGACCAATCTCATCAACGGGCAGTACGAAGTGGCCCGCAAATACCTGCAGATGCTGAAGCGTTCCATGTTCTACCGCTCGTGGGCTGAGCGCACGGAAGCCCTTCTCGGGCACGAAAAGGAGATCAACGAGCATCCGCTCTACGGCTGGCTGCGCAAGGTTCAGCTCAAAGACGACTTCCTGTTCAGCGAGGATGAGACCGACAAGATCTGCGGTCAGCTGTTCCTACAGAACAAAGACAACCTGATGGCCGTTCAATACTTGCTGATGCTCCCCTTGCTTGATCGCGACATCAACCGTTTCATGCAGTATGCGCAGGTCGTCCAGAGCCAGATCAGCTACAAACCGCGCGCCGTTCAGGAAGCGATGGCTTTCGCCTACGCGCAGAACCACCACGAACCGCCTCAGGATCTTGTCAGTCCGGAGGTCACGAGGGCCGCCGGAGAGTTTATACGGGTCACATCTGGCGGAGCCCAACCTGCCGCTCTCGAGCAGTTCCGTGGCACAACGTGGTACTATTTAGTTAAGAATTAAGAGTTAAGAGTTAAGAATTAAGAGTTAAGAATTAAGAGGTAAGAGTTAAGAATTAAGAGTAGAATTATAAAGCTAAGGATTGAGAGCCAAGGATTCCAGACCTGTCTTTTATAGTTTCCTCTTTCGCCGAGTAAGATTTATGAACTATTTACTGAAGTTTTTTACCATCATAATGGCCGTCGTCTTGTCGTCGTGCAGCCATCGGCCTGGGACCGACGTGCAACGGACAGACGAGCTGCCGCCCATCTATCCCGACTACGTGGGCGTGACCATTCCCGTAGGCATAGCACCGCTCAACTTCAACGTCGTCCGTGGCAATGTCAAGTGTGTGGATGTCGTCGTCCGCGGCAGCAAAGGCGGTGAACTGCATGCCAACGGCGATTATGCCGACTTCGACGTGGATGACTGGCATGCTCTTGTTGAGCAAAACAAGGGCGGACGCCTCACCTTTACCACCTGCGTGCTGCAAGACGGACAGTGGATCCAGTACAAGGATTTCACCGTCGACGTCAGCTCCTACGCCCTCGACGAGTGGGGACTCACCTACCGGCGCGTTGCACCGGGCTACGAAGTCTACAGCAAAATGGGCCTTTACCAGCGCGACCTGTCCACCTTCGACGAGTTTGCCATCATCGAGAACACTCAGGTGACCGGCATGTGTGTCAATTGCCACACCGCCAACCGCACCAATCCCGAGCAGTTCGTCTTCCATGTTCGCGGCGACCACGGCGCCACAATGTTCCAACAGCAGGGAAAACGCGAGTGGCTGCAAGCAAAGAACGAGCTCCTCGGCGGTTCCATGGTCTATCCTTACTGGCATCCGACGGGCCGCTACTGCGCCTTCTCCACCAACCAGACGCGCCAGGGCTTCCATGTCGTACCCAGCGAGCGCATCGAGGTATTCGACCTCTCGAGCGACGTCTTCGTGTACGAACCCTCCACGCACAAGATTCTCACCGACTCGTTGCTGTCGACGAAGGAGTGGAGCGAGAACACGCCCACTTTCTCGCCCGACGGACGCACGCTCTACTACATGACATGCCTGCAACAGGACTATCCCGTCAACTTCGAAAACGAGCGATACAACCTCTGCAAGATCGGCTTCGACCCCGACAAGGGAACATTCGACCAGCATGTTGACACCATCTTCAACGCCGTTGCAAAAGGCAAGAGCCTCACTTGGCCGCGGCCTTCCTACGACGGACGCTACATTCTGTTCACACTCATGGACTACGGCTATTTCTCCGTCTGGCACAACGAGAGCGACCAGTGGCTGCTCGACCTCCGGACGGGCGAGGCACGCGAGCTGAAGGAGATCAACAGCCCCATGGCCGATAGCTATCACAACTGGAACGAGAACTCACATTGGATCGTTTTCACCAGCCGACGCGACGACGGGCTCTACACCCGGCTCTATCTCTGCTCCATCGACGAGCAGGGACGATGCTCGAAGCCCTTCCTCCTGCCGCAACGAAACCCGCGCCGCTACTACGACGAGACGTTCTTCTCGTTCAACACGCCCGACTTCACGAAGGAGAAAGTCGATTTCGACGCACACACAGCAGGGCGCGAAATACAGTCGGACGAACGCGTGAAGACGCAGATACAGTAGCGTCCGCCTTCACAGCAACGACCCTTTAGCATGTGTGCCACGCCGAGGCGTGGCACACTTTTTACCTATAGCTCATTTCGGAAAGCGAAATGGCCTGTTATCATTTATCTTTTAGCCAAGCAGGCCGTCTTCATTTTGCGGTCAGACCAAAACGACCAGCGGCTATCATTACTACGATTGAGAGAATTCCCATTAATGTGATCATTGTCATAGTGTGTTTCCTTTCCATACTTTAAACTGGTTATTAACTAAGATTGTTGTCTTGCCTTTCCGGTGAGTCATGCCTCCCGATGGCGTTGATTTGAAGCTTATGCAAGGGGCCCGTGGCATTCAGAAACCATCAGTGCGAGAAGTGACAGAGCCCCAATGAATGTTGTAATCATCATAACTTGTTTCCTTTCTATTTTTTATGGTTCTTTACTTGGCCCCTTGCAGGCCTTTTGTTATTGTTATAGGTGGTTTACCCGTTGCGGGAATCAGGTTTATTTTGTGGTCAGACCGTAACGTCCTGCAGCCACCATTACTATTACCGAGAGGATTCCCATTAATGTGATTATTGTCATAATTCGATCCCTTTCTATTTTTTACTTGGTTATTACTATTTGTTATTTACACTTGAGTTATTGTTTGTCACTTTCGACAATGCAAAAGTACGATGGTTTTTCTCTCGAAACAAGTTTTTTCGCGATTTCTTTCAAATGTCTATCAGACTCCAACTCTTTTTTCGGACAAACTGTAACAAACGCTTTTTTTCTTGTCCGAAAACTATAATTTTTGTACATTTGCAAACAGAAATGGAACATTGAGTATCAAAAATTTAAGCCATCGCTATGAATATAATTCGCATTTCAACCCTTCTTCTCCTCCTGACAGGTATACTCACGGGAGCAGAAGCACAAAAGAAGCAGAAACTGGAGTCGTTTCTCAACGACGACGAACTGCCCGACGGCGTGCTGTTCGTTCCACAACCGCCTGCAGAAGGCAGTCCTGACTACGACAATGACATGGCCTACTATCTGTGGGGGAAGCAACAACGCGACACGCCGGCCGGAAAACAAGCCGCCATCGACGAGGACAGCTGGACGTCGACAGCTTTCTCGCCGGCCGTGGGATTCACCATCGACCCCAAGAAGACGCCCGAGATCTTCAAACTGGCAGAAGGTGCGCGCAAAGATGCCAACGAAACCAACAAGAAAATCAAGAGCTACTATAAGCGGCAGCGACCTTTTGCACGCTTCAACGAGCCCTCGCTCGTGGTGACCAACGACGAGCAGGAGCGCACCACCTACAGCTATCCCTCGGGCCACAGCGTCAGAGGATGGGTCTATGCCATGACGCTGGCCCTCTGCGTGCCCGATTCCACTGAGGCACTGATGCGACGGGCACGGCAGTATGCCATCAACCGCGTCATCTGCGGCCGCCACTACAAGAGCGATGTCGATGCTTCGCAGACCGTGGCCACCGCCGTCTTCTGCAAGCTGCTGGCCAACGAGGCGTTCCAGAAGCAGCTGAAGAAGGCGCGCAAGGAATACGCACGCATGCAGAAACGCTTGATGAAGCAATCCGTAGCCGAGGCCACCCCGCAGAGAGCAGCCGAGGGCGTCGTCGTGAACCGTCAGCGCCACTTTCCGAAAGCCGTCCCCGCGGGCAACTATAGCGGTATAGCATGGATGGGAGGGTCGCGCTACGCCGTGGCCAACGACAAATCCAAACAGGCAGGCTACCATCTGATGACCATTGAGACCGACCCGAAGACAGGCGAAATCGTCTCCGTCAGTGCCGACGCGTTCATCACCGACGGCAAGCGCGGCCGCGACGAGGAGGGCATCTGCTATGTGCCGCAGTCGAACACGCTGTTCGTCAGCAACGAGAAAGACGGGAAGATCATCGAATACGATACGGAGGGGAAGCTGACAGGGCGCGCCCTGCAGGTGCCCGACATCTTCCAGACGGCCTACGCCAACAGCAGTCTCGAGGCGCTCACCTACAATGCGAACACGCACCGCTTCTGGACAACGTCGGAGAACACGCTCCGCGCGGACGGCAAGCAGCCTAAGCTGTCGAACCGTCTGCCCAACCACCTGCGGCTGCAGAGCTTCGGCGACGACCTGAAGCCCGCCGAACAGTATTGGTACGAGAGCGATGTGACGACGGTGAAGAAGCGCAAGGGCTCCGTGGTGCTCGGTGTCAGCGGACTGGCAGCCCTCGACGACGGCCGTCTGGTGGTGCTCGAGCGCGAGATCTATCTTCCGCCCCGCAAGATAGGATCGTTCGTTCTCGTCAAGCTCTACATGGTGGATCCGTCGAAGCAGCAGCCGGGCGAGAAGTTACAGAAGACGTTGCTCACGCAGTTCCGCACCAAGATCAACCTGAGCAAGCGCAGCTTCGCCAACTACGAGGGCATCTGTGTAGGTCCCAAACTGGCCGACGGCCGTCAGCTGCTCGTCCTCGTCAGCGACTCGCAGAACCACTACCGCGGTGTGCTGAAAGACTGGTTCCGCACCGTAGCCATCGACAAGTGACGGCTGTGGCGAACGGGTTCCGCCAACTATCGCCGCGCTGAAATGATGAGATAACAAAAAATGCAGCCCTTTCGAGGCTGCATTTTTCATGATTTGTTTCGCAATGAAATGCTTACTTCAGCAGGTTCATGGTGTCGGTGGCAATCATCAGCTCCTCATCGGTGGGGATGACGACAACCTTCACGCGTGAATCATCGGCCGAGATGATGGCTTCTTCGCCACGCACGAGGTTCTTCTTCTCGTCGAACTTCACGCCGAGGAACTCCATGTCCTTGCACACCTCGGAGCGCATGCTGGTCTGGTTCTCGCCTACACCGGCGGTGAACACGATGACATCCAGTCCGCCCATGGCGGCAGCGTAGGCACCGATGTACTTCTTGATGCGATAGAAATACATATCCTGAGCCAGACGGGCGCGGTCGTCACCCTCGGCAGCGGCAGCTTCCACGTCGCGCATGTCGCTCTTGCCGCCTGTCAGACCGGCCACACCGCTCTTCTTGTTGAGCAGGTCCGACATGCCGTCGGCGTCGAGTCCGAGCTTCTTCTCGATGAACGTCACGGCTCCGCCGTCGATATCGCCGGCGCGTGTACCCATGACAAGACCTTCCAGCGGAGTGAGACCCATCGACGTGTCGATGCACTTGCCGTCCTTCACAGCAGCAATCGAGCCGCCGTTGCCCACATGGCAGGTCACCATCTTCGTGCCTTCAGCCGGCAGACCGAGGAATTCCAGAGCGCGAGCCGACACATAGCGGTGGCTGGTGCCGTGGAAGCCATAGCGACGGATGCCGTATTTCTGATAGAGCTCGTAAGGAATGGCATACATGAAAGCCTTCGGCGGCATGGTCTGGTGGAAGGCGGTGTCGAAAACGCCCACCTGGGGCAGTCCCGGCATCAGCTCCTTCACGGCGTTCACACCCTTCAGGTTGGCGGGGTTATGCAGCGGAGCCAGCTCCGAGCACTCCTCGAAAGCCTTCAGCACCTCGTCGGTGAGGATGACGCTCTTGTTGAACTTCTCGCCGCCGTGCACCATGCGGTGGCCTACAGCGTCAATCTCTTTCAGGTCTTTGATGACGCCGATCTCCGGATCGGTGAGCAGTGAGAAGATGAACTTCACGCCCTCGGTGTGCTCGGGAATGTCGTGCATGATCTGCTTCTTCTCGCCGTTGGCCAGTTTCACTTTCACAAAAGCGCCGTCAAGGCCAACACGCTCGGCGCCACCGCTTGTCATCACTTTCTTCGTGTCCATGTCGTACAGTGCATACTTGATAGACGACGAACCACAATTCAAAACTAAAATTTTCATTTCTTTATCTTTTTGGAAAGAAATTAAAAACAAATTCTTTCTGTTCTGTTAACTCATTTTGCGTCCATGGCCTGGCAGGCGGTGATGGCCACGAGATAGTAGATGTCTTCCACCGAGCAGCCGCGCGAGAGGTCGTTCACCGGACGGGCGATACCCTGGAGAATGGGGCCGACAGCGATGGCGTCGCCGAGACGCTGCACCAGTTTGTAGGCGATGTTGCCCACTTCGAGGTTCGGGAACACGAGGACGTTGGCCTGTCCGGCAATGTCGGAACCGGGTGCCTTCTTCTTGCCTACGCCGGGCACGAGGGCGGCATCGGCCTGCAGTTCGCCGTCAATCTTCAGTGCGGGGTCGAGTTCCTTGGCCAGGCGAGTTGCCTCAATGACCTTGTCGACTACTTCGTGTGTAGCGGAGCCCTTCGTGGAGAAACTCAGCATGGCCACGCGCGGATCCTGGAATCCAGCAACCGATCGAGCTGTCTGTGCTGTGCAGACGGCAATCTGGCTGAGCTGGTTGGCATCGGGCATGGGCGTTACGGCCACGTCGCCGACGACGAGCACGCCGTTCTCACCGTATTCGGGCTTCTTCGTGATGAGCAGCATGGCACCGCTGACGCAAGTAATGCCGGGAGCTGTTTTGATGATCTGCAGTGCGGGGCGCAATGTCTCGCCTGTTGTGGAGAGAGCACCCGAAATCTGACCGTCGGCATCGCCTGTCTTGATGATCATGCAGCCCAGATAGAGCGGATTCTTCACCAGTTCGCGAGCCTGCTCGATGGTCATGCCCTTCTTCTTGCGCAGTTCGGCCAGCAGTTGGGCGTATTCCTCGCTCTTCGGGCAGTTCAGCGGGTCGATGAGTGTTGCCTTTCCGATATTTTTCAGGCCCTTCTCCTCGGCCAGTGCGTGCACCTTCTCGGGGTTACCGATGAGAATGATGTCGGCCATGTCTTCAGCCAGCACGCGGTCGGCGGCTGTCAGTGTACGCTCCTCCTCAGCTTCGGGGAGCACGATGCGCTGCTTGTTGCTCTTAGCGCGCTCGATGATTTGTTGTATTAAATCCATAGTTTGTTATAATAATAATTGAATAATGATTTCGTTCAGGTTAATACGATTTGCAAATATACTCAATTTATTCGGAACGGCAAGCGAATGCCGTTCCGATTTACGTTTTTTTGGCGATTGGGCAGCGTGCGGTATCGTCGGCTATCGACGAAGCGCCGAAGGCCGACAGCCGGCACTTATTTCACGTCTTCGAGGAATTCCACCTCGACGATGCGCAGTTCGCTGCGCGTCTCGCCACCACCCTTGGCCTTATAGAGATCGAGCTCGCCTGCAGCAGGCTGTGCCACTTCGACGATACCGCCGAAAGCATCCTCATCCTTGCCTGCTCCGCGCAGTCGGATGGTAATCTCGTTGGTGGCGCGTGGCACAACCTTCAGATGCACATAGCCCAGGCTGCGTGGTGTCTCACCGCTCCATACGAGTCGTTTGCCCTCATAGATTTCGATGGGATAGCTGCGCATGCGCCATCCGGTGAGCTTCATGCAGATGTCACTGACGTTGGCCTTGCGTGCCAGGCGGTAGGTAATCCATGCCGTGGAAAGTCGTCCGTCGTTCTTCCACTCCGACAGTTCGTTGTCGTCGAAGCTGTTGCCGGCATGCTCTTCGTCGTAACCGGCGTGCACCGACGCTATGGTCACGGCCCTTTGCTGCTCCTGATAGGAAGGAGTCTGTGGCGTCTCGCCCCGGTCGAGTCGTCCCGGCAGGGTCAGCCGCGGCTGGTATTCGGCCACGTTGACGGCTTCGGTGGTCAGCTTCGCATAGGCGGGCTTCAGCCCTTCGGCCCATACGGAAACGTTGATGTCTCCTGCGTTGACCGTCGAGCGCACCAGAACCCTGTTCACGCCGCACTCCACGGGCAGCATGTAGGACCCGACATAGTTGTCGGAGACGTTCTTCGTAGCCGCAGCGTCGAGCAGTCCTTCGCGCGACTGCGTGTCGGGCCGCTGCATTTCTTTGTTGTTGCGCGTTCCGATGCCACCGATCCAGCGGCCTTCACCCGCCATGTGGAAGAGAATCATGCGGTCGTCGAGCGGACAGCGACGCCCTTCCTTGTCGACCACTTCCACCTCGACGAGTGCCATGTCGGCACCGTCGGCTTTCATGCCTTCGGGATTGCTTATGGTCTTCAGGTGCAGGGCCACGGGTTCTCCGGCCGTCTGCAGCTCGTAGCGGCTGGCTTCCTTGGCAACCGTCGGGGCATTGTCGGCCGATGCCTTCACCCGGTTATAGCTGACGGCAGTCAGCGTTCCTGGTTCGTAGCGCACGCTGTCGAACGTGAACAGATGGCGGTATTGCTGAACGCCGCGTCCCAGCGAGCGCCCGTTGAGGAAGAGCTCCACCTCGTCGCCGTTGGAAACCACATAGACTGGTTTCACCGTTCCGGGCTCGTAGTTCCAGTGGCCGACGATGTAGGTCTGTTCCTTCTCCTTGTCCACCCATCCGTTCCACATCACCTGATGGGCGAAGAAAGCGTCCTTCGGAATGCGCATGGCATCGGTGACGCCGCTGGTGCGATAGTTCGATTCGCCGCGATGGTGCGTGTTCGTGTCGGAGAAGACGATCTTCACGCCGCCGCTGCTGACACGCGTTCCCGTTCCGGGACGCTCCAGCCAGTAGTCGTACCAGCGCCGTACCATCTCCACGGCGAAGTTGTCCATGTTGTGATTATAGTCGGCGGCCGGTTTCCCGCGGTAGAGCGGACCGTCACCTTCCTTGTGGAACGGGTAGCTGTAGTCGTCCCAGTATTTGCGCAAACCTTCGTCGCGGCAGTACTCCATGGCCCACATGGGGTGCTTCTTCGACTTGTTGATGTAGAGCATTTCGCCGCCGTACTCCGCCTCGTTGATGTCGAGCATCTCGCGCGAGCCGATGGCTCGGCCGCCGAAGGGGTCGTACTGGTCGCGTATCTTCTTCATCTCCACCATGTGTTCGCGCGAGATGCTCTCGTTGCCGCACTCGTAGAAGATGATGCTGGGGTTGTTGCGGTTGTAGATGATGGCGTCGCGCATCAGCTCGGTGCGCTGTGTCCAACGCGGACCCTCCACGTCTTTCTCAGCATCGCCGGCCGGCATGGCCTGCAAGAGGCCCACGCGGTCGCACGACTCGATGTCCTGCTTCCACGGCGTGACGTGCATCCAGCGCACCAGATTGCCGTTCGACTCCACCATCAGGCCGTTTGAATAGTCGCTCAGCCACGCCGGAACGCTCAGTCCCACGCCCGGCCACTCGTTGCTGGTGCGCTGAGCGTAGCCATGCATCATCAGCACGCGGTCGTTGAGCCACACTTTTCCTTTGGCGAAGCGCGTCTTTCGGAAGCCGGTACGGACGACGACAGCGTCGGGATGGTAGCTCATCGGCTTCGGATCGCCCTCTGCCGGAGCCAGGAAGGACGTGACGGTGTAGAGATAACCATAGCCCCACGACCAGAAGTGCAGCCCTTCGAGCTCCCGTTGGATGCTGATGGTGCGCGTCTCACCAGGTTTCAGCGTGACAGGTTCGCCGGGAATGATGGCCGTCAGGTAGTTGTCGGCATTACTCACACGTGCGAAGAGCCGGAACGTATGCGCCTTGTCGTCCTCGTTGCGCACCTGCGACTCTACGTGTACGGTCGCCTTCCTGTTGGCAATGTCGAAGTCAGTGGCGTAGACGTATGTTCCAGTCGTGCCCAGGTTCGAGTAGAGAGGCAGCGTCTGGTAGAGCTTGTCGGTGGCATGCAGTCGCACGTTCTTAGGCAGACCGCCGTAGTTGGCGTTGAAGTTGCGGTCGTTCCATTGGTATCGGCTGTCGTGCTGTCGTGAGCGGTAGGTCCAGCTGTTGTCGCAGCGCACGGCCAGCACGTTGTCGCCCTTGACGAGATAGGGTGTCAGGTCGAATCCGAAGGCCATCACGCCATTCTCGCTGTAGCCCAGCAGATGGCCGTTCAGGTAGACATCGGCCCCCTGGCGTGCCCCCTCGAACTCGATGAAGTACTTCTCAGCGGCGCTTTTCCCCTGTTTCGGATGGCTGGGGAAGTCTTCTGGTGTGAAGTGCTTGCGGTACCAAACGATGGTGTCGGTCAGGTCGACAATGTCTTTGCGGAACGCCTCGTCGCCGTTGAAGGCGTATGGCAGCGTCACGCCGAGCCAGCGACTGTCGTCGAAAGCCGCGTCTTTGGCTTCTGCCACGTCGCCCACATAGAGCAACCAGTCACCGTTGAAGTTGTAAGTCTTTCTGGCATGTATGCTGAGTGCCATGCAGGCCAGCAGCCAGACAAGAATCATTCGATTTGTTTTCATTCGTAGATATTGTTTTTAGTCGATTAGCCTAATTCTTAACTCTTAACTCTTAATTCTTAACTCTTAATTCTTCACTCTTAACTCTCGATACTCCTCATCCCTTTGGTCAGGATGCTCTCCAGCTCCTCGGCCGACAGTCGCAGTCGGAACTCACCGTTGATAGCCGTACTGATGCGCCCCGTCTCTTCGCTGCACACGATGGCAATGGCATCGCTCTCCTGCGAGATGCCAAGAGCGGCACGGTGGCGCAGTCCGAGCTCTTTCGGAATGTTGGTTGTATGACTGACCGGGAGAATGCAGCCCGCAGCACAGATGCGTTTGTCGCGGATGACCACGGCGCCGTCGTGTAGCGGAGAGTTCTTGAAGAAGATGTTCTCGATGAGACGCTGGTTGATGTTTGCGTCGATTTGGTCGCCCGTGGTGATGATGTCGTCGAGCGGAGAGTTCCGTTCGATGACGATGAGGGCACCCACCTTGCGACGTGCCATGTTCATGCAGGCCAGCACGATGGGCATGATGGTGCGTTTGTCCACCTCGTCGTCTTTCTTGCGATCACGGTGGAAGAAACTTGCGAGCGTGCGGAAGCGCTGCCGTGCGCCGATGTTATAGAAGAACTTCCTGATCTCTTCCTGAAAGAGGATGATGAGTGCAATGACACCGACGCTGACCAGTTTGTCCATGATGCTGCCCAGCAGGCGCATCTCGAGAATCTGGCTGACGAAGAGCCAAATGATGATGAACAGCATGATGCCGATGAAGACGTTGAGCGAACGGCTCTCGCGCATCAGACGGTAGATGTAGTAGAGCATCAGAGCGACAAGGAAGATGTCGATGATATCTTTGATTCCGAAGTCGAACACAGTGGTATCTTTATTGATGGGTTGTTTCTTTTTCTTCACAGGGAGCGCAGAGACGGACAGCCTCCACCGCTTGACGCACGTCGTGGACGCGCAGGATCGACGCGCCTTTCATCAGGGCAATGGTGTTCAGGACGGTGGTTCCGTTGAGCGCATCGTCGGCCGTCGTGTCCAAGCGTTTCCATATCATGCTCTTGCGCGAGAGCCCCACAAGCAGCGGCAGCCCCATGACATGCAGTTTCTCCAACTGTTGCAGGATGGCGTAGTTCTGCTCCACGGTCTTTCCGAAGCCGAAGCCCGGGTCGAGAATGATATCGTTGTGTCCCAGGGAACGAAGCTTCAGCACCTCGTCGGCAAAGCCAGTGAGCATCTCCTTCAGGGTGCTTCGTGCAGACATTAGTATATAAGGTACGCGAAGACGGGCCACCATGCGGAACATCTCGGGCACATCGGACAGGTCTGCCGGTTGCTCCTCTCCGCCGAAGACGCCTGCAACGCGCCCTGCCGACACATCGTTGACGATGGCCACGCCATACTCCTCCACCGCCATACGGGCCACATCGGGTCGGAAGGTGTCCACCGACACGATGGCATCGGGATGACAGCGCCTCACCACGGCGAGCGCCCTGCGCAGCCGCCGACGCTCTTCGTCTTCATCCACGGGGGCAGCTCCCGGTCGGGTGGAGAAAGCTCCCACGTCAATCATCGAGCCTCCCTCGGCCACGATAGCATCGGCACGGGCGGCAATATCGCGCTCCGTCTGCTGACGGCTGGCCGAGAAGAACGAGTCGGGCGTGGCGTTCAGGATTCCCATCACGCAGGGGCGGCTTAGGTCGAGCAACTGTCCTTGCACATTGATTGTCGGTTGTGTCATCTCTTCGTGAACTGGTGACTGTAAGCTTTTGGCCATTGACGATGCAAATTTATAAAAAAAGATTCTAATAAATGAGTGGAATCCTGCTTTTTTTTCATACATTTGCAAAAGAAAACAATAACGATACTAAAACAATGAGAAAAAACCTGCTACTGTTGCTGTTCACCATGATGAGCAGCTACATTCTCGCACAGACCAAGTCGTGGACCGCCGACAACGGAAACGGCACGTTCACCAACCCTCTTTTCTACGATGAGTTCTCCGACCCCGACATCCTGCGCGTGGGCGACGACTACTATCTGGCCGGAACGACCATGCACACCGTGCCAGGACTGGTCATCCTGCACTCGAAGGACCTTGTCAACTGGGAGAACATCAGCTACTGCTTCGACCGCTTCGACTTCAACGACGATGCCTTCGCGCTCCGAAACCACAAGGAAATCTACGGACAGGGCATCTGGGCACCCTGCATCCGATATGCCAACGGACAGTTCTACGTCTACTCCAACGTGAACGGAAAGGGGCTGCAGTGCTACACCTCGAAGGACATCCGCGGCCCTTGGAAGCACCACAACATGCAGGGACGCATCTACGACCTGTCTGTCCTCTTCGACGATGACGGCAAGATCTACGCCATCCACGGCTACGGCGAAGTGAAATGCACAGAGCTGAAGCCCGATATGAGCGGGCCCATCGAGGAGACCGAGCGCACCATCATCCCCGAGGGCAACGCCGTGGGCGAAGGTCACCACATGTACAAGATCAACGGCATGTACTATCTCATCTCGACCGACTACCGGCCCAACGGGCGCACGCTCTGCTCGCGCTCGAAGAGCATCTGGGGGCCCTACGAGACCATCACCATCACGGCCGACGAGACCTTCGGCTACCATGCAGCCTCGCTCACGCAGGTGCCTCAAGGCGAGCAATACCGCATCGGAAGCAACGGCACGAAGTTCGGCATTCCGCCCGTCGACATCCATGCCACGGCCTGCACCAACATCCATCAGGGCGGCATCGTGGAGGATCAGAGCGGACAGTGGTGGGCTCTGCTGATGATGGACTTCCACTCCGTCGGCCGCACCGTCACCCTGGCGCCCATCACCTGGAAGGACGGCTGGCCCATGCTCGGGCTGGAGGGCAATCTGGGTCGCGCGCCGCGCACGTGGTTCAAGCCCAACGTCCAGTCTGCTGCTGTATCACAGCAGCCTCCCCACGCACCCTACGAGCGCAGCGAGAACTTCGACGGCAAGAAGCTCGGCCGCATCTGGCAGTGGAACCACAACCCCGACGAGAAGAAATGGAGCCTGAAGAACGGCCGCCTGCGCCTGCAGGCACAGCCTGCCGAGCAGCTCATGTGGGCCCGCAACACGCTGACGCAGCGCGTCATCGGCCCCACAAGCATTGCCACCGTGGAGCTATATGTCGGCGGCATGAAGGAAGGCGACGTGGCCGGACTGGGCAACATCAACGTGCCTTGCTCTTGGATTGGCATCGAGCAAGGCCACTATGGCTTGCTCCTGCACTGCTTTGAGCAAGCCACCAACGACACCGTCACCTTGGGCCTCGCCTCCTGCGACGCACCATTGAAGAAGGTATGGCTCCGCATGGTGGGCGACTACGACCACGACCGTGCCCACTACGAATGGTCATTCAATGGCAAGGTCTTCCAACCGCTGGGCCGCGAGATGCCGCTGTCGTATCAGCTCATCACGTTCCAGGGCTCGCGCCACGCCCTCTTCGCCTTCAACCGCAAGGGCATCCAGGGCGGCTATGCCGAGTTTGACAACTTCACCGTGGAGGAACCGCAGGCCGACCGCAGCAAGAATATTCCATACGGCAAGACATTCCGCATCATCAACCTTGCCACCGGCAAACCTGCCATTGCCTTGAAGCATGGACTGCTGCACGACACCGAAGGCTTCCGGCCGGCACCCTCGTCGGATAAGAATGCAGAAGTTACGAGCGACCTGACGCACTTCCGTGTCATCGACAAGGGCCAGGGAAAGGTCGTCCTGCAGTGTGAAGACGGCCGCTATGTCTTCACTTCGGGCTACGGCATCGCAGGCGACGTCCGTCTGACCGACGATCCCGCGAAGGCCGAGGTGTTCCTCTGGCAGGACTACCTGAACCACGAGTTCATGCTGATGTCGATGCGCACGCATAAGTATATCGGCAAGAGTCCCACCACGGGCAGCCCCTACTCGATGGACTTCACAGGTGCCGACCCGGCTCGTCAGAACGGTGCGGTGCTGCGCTGGGAGGAAACATCCGAGAGCCGATAGCTATAGATAAACACAGAACCATCAACATCGGAGGCCTTGCCAAATTCGGCAAGGCTTCGTTGGCTTATATAACATACTGAAAAGACATGAAATCGGGGCTTGAACACTAATTAACAGGCAAAAAGTTTTCTGTTATGAAAATATCTTTTTAACTTTGCCCCGATTTTTTAAAATTATCTTTATGAAGAACTATTTGTATTGTTTTCTTTCTTCAGCCTTGCTGCTCACGTCGTGCATCAAGGATGAACCCAAAAACTCAGAATGCGATATTCTGAGCACATGGGTGGAAGGCGAAGCCTACAAGGACTGTTTCTACCAGCCCGAGACCGACATGCGTAAGAACGATGTGCTTTTCAGCACCAACGAGATTGTGTTCACGGTGAAGTCGATACTCTCTTTGCCGAAAATTCCCCTACATTTCACCCTGACGCCCGGCGCAACCATCGAGCCCGCCAACGGTTCGGAGCAGGACTTCAGCAAAGGACCGGTGACCTACACCGTCACTTCGGAGGACGGAGAGTGGCATCGCCAGTACAAGGTGGAGTTCAAAGAAGCTGACCTTCCCACGCTGAAATACGACTTCGAGCACTACGAAACCCAGGATGTCGACATGTTCATCTTCAAATATAGCTTCTACAGCTGGTTTGAGGTGGACGAAAACGGCAATAGGAAAAACATCTGGGCAACGGGCAACCAAGGCTTCGGCATGGGCAACAGCAACCTGAAAGCGGAGGAATATCCTACCGTTCCCGACAAGAACGGCTACGAAGGCGCCTGCGTACGCATGGAAACCAAGAGCGCCGGTGCCATGGCCGCCGCCCTGAAGAAATACATTGCCGCCGGCAACCTGTTCATCGGAGAGTTCGACGTGAACAATGCTTTGAAGAGTTCGCTCGAGTCTACGCTGATGGGCAAGAACAATCCGTTCCCCCAAGAGCCTGTGAAGGTGACGGGCTACTACAAGTACCGCCCCGGAGCTGAGTTCACGAACGAGAAGAACGAGGTGGTTCCCGGTGTCGTTGACGAGGGCGACATCTACGCCGTGCTCTATCGCAACAAAGACGCCGAAGGAAATCCCGTAGTGCTCGACGGCGGCAACGTGCTCACAAGCAAGTATATCGTCAGCAAGGCTCAGGTGAAGTCGCTGCCTGCGACCGACGAATGGAAGCCTTTCGAGATGTTCTTTGAAGATGTGGCTCCCGTGGATCAGCAGATTCTCGACAATTACGGCTACAACCTGGCGCTCGTCTTCTCTTCGAGCAAGCGGGGCGCTGAGTTCTGCGGAGCCATCGGCAGCACACTTTACATCGACAAAGTCGTCATCTCATTAGAGAAAGAATAGGAAAGGAGAGCATTTACGATGAAAAAAATCATATCTATATTCGTTATCCTGCTTGCCTTTGAGGGCAAGATGATGGCAGCAGGACTGCCCGATGGTTTTGAAATGAAAGCCCGACTCGGCTACAGCATTGGCGGAACGGCTCCCATTGGCATACCGGCCACCATCCGCAGCATCGAGAAGTACAGTCTGACACCGTCGTTCATGGTCGGCGTGGATGCCCTGATGCCCTTTCAGAACCGCTTAGGTCTGCTCATAGGCCTGCGTTTCGAGAACAAGGGAATGGATGCCGAGGCAACGACCAAGTCGTACCGCATGGAGGTGAAGAAGGGCGAAAGCGTGATGAACGGTGTCTACACCGGCCACGTCAGGCAGAAGGTGAAGGAGTGGATGCTCACGCTGCCCATACAGGTAGCCTACCGCGTCGGCGACAAGGTGCTGCTGAAAGCCGGTCCCTACGTTTCGCTGTTGATCGACAAGGAATTCAGCGGCTACGTCTACGACGGCTATCTTCGACAAGGCAACCCCACCGGACCGAAGGTGACGATGGGAACAGAAGAGAACGAGCGCGCCACCTACGACTTCAGCGATGACATGCGCAACCTGCAGGTCGGCGTCTCCGTGGGTGCCGACTGGCAGGTTGCCGACCGCTTCGGCCTCTTCGCCGACCTGAACTGGGGACTCAACGGCATCTTCAACCGCGACTTCAAGACCGTGGAGCAGACGCTCTTCCCCATCTACGGGACCATCGGCGTGAGCTACAGAATCAAGTGACAGGTGTGAAGAATATAACAAGACAACAGAACGATAGGAATGAGAACAAGACAATGGGCGATGTTGCTGGCGACGATTGTCGTCTGCAGCTGCAGTGAGAAGAAAGAGCAGGCCACGAAAGCGCCTGTCCGCGTCAAGACAGAGCAGGTGTCGGCCTCGGCAGGCAACGGTGGCCAGACCTACGTCGGCATCGTGGAGGAGAATGCCGGCACGGCAGTCAGCTTCACCAGCATGGGCGTCGTCAGGCAGGTGCTCGTCAACGAGGGTCAGCACGTCAGCCGCGGACAGCTGATTGCCGTCATGGACGACACCCAGGCACGCAACATGCTCAACACGGCCGAGGCGCAGATGGTTCAGGCCAACGACGCCCTGGAGCGCTACGGCATGCTCCACGATAACGGCTCGCTGCCCGAAGCCAAATGGGTAGAGATACAGAGCAAGGTGGCGCAGGCCAAGTCGCAGGTGGCCGTAGCCAAGAAGAACCTTGCCGACTGCCGTCTGCTGTCGCCCGTGAGCGGTATCGTGGGGAGCAAGAACGTGGCAACGGGCGAGACAGCCATGCCCTCGCAGGCCGTCGTCACCGTGCTCGACATCAACAGCGTGAAGGTGAAGGTGTCCATTCCTGAGAACGAGATGGGCAGCATCGGGCCCAACACGCCGTCGACCATCAGCGTCGAAGCCGTCGGCAGGCAGCTCAACGGCGGACGCATAGAGAAAGGTGTGGCGGCCGATGCCCTCACTCATACCTACGACATCCGCATCCATGTGGCCAACAGCGGGCACCAGCTGCTGCCAGGCATGGTAGCCACCGTTACACTGGGCAACGCCCACGCTCCCGCCTATGCCCGTCAGCTCACCGTTCCCGTCACCAGCGTGCAGAAGAAAGCCGACGGCTCGCTGTTCCTGTGGACCATCGGCAACGACAGCACGGCTCACCGCACGCCTGTCACCGTCGGCTCCACCGAGGGCAACCGCATCGGCATTGCCAGCGGCATCGCCGACGGGCAGCGCATCGTCACCGAGGGCTACCAGAAGCTGAGCGAAGGAACGAAAGTGGTTTTCTAATTCATAGTTCATAGTTATGGATAAGAAAGGAATGAATTGGATCAGCTGGCCGCTGGAACACTACTCCATCACACTGCTCATCATCATTATTCTGTTCGTGATGGGACTTTTCGGCATGTACGAGATGCCGAAAGACGAGTTCCCCGCGTTCACCATCCGTCAGGGAGTGGTCGTCGCCGTCTATCCGGGAGCCACCACCGAGGAGGTGGAGGAGCAGGTGGCGCGACCCCTGGAGCGTTACCTCTTCACCTATCAGGAGGTGAACCGCGAGAAGACGACCACCACCTCGCAGAACGGCATGTGCTACGTGATGCTCCGCCTCAACGACGACGTGAACAACAAAGACGAGGTGTGGAGCAAGATCAAGCACGGACTGGCGCTCTTCAAGCAGTCGCTCCCCTCGGGAGTGCTCGCACTGGTGGCCAACGACGACTTCGGAAACACCTCGGCACTGCTCATCGCCATCGAGAGCTCGCAGCGCAGCTACCGCGAGTTGCAGCACTACACCGACGAGGTGTCCGACCGTCTGCGACGCATTCCGTCCGTTGCCAACGTGCGCGTCTACGGATCGCTGAAGGAACAGATATCGCTCTACGTCGACCGCCAGCGCCTACAAGCCTACGGCATCGGCCAGCAGACGCTCTTCAGCCGCCTCCAGGCGCAGGGCATCACCACGATGAGCGGTTCGCTCGACGACAACGACCAGCAGATTCCCATCCACATACAGCCCACCGAGAACAGCGAGGAGGAGATTGCCAACCAGATTATCTTCTCCGACCCCGCCAGCGGCAAGGTGGCACGCGTGAGAGACGTGGCCCGCGTGGTGCGCGAATACGACAAGGGCGGCAGCTACATCGAGCAGGACGGACACCCCTGCGTGCTCCTGTCGCTCGAGATGACACCCGGCAACAACATCGTGCAGTACGGTAAGGAAGTCGACGGCGTGCTCAACGAGTACCGCCGCGACGTGCTCCCCGACGATGTCACCATCACGCGCATCGCCGACCAGCCCAAAGTGGTGGGCAAGAGCGTGAGCGACTTCCTCCGCGACCTCATCATCTCGATGGTCATCATCATCCTCGTGATGATGGTCCTCTTCCCCCTGCGCTCGGCCATCGTAGCGGCTATCACCATTCCCCTCAGCACCTTCATCTCCGTGGCGGTGATGTATTTCATGGACATCGAGCTCAACATCGTCACGCTGGCGGCACTCATTGTCGTCCTGGGAATGGTGGTCGACAACTCCATCGTCGTCATCGACGGCTATCTAGAGTATCTCGGCAAGGGCTACAAGCCCAAGGAGGCCGCCATCGAGTCGTCGAAGCAGTATTTCATGCCGATGATGCTGGCCACGCTGTGCATCTGCGTCATCTTCTACCCCATCCTCTACACGATGAAAGGAGCGTTCCACGATGCCATGGAAGACTTCCCCATCACCATCACCATCAACCTGATGGTCTCGCTCCTCCTCGCCGTCACCGTCATCCCCTTCCTCGAGGTGCTCATCATCAAGCCCGGGAAGGTGTCGACCGGTGGCAACGCCATCACCAAATGGGTGCAGAACACCTACAACCGCGTGCTCGACATGACCTTCCGCCACCCGTGGCTCACCATCTGGGGCGGCATCGGCGTCATCATGCTCTCCACGCTCATCGTCCTCACGCTCAAGATACGACTCTTCCCCTTTGCCGACCGCGACCAGTTTGCCGTGGAAATCTTCCTTCCCGAAGGCAAAGGCATCGACGAGACGCGACACATTGCCGACTCTCTGAGGCATGTCATGCAGCAAGACGAGGACGTGAAGGGCATCACCAGCTTCATCGGATGCTCCTCGCCGCGCTTCATGGTGTGCTACGCACCGCAGATGGCAGGGCAGAACTATGCACAGTTCATCGTCAACACCACGTCCGACAAGGCCACCCTGCAGCTGCTCGCCAAGTATCAGCCGCAGTGGAGCGAAGCTTTCCCCGAGGCTTACATCCGCTTCAAGCGCCTCGACTACCTTGAGGTGCCCGAACTCGAATACCGATTCTACGGTGAAAACCTCGACTCGCTGCACGTCGTTGCCGACAGGCTCATGGAGCGCATGCGCCAGATGCCCGAGCTCGAATGGGTACACACCGACTTCTTCCTACCCCACCCCATCATCGACGTCCAGCTCGAACCCGTCATGGCCGCACAGCTCGGCATCACACGGACCTCTGCAGGGCTCGCCCTGAGCGCATCGACCGCCGACCTGCGCATCGGACAGATATGGGAAGGCGACTACGAGCTGCCCGTCGTGGTGAAAGACGACAGCGACATGACCTTCTCCGACATCGAGAACCTCGGCATCAGCACACCCATGGCCATGCTCTCATCAGGGCTCGGAGGTGCCAACACCACCATCCCACTCCGCCAGGTGGCCGACGTGAAGCCGTTGTGGAGCGAGAGCCGCATCATGCACCGAGGCGGCGAGCGCTGCATCACCGTCACGGCACAGTTTGCCAACGGTGTCTATGCAGCACCCGTGGAGAGCCGCGTGGCCCACATCATGGAGCACGAGATCGCTCTGCCCGAGGGCGTCCGCGCCGAGGTGGGCGGCGAGATAGAGTACGATGCCGAGTCGATACCCCAGATCTTCGGCGGCGTGGCCATCGCCATGGTCATCATTTTCTTCTTCCTGCTCTTCAACTTCAAGAAGTACGGCATCACCACCGTCTGCATAGCAGCCCTCGGACTCATGCTCCCGGGCGCACTCATCGGCCTGGGACTGATGAACCGCACGCTCGGACTGACCTCCATCATGGGTGTCATCACGCTCATGGGAATGATCATGCGCAACGAAATCCTCATCTTCGAGCATGCTATCGACCTTATCAAACAATATGTAGCAGCACATGGCGACTGGAACGTGGATCGCAAGGCGTACAACGAGGCGGTTCGGCAGGCTGCCTACGAGGCCGGCCGTCGGCGCATGGTGCCCATCTTCCTCACCACGGCAACGACGGCCGTGGGCGTGGTGCCGATGATCATCGCGCAGTCGTCGTTCTGGATGCCTGTCGGTGTCACCATCTTCGCCGGCGGCATCGGCTCGCTCATCATGGTCGTCACCATGCTCCCCGTCATCTACTGGAAGGTGAACCTAAAGTAAAAAAGCCTTACCCCAACCCCTCTGCAAGCAGAGAGGGGAGTAGTCTGAACGTGTCAATATCATAACATGGCAATCATAATGAAAAAATATATCATATCAGTTGAGCTGTTATTCATCGCATCCGTTGCGTTCGCTCAAGGTTCCACTCCCCTCTCCGTGGGAGACGGGGCGAGGCTTTACACCCTGCAGCAGCTCAAAGACTCTGCCCTGCAGAACAACATGGCCGTCAGGAAGGCTCACTACGCCATACAGTCGGCCCAGGAGCAGCGCAAGGAGGCCTACACCAAGTATTTCCCCAACGTCAGCGCCACTGCCATGTGGTTCAATGCCAACCGCGGCATGGTCAAGATGGACATGAACCCATCAGAGATGCTGTCGCCCTCGCTCGGAGCTTCGCTGGCACAGATCCTGCCGCAGGAGATGCTCCTCGAACTGTCCAACCCCATCAGCATGTCGATGATGAAGAAGGGAACCATTGCCAGCGTCACGGCCGTGCAGCCCCTCTTCGCAGGCGGACAGATCGTCAACGGCAACCGACTGGCCAAGGTGGGCGAGGAGGTGAGCCACCTGCAGCTACAGCTCTCCGAAAACGAGGTTGAGAAGACCGTCGAGCAATACTACTGGCAGCTGGTGTCGCTCCGCGAGAAGCTGAACACGCTGGCTGCCGTCGACAGCATGCTGGCCTCCATACGCCGCGATGTGGATGTAGCGGTGAGGGCGGGCGTCGCCCTGCGCAACGACCAACTGCAGGTGCAACTGCGGCAGAACGACGTCGAGAGCCAGCGCGTGAAGGTACTCAACGGCATCAGCATCGTCAAGATGCTCCTCGCTCAGTATTGCGGACTGGCAGCGCCCACCGCCGACGCCCGGCAAAACGACGCGGCGGCAGCGGCCTTCGACGTCATCATACCCGCCTCCGACAACATGTCGCCCACCCTCCCCGCGCCCCTCGCCGACGGCAATGCCCTCGAGCGGCTGCCCGAATATCAGCTGTTGCAGAAACAGGTGGAGGCCACCGACCTGCAGCGGCGCCTCGCCGTGGGGAAGAACTTGCCCTCGCTGGCCGTCGGCGCAGGCTACAACTACCACAACCTGCTGGAGAACGACCGAACCTTCGCCATGGTCTTCGCCACCCTCAGCATTCCCATCTCCGACTGGTGGGGCGGCTCACACGCCATCAAGCGCAGCAAGATCGACCAGCAGAAAGCCGTCGACGAGCTCGCCGACAACTCGCAGATGCTCAACATCAGGATGCAGAAGACGTGGAACGACGTCAACGAGGCATACCAGCAGCTCACCATCGCACAGCGAAGCATCGACCAGGCGAGCGAGAACCTGCGCCTCAACCGCGACTTCTACCGCGCAGGAACGTCGACCATGAGCGACCTCCTGCAGGCGCAGCTGCTCTACCAGCAAGCCCTCGACAGCCGCACCGACGCCTTCGCCGACTACCAGAACAAACTGCTCGACTACAGGCAGGCCACCGGCACCAACCACTGATACGGCAAAGAGCTGGTAGGCCCCCTTCTAACCTCCCCGAGGGGAGGGAGCTGAATTACGTCAATTACGGTAATTTCTTTCCTTCCCTTTTCGAGCGGCGGATTCGACGGAACGTGACATGAAATAAATGAACCTTTTATTTGGCCGTTTCGACAAAAGTGATTAAATTTGCAGCACCTCGCCACAGAGAGGGCAACATTGCCCTCTCGTCGAAGCGCGAGCATCATCACCTCATCTATGGATATCAAAGAACTCTATAACCTCTACAAGGAGCATCCGTGCATCACCACGGACAGCCGCGACTGCCCCGAAAGCAGCATCTTCCTCGCACTGAAGGGAGAATCGTTCGATGGAAACAAATTCGCCGTGCAGGCCTTGCAGAAAGGCTGCGCCTACGCCATTGTCGACGACGAGGGCGTGGCGGGCGAGGCCGAGGGCACGGAATACCGCCCGCGCCTCATCCTCGTCGACGACTGCCTGCAGACCTTCAAGGACCTGGCCCGCGAGCATCGGCGACAGTTCCCCATCTCCGTCATCGGCATCACAGGCACCAACGGCAAGACGACCACGAAGGAACTGGTTGCCACCGTGCTACAGCAGAAATACAACGTGCTCTTCACGCAGGGCAACTTCAACAACGACGTGGGCGTGCCAAAGACGCTCTTCCGTCTGAACAAGGACCATCAGATAGCCGTCATAGAGATGGGAGCCAGCCATCCCGGCGACATACGGACGCTGGTCAACACGGCCGAGCCCACTTGTGGGCTCATCACCAACGTCGGCCGCGCCCACTTGCAGGGCTTCGGCTCTTTCGAGGGTGTGAAAAAGACGAAGGGGGAGCTCTACGACTTCCTCAGCCAGGCTGATGAAAACAGCATCGACGAAGGTTTCGTCTTCGTGAATACCGACGACGAAGACCTGATGCAGATGGTCAGCGAGCGCAACATCATCTTCACTGCCGGCTACGGGACGACCCCCACGGAAGATACTTCAGTGCTGGGACGCGTCGTTGCCTGCGACCCCTACCTGCGTTTCCAGTGGTGCTTCTACGACAGCGAGGAGGAAGAACAGGAGTGGTTCACGGTGAACACGCACCTCATCGGGTCCTACAATCTTTATAATATGCTGGCGGCCATCTCCGTCGGACTCTACTTCGACGTCGATCCCGAGCTCATCAACCGTGCCTTGAGCGACTACGTACCGCACAACAACCGCTCACAGCTGACCGAAACCGAAAGCAACCACCTCATCGTGGACGCCTACAACGCCAACCCCACCAGCATGGCGGCAGCCCTGCGCAACTTCCGCGACATGGATGTCAGCCCGAAGATGGCCATCCTCGGCGACATGCGCGAGCTGGGCGACGTCTCGGCCGAGGAGCACCAGAAGGCCGTCGACCTGATGAAGGAGTACGGACTGGAGACCGTCTGGCTCGTGGGCGAAGAGTTCGGGAAGACCGATTGCAGCTACCGCAAGTTTGCCGACGTGGAAGCGGTCAAGAAAGCCATTGCGCAGGAGCGTCCCGAAGGCTTCTACATACTGGTCAAAGGCAGCAACAGCATACGGCTGTGGCAGTTGCCCGAGCTGCTGTAGATTTATCATTTATTCTCGCATGTTTAAGGAGTGTAGGAGTATAGGAGTGTCTCCTAAACTCCCTAAAGATAAACTCCCAAAAGACAAGCAGAGCTTGAGATAGTTGAATCATTTATCACTTATTATTTAGAGGCAAAGCCTCGTTTACCGCAATGAAGAAAATCGTGTTCGCCATCTGCCTGCTCATGGTGGCTGCCATGCCTGCCGATGCGAAGAAGAAAAAGAAGAAACAAGCCCCGCCGCCAGCCAAGAAAGAGGTGAGGGCTCCTGCCAAGCAGGGACTGTTCAACGTGCAGCACCACAAGGACGACTGGTACTTCCAGATTGCCGACTCGCTCCTGGGGAGGCCCTTCCTCGCCTCCACACGCTTCGTCAGCACACCCGTCGAGGCCGGCATGTACGGCGGCGAGCTGGCCAACAGCGTCGTCCTCTACTGGGAGAAGCGCGACAAGTTCATGCTCCTGCGCTCCATGATGTACGACGCCACGGCCGACAGCACTGACCACATAGCGCGGGCCGTGCGTGCCGCCAACGAAGACCCCATCGTGGCCAACATCAAAATAGACTCCACGCTCACCGACACGCTGAAGAACCGGCTCTACAGCATCAAGGTGACCGACCTGCTGAAGGGCGACAACCAGGTGCTCAGCATCTACTCCTCGGTGAAGAACCGCCTCAACATGGGGGCCATCAAGCCCGAACTGTCGTATGTAGACCACATCAGCACCTTCCCCATCAACACGGAGATAGAGACGGTGAAGACCTTCGCCGTGAAGGGCACGAGCAAGATTCCCGCCGCGCAGGAGGCCGGATGGATGACCGTCAGGCTCAACACGTCGCTCGTCATGCTGCCGAAGGAACCCATGCGACTGCGAACCTTCGACAAGAGAGTGGGCTATTTCACCGACAACCACCGCGTCTACGGCGACGACCAGCAGCAGGTGAAGAGCCAGACCGTGGCCGTGCGCTGGCGCCTGGAGCCGCGCCAGGAGGACATGGACCGCTACCGCCGCGGCGAACTGGTGGAGCCGAAGAAGCCCATCGTCTACTACATCGACCCGGCCACGCCCAAACAGTGGCGCAAATACCTCATTCAGGGCGTGGAAGACTGGAACGTGGCCTTCGAGAAGGCAGGATTCAAAAATGCTATCAAAGCCCTCGAATGGCCCGACGACTCCACCATGAGCCTCGAGGACGCGCGCTACTCCGTCATACGCTACCTCGCATCGCCCATCTCCAACGCCTACGGTCCGCAGCTCCACGACCCGCGGTCGGGCGAGATACTGGAAAGCCACATCGGATGGTACCACAACGTGATGCAGCTGGTGCACGACTGGTACATGATACAGGCCGGAGCCGTCGATGCCCGCGCACGAAAGATGAAGTTCGACGACGAGCTCATGGGGCAGCTCATACGCTTCGTCAGCAGCCATGAGGTGGGCCACACGCTCGGACTGCGCCACAACATGGGCGCCAGCTCGGCAACGCCCGTCGACTCGCTGCGCGACAAGCAGTGGGTGGAGCGCCACGGCCACACGGCGAGCATCATGGACTACGCCCGCTTCAACTACGTGGCACAGCCCGACGACAACATCGCCGACGCCGGCATGTTCCCACGCATCAACGACTACGACAAGTGGGCCATCGAGTGGGGCTACACCTATTTCCCCGACGCCAAGGATGAGGAGACGGAACGGCTCGCCCTCAACAAGAAAACAATCGCAGCCCAGAAGAACAAGCGGCTGTGGTTCGGCGGCGAAGGCAACGACAACGACCCCTGCGCGCAGACCGAAGACCTCGGCGACGACCCCTTCCGCGCCTCCGACTACGGCATCATGAACCTCAAGCGCATCGTCGGACAGCTGCCGCAGTGGACCTACGAGGAGGGCGACATGGGAAAGAACCTGGAACAGGTCTACAACTCGCTCGTCGGACAGATGCGACGCTACGTGGGACACGTCAGCCAGAACATCGCCGGCGTCTATCACCACTACAAGAGCGCCGAGGAGCAGGGCGCCGTCTACACCATCGAGGAGAAAGCCCGGCAGAAGAAAGCCCTCGCCTGGCTCGAGAAGAATGTGGTGACAAGGCCATCGTGGCTCATCAGCGAGCCCTACGTCATGCGATTCAGCACCAGCCCCGAGCGCCTCATACGGCCCCTGGCCGACCAGATGCTCGCACAACTGCTCTCCACCGTCACCCTGAACCGCCTGTGCTGGTATGCCAACGACGCCCGCGCCTACCAGCCCGAGGCCTACGCCGCCGACGTGGTGACCATGCTCTTCCGCGAGACGGCCAGCGGTGCGAAGCTCTCGTCGTGGAACCGATACATACAGCAGCAGGCCGTGAAGCGACTCATCAAGGGATGGACAGCCACCGACAGCAACGACGCGCGACCCTTCATCACGCTCATGCTCAACAGCATCCGACAGCGCCTGCGCACAGCACGCACCGCCGACGCCACCACGCGCGCCCACTACACCGACCTCGCACAACAGATCACCCTCGCCTTCGAGGGGAAGATGCCCGCACAACAGGCTGCCGCACCGCGTCCCGGCAACTGATGTTCATTGACGAAGGAAATTGCAAGAGACTGGAAACGAGGAGATTGTCTTCTCCTTCATTCCCCGCATATACAGAAATGGCTCACCCTGAACCTCAGGATGAGCCATTTCCTTTTGCACAACGCACAGACGAGCAGCGCGTCAGAACTGCACCTTGCGCGCCTGACCGCCCTGCTTCACCACATAAATGCCGCGCGGCAGCTGCGGCTGTCCCTTGCCCTGCCACACAAGCTGGCCCGAGGTGCTGTAGACGGTGGTCTCCGTGGCTTGTTCCGTAGATACTACGTTGATATCGGTCACCAGCCCGGCGGCGTTGTCGGCGTTGATCTTAACCATAACAGAAACAGGCGCTCCCGTGGTTCGATCGACGACGCACTTCTGGCTGCTGTCATAACGCATGTCGGACGGCAAAGCCACTCCGTTGAACGTCGGAGTGTTATCGATAATCAGCGACTTGCCTTGATTGGCAGAATTTGCCCTTGTGGACAGTTTCGTGTTTGCCGACATGGTTAACTTGCGAGAACTCACTCCATATTCCGTTCCCAAGGCTTTGACCTCCGCATTGTCGGTCAGCTCCAGTGATCCGCCAACATAAACAGCCTTCTTCTGTCCGTTGAAGTTGAGGAAGCCGTCGCCGCCGATCTTCACGTTCCCCGTGGCATAGAGCCCTTCGTCGCTTGAACGGCCGAAGAGATACGATTCGCCTTGCAGATTGATGTTCAGCGTGGGCAGGGTGCTCTTGATGTAAGTGTTGCCGCCGTTGAAGTTCATGTCATCAGTATTGACTCCGTTCAGATTCAGCGTGTTGGTGGATGGTATGAACTGCATCGTCCCGCTATATCCAGCATCCGAGGATATCAGGCTGTTGCAGTTCACCTCGTTCACCTGCTTACCGTTGATCCAGAGATTGTATTTTGTCATGGGGCGCAACTCCACCGTCTTGGCCGGAGTACCATTGGCTTCATAAATCGTGCCACCTTGCTTGACACCGTCAGATGGTGTGATGACGAAGCAATTGTCCTCCGGATCGAAGAGCGCCACGTCGATAGCTTGCTTGGTGCCGCTGAGATGAAGCTTCGAGTTGTTGACATCAACCCTTGACCAAAGACTCACGTCTACAAATGGGTCGAATTCTCCTTTGATGGCTGTCTTTCCGCTTACCGTCACTTCCGTGTTGTTGATGGTCAGTTTCTTATTGAGGATTTGAATGGCATCGGATTCATCACCTACAACTTTCAGATGACCAGAGCCGGAAATGGAGAAGTCGTAGGCAGAAATGATGGGTCCACGAAGAGTGTTGGTTCCTGTGGAAACGATTTTCAATCCATCAATACCATTGTTGGACACGCTCACTGTCGGATAAAGTGTTGTAGCATTATTGAAAGTGAGCGTCTTGGTCGACGGTGTGTAGGTGCACGTTCCCGAAATGAAGAGCGGCGACAGCTGGGAACAGTTGAAGCTGTTGACTTGCCTGTCGCAAACCCACAGTTCGTATGCGGTGCCTGGGACAATTTTGTGTTCCCCCTTACCATAAAGTAATCCTTTCTCACCGGTGTTATATTGAGGTACACCTTTTACATCAGTAAGGAACAATGTGTTTATTGAACTGATGACACTTCCGTTCATCTTCACCCATGCACCGATATAATAAGCCTTATGTTCGGTAACAGATAGAGATGAACTGTTTACCTCGACTGTTCCAAATAGGTCAGCTAAATCAGTGATGATCCCATCGGCTCCTTCGGTTTGGACATTCACCTTCACTCCACCGCTGATAGTCAACTTACTGTTGCTATTTTTCAACAAGATACTTCCAGAGTTAAGGGTTCCAGTTCCACGGATAGTAAGACTGCCGTCGTTTGAGGAGGTTAAGTCTATGCTCTTTTCGGCAGACCCTGTTTTGTAAAGTGTGTTAGTACCCGAACAGACAAGCGTCATGCCATCCTGTCTTGGCTGGAATGTTCCCGCAGTTGTGGTGGCATTGGTCATTTTCAGCGTTTTTGTGCTGTGATCATAGGTGACGGTCCCGGTGATGGTAGGAGCCTTGATGCTGGTTTGTCCTATCGCCCACGTGTAATCGCCCAGAGAGAAGACTGGTGTTCCGATGATTAGGTCAACACCTTTCAATATGTTTCCACTGGCATCGCGTACTGCATTTGATTGGAATACGGTTCCGTCGGTACACAGTTCAATATCGTTGTTGAGGGTGAGATCCTTCAGGTCACGTATGCATCCTGCTGATCCATTGACAGTCATGAAGAGCGGGCTGTAAGAAGCGTCGTTGATTACTAATGTCTGGTTCTTGTCCTTTCCCTCGATACCATAGTCGGAAGCACTTTTTATGTTCCATGTTCCGCCAGTGATCTTTACCGTCGTAGTGTTCATGATGTAGATGCCTTCGTTGCTGCCAGTGCAGTTGAGGTTCACCGTGCCATAGTTTTCAATGGTAGTGTTCGCTTGGAATTTCAGACAGGCAGCAGTCGTTTTGATGCTGTTGATGCCTTGGAACTCAATCTTCAGCCCGCTGACGCTGCTGTCGATGCCATTATTGCCGTCGCCCGAACGCTCGATGTCGACACCGGCCACAATCAGCCGCTTTGCAGAGGGGTAATAGGAGATGCATCCTCCGCCAAGTCCGTCAAGATTCTGCATCGAGTATGTCTGGTTGAGGTTCAGCTTGTTACCCGCCACATATAGCTCTTCTTCTGCCTGCGCCGACAGACCGATGGTCATCAGCATCAGAATTGTCATGATTTTCTTCATAGCTTTCATGTTTTTTAGTTCATAATTACGTTTTCGCCGCAAATTTAACAAAAAAAAAGGAAACGGCCAAGAAAATGAAAGATTATTTCACTGACAGCGAGTAAACTTGCTCATCACCCCACGAAAATGGAAAGAAACACCCATCATCACCATCGTTTTTCGATGGCGTAAGGCTCCCCGCAGGGCACGAAATAAAAGAAAAATGCAAAATTTCCGTCCAAACATGCGCGCAATTCAAAAAAAGTCACTACCTTTGCACCCGCTTTCAATAGCATTCGGGATGTAGCGCAGTTGGTAGCGCACTACGTTCGGGACGTAGGGGTCGGGCGTTCGAGTCGCCTCATCCCGACTTTAAAAAAAGGCTTGGCAGTTGTTTGTGCCAAGCCTTTTTGCTTTTTGTTGTTTTATTTAATCACGATCTTACGCCCATTATTGATATAGATGCCGGGCTCGGTGGGCTTGTCGGGCAAGCGACTGCCGCTCAGCGTGTACCACACGTTCTGACGGGCGCGGTCTGCCGGACTCAGGGCATCGACATTACGAATGCCTGTCGTCTGCTCCTCATCGATGTCCTCGTCGATGAAGCCATTTTTTCCCCTTCCGACACGTTTTTTTTGGCCGTAACAGAAAAAAAACGTATCTTTGCAGTCTGAAGAAAAAAAGAATAACGACATGACACAAGAGGAAAAGACGCAGATTGAGATGCGCATCGTGGACGTGATCAAGACCGTCTACGACCCGGAGATTCCCGTGAACATCTACGATCTGGGGATGATCTACAAGATCGACGTGCAGGACGAGGGCAACGTCGACGTCGACATGACCTTCACGGCCCCCAACTGTCCGGCCGCCGACTTCATCCTGGAGGATGTTCGCACGAAGATCGAGAGCGTGGAGGGTGTGAAGAGCGTCAACGTGAACCTGGTCTTCGAGCCGGCATGGGACCAGTCGATGATGTCGGAAGAAGCGAGAGTGGAGCTGGGGTTTGATTAATGATTTGTATGAAGAGAGTATATATCCTTTCGGACGCCCACCTGGGCTCGTGGGCCATCCCGCATCAACGGATGCAGGAGCGCCGCCTGGTGCGCTTCCTCGACAGTATCAAGGAGAAAGCCGACGCGGTGTACCTGCTGGGCGACATGTTCGACTTCTGGTACGAATGGAAATACACCGTGCCCAAAGGCTACACGCGATTCCTCGGCAAGATATCCGAGCTCACCGACATGGGTGTGGAGGTGCACTATTTCACGGGCAACCACGACATCTGGATGTACGGATACCTGGAAGAGGAGTGCGGAGTCATCATGCACCGCAAGCCGCTCACCACCGATATCTACGGCAAGGTGTTCTACCTGGCTCACGGCGACGGGCTCGGCGACCCCGACCGTACGTTCAACTTCATTCGCGGGATATTCCACAACAAGACCTGCCAGCGCCTCTTCTCCATGCTTCACCCGCGGTGGGCCATGTGGTTCGGACTCACATGGGCCAAACATTCGCGGCTGAAGCGCGCCGACGGCAAGGAGGTTCCCTATATGGGTGAGGACAAGGAGTACCTCATACAGTACACTAAGGCGTACATGAAGACGCACCCCGACATCGACTACTACATCTACGGGCACCGCCACATCGAGCTCGACATGATGCTCTCGCGCAAATCGCGCATGATGATCATCGGCGACTGGATATGGCAGTTCACCTACGTGGTCTTCGACGGCGAGCATCTCTTCCTCGAGGAATACGTGGAGGGCGAGAGCCAGCTGTAGCTTCAGAGCCGCCCCTGCTCGCGGTAGCTGTAGTAGGCGCCGTCGGTGACGATGACATGGTCGAGCAGGTGGATGCGCATGAGGTCGCATGCCTTGTGGATGCGCTCGGTCAGACGGTCGTCGTCGCGGCTGGGCCGCAGGTTGTTGCTCGGGTGGTTGTGACAGAAGGCGATGACGGTGGCATTGGCCATGAGGGCTTCTTTGATGATGATGCGCACGTCGACGGCCGTCTCGCTGATGCCGCCGCGCGAGATGCGCACCTGTCGGATGAGCTTGCAGCTCTGGTTCATGAGCAGCACCCACGCCTCTTCGGTGGCAAGATCCTGCATCAGGGGGTGCATCAGCTCGTAGACAGCGACGGCGGAGTCGATGCTCTGGCGCTCCTGCGCCTTCTCGAGCTGGCGCCGCTTGCCCAGTTCGCAGGCTGCCAGCACGGTGATGGCCTTCGCCTCGCCGATGCCGTTATACCGGCACAGCTCGCCAATGCTCATCTTGCCGAGCGTGTTCAGGTTGTTCTTGCAGTCGCCGAGGATGCGCTGCATCAGCGCCACGGCACTCTCGCGCGTGCTCCCCGACCCGATGAGGATGGCCAGCAGCTCGGCATTGGTCAGCGCCTCAGCCCCAAGCCGCATCAGTTTCTCGCGCGGGCGGTCCTCCTCCGACCAATCGGAGATTTTCAGTGGAGAGTGGACAGGTGACAGTTGATAGGTGTGATTACCTTCTTTCTGGGACTCTTTCTTCATCTTTCTGCTTTTTTTAATTCCTTAAAACGTATGATACTATATAACCACCTGCCCACCTTCCACTCTCCACTTTCCACTTTCAACTATAAAAGTTTTTCTCGAAGGCGGTGAACTCGTCCTGGCCGCGGACGCAGCGCTTCCACCATGACTCAAGGAAGCCGAAGCCGTAGCCCATCAGCTGGACGAAGGCGGCGGCGATGCTCTTCAGTCCGATGACCATACTGCGGTTCTTGATGCTGGAATCGATGAAGATAAGAAGGCTGTAGAGCACGATGGGTAGCCAGGGCAAGAGAGCCACCCAGTACCATGTGTGCCAGCGGTCGGCATCGTAGTGCATCATGGCGCGGCCGAAGGCGGAGACAAGGATGAGGAGGATGACGCCGACGGTGAAGACCATGGGCAACAGGTGGACGAGCTTCATGGTGCCGGGATGACGCTTCTCGAGGTTGATGCGGGCGATGCCGCTGTTGTAGACCTGTCGGAAGAACTTGCGGAAATCGGTGCGCCGTTTGTGCCACACCCACGCCTCGGGAAAGAGCCGTGGCTGATAGCCGGCCTCTACGATGCGGTAGCTGAAGTCGATGTCCTCGCCGAAGCGCATCTTCGAGAATCCGCCCAGCTGCTGATAGATGTCGCGGCGTATGCCCATGTTGAACGATCGGGGGAAGAACTTGTCGAGCTTCTTCTTTCCGCCGCGGATGCCGCCAGTGGTGAAGAACGAGGTCATCGAATAGGAGATGGCTTTCTGCGTGGGCGTGAACGACTCGTGGGCACGGTCGGGACCGCCGAAGGCATCGGCCGGCAGGCGCTGCATCTCGCGCTCCACCTCTTCTATATACGTGCGCGGGAGCACGACATCGGAGTCGAGCACGATGAGCCACTGCCCCTGGGCGCGCTCGGCACCGTAGTTGCGGCTCTGTCCGGGACCGCTGTTCGCCTTGGCGAAGTATTTCAGGTCGAGCTTCCCGACATAGCGGTCGCACACCTCCTTGCACGGCTTCGACGAACCGTCTTCGACGATAATGACTTCAAAATCGTTCAGCGTCTGCTCGGTCAGGCTCTGCAACAACTCGTCCACTTCGTCGGGACGGTTGAAGACGGGTACGATGATGGAATATTTCATTGCTATATATTAATAAAGGTAGAACATGCGCTCCATCATCTGCCACTTCTCGTCGGACGTGGCCGAGGCGTCGCACTGCTGGAAGCGGGCCACAAACTGCTCCCACTCCTGCTGCCGAGGCAGCGTGGCCAGGCGCGCCATGGCATCGTCCCAGCAGAAGTCGAGGGGCGCATCGACAATCATCACGAGGCGGTTGCCGGCAATGTAGATCTCCATTTCAAGAATGCCCACCTCGCGGATGCCCGCCTTGATCTCGTCCCAGAAGTGTTCGGGGTCGTGGGCTTGGCGGTACTGCCGTATGAGGGCGTCGTCGTCGCGCAGCTCCATTGTCTGCACGAAGCGCTTCACGGGTTGCCCGTAGTCCTTGGTCTTGTATCCTTCCATACAATGTGTTGTAAATTGAATAATTAAAACAAAAAAACAAGAACTTGTTAACTTGTCAACATGTCCGCTCGCTTTGTTTCAAAGAACTATGAACTATGAACTATGAATTATGAACTGAATTCACTCTTCGCGCTCGCGATACCAGTCCATGTACATCACATAGTGCTGGCCGAAGCTCTCGGCCTGGTTGGGAGCCGTCTTCTTGATGAACTTCGCGGGTACGCCGCCCCATATCTCGTGGTCGCCGATCTTCGTTCCCTTCAGCACCAGCGCACCGGCAGCCACCACGGCTCCGCGCCCCACCTCGCAGTTGTCGAGCAGCGTCGATCCCATTCCGATGAGTGCGCCGTCGTGGATGGTGCAAGCGTGCACGGTAGCGTTGTGGCCGATGGTCACGTCGCTGCCGATATGGAGCGGTCCGGTCTTGTAAGTGGTGTGCAGCACGGCGCCGTCCTGCACGTTCGTGCGGTCGCCGATATGGATGTGGCACACGTCGCCGCGCACCACAGCGTTGAACCACACTGAGCATTCGTCGCCCATCACCACTTCGCCTACGATTGCGGCGTTCTCACTGAAATAGCAGTTCTTGCCCCATTTGGGTGCAAGACCGTTCACTTCTTTTATCAATGCCATTATTTCCGTTGTTAAAGTTATGGCTGCAAAGTTAATACTTTTTGAAGAAAAAACCGGTTTCGCCGTGCAAGATTTGAGTTTTTTTGCCGTTTCAACAGAAAGACGAAGCGAATAAAAACACGGAAGAGATGATGCGGAGAATGTCAAGATGGTACAATGCCCTGCTGTCGGCACTGTTGTCGGTGCTGGGCTTCGAGTCGTGCAGCAGTGTGATCAACAACGAGGCCGAGGAGTACGGCTGTCCGTTGGTGGAGTATCAGGTGAAAGGCGAAGTGACCGATGCCGACAGCGGCCGCCCCATCGAGGGCATCCAGGCCAGACTTGGCCACATGTTCACCACCGACGAGCGTGAGCAGGCGTACGCTTTCGACTCTGTGCTTACCGACCGTGCGGGGACGTTCGTGTTTCCCATGCACGGTGAGGTGGCGCTGCAGCCCAGTCTGACGCTCATTCTGGAAGATCCGCATGCTGTTTCCGGTGGCGAGGGCTATGCCAGCGACACGGTCAGGCTGAAGGACATGGAGCAGAAACAGGTGAAGCAGGGTGACGGTAATTGGTACAACGGAGCCTACGAGCTGACGGTTGCGCGCAAGCTGAAAAAGCAGGGTGGAAAGAAACAATAAAATCGTTTGCTGCACGTTCTTTACAAAAAGGAAGCATAACAAACGGAAACAAATGGGACAGACAAAGGTCACGCCGCTCACACTGCGCCGCAAGATAGCCCTTGAGGCCTGGCGCCTGCATGAACACAACATGCGCAAGGAGCACCCCTTGCAGCAACTCTTCTGGGAATGCACGCTGCGCTGCAACCTGCACTGCCGTCACTGCGGTTCGGACTGCAAGGTGAAGGCAGAGCAGAAAGACATGCCGAAGGAGGATTTCATGCGCGTGCTCGACAGCGTGGCGGCGAAGACCGATCCGAACCATGTCTTCGTCATCGTCACCGGAGGCGAGCCGCTGATGCGCGACGACCTGGAGGAGTGCTGCGCAGAGATCTACCGCCGCGGATTCCCCTGGGGCATGGTGTGCAACGGGCTCTACCTGACGCGCCAGCGCTTCGACGGACTGCTGCGCGCCGGCCTGCACAGCATCACCATCAGTCTGGACGGACTGGAAGCCGACCACAACTGGATGCGCGGCAATCCACGGAGCTTCGACATGGTGAGCCAGGCCATTGACATGCTGGTCGAGACCGAGGGGCTGGTCTTCGACATCGTCACCTGCGTGAACCGCCGCAACTACGCGTCGCTCGGCGACATCAAGGAGTTCCTCATCGCGAAGGGCGTCGCCCGTTGGCGCGTGTTCAGTATCTTTCCCATGGGGCGCGCGGCCAACGATCCCGACATGAAGCTCTCGAACGACGAGTTCCGCGGCATGATGGAATTCATCAAAGCGACGCGGCAAGAGGGGCGCATACGCGTAGACTATGGTTGCGAGGGCTTCCTCGGCAACTACGAGGGCGACGTTCGCAGCCGCTTCTTCTCATGCCATGCGGGCGTGACGGTGGGCTCGGTGATGGCCGACGGCACGATAGCCGCCTGCGCCAGCATCCGTTCCGACTACAGCCAGGGCAACATCTACCGCGGCGACGACTTCATGGAGGTGTGGGAAAACCGCTACCACCCCTACCGCAACCACGAGTGGATGCGCAAGGGCGAGTGCGCCGACTGCAAGTATTTCAAGTATTGCCGCGGCAACGGCATGCACCTGCGCGACGAGAACGGCAACCTGCTCTTCTGCCATCTGAAGCGGTTGCAGGAAGCAGAAAGCTGAGAACGAACCGTGATATGAAAGAATGTCGGAATGGCTGTTGGCTCCATTCCGACATTCTTTTTTCTGTTTCAGCGTATCAAATGGGGCGGCACGCCAGGCGCAGCCACTCCTGCTCTTCGGGCTGCAGGTGGGGCGCAAGGACGGTGAAGACCCGTTCGTGGTACTCGTTGAGCCAGCGCACTTCGTCGGCCGTCATCATTTCGCGGATGATAGGCTCCGTGTCGATGGGACAGAGCGTGAGCGGCTCGAACTGCAGGAACGTTCCCATCTCCGTCTGTCGGTAGGGAACGATGAGCAGCGTGTTCTCAATCCTGACGCCGAAGCGTCCTTCGAGGTAGATGCCCGGCTCGTCGGTGACCGTCATGCCGGCATGGAGCGGGGCCGGACGGTACTCCATGCGTATCTGGTGCGGCCCTTCGTGCACGTTCAGGTAGGCACCTACGCCGTGACCCGTGCCGTGCAGGTAGTTCAGGCCTTCGTCCCAGAGCGGCTGCCGTGCGATGGCGTCGAGCTGTGTGCCGCTGGCACTGTCGGGGAATCGCGCGTTCTGCAGTCGCAGGTGGCCTTTCAGCACAAGCGTGTAGACGCGGCGCTGCTCGTCGGTGAGCGGTCCGAGCGCTATGGTTCGGGTGATGTCGGTCGTACCGTCCACGTATTGCGCACCGCTGTCGAGCAGCAGGAAGCCCTCGGGTCGAAGGGCGACGTCGGTCTCGGGCGTCGGTTCGTAGTGAACGATGGCACCATGCTGCTCGTAGGCGGCGATGGTGTCGAAGGATAGTCCGCGGTAGAACGGTTGCTCGGAGCGCAGGTCTTCCAGTTTCTGGCTGACCGAAAGCTCGGTCTGTCCGCCCTCGGCGACGGCAGGACGCAGCCAGCGCAGGAATCGGGTCATGGCGATGCCGTCGCGGAGCATCGCCTCATGAAAACCCCGCACCTCGCTTTCGTTCTTCACGGCCTTCATCTGCGGCACGGGCGACTGGGCTGCAATGATTTCGCGCGTGACGCTCTTGTAGAGCGTGTAGTTCACCTCGTCGGGGTCGAGCAGGATGTTATACTCGAAGTAGTCGCGCAGTCCCTGGCGCACGTTTTCGTAGTCGTCGACCGATACGCCCTCTGCTTTCAGATAGCCGACGATGTCATCCGGCACCTTCACCTTATTTATATATAGCGTGGCATCGGTGGAGGAAATGAGCAGATAGCTCACGAAGACCGGGTTACAATGGACGTCGCTGCCACGCAGGTTGAGCGTCCATGCGATGTCGTCGAGCGATGCCATCAGCATTCCGTCGGCATGTTGCTGCCTGAGGGCGCGGCGTATGCGCTGCAACTTCTCGTGGGCAGGCTCCCCGGCTTGTTCCAAAGGCTGTCTGACGACGGCGTTCTGCGGTATGGGCGGCCGGTTGTGCCACACCTCGCGCAGCGCATCGAGGTTCGTGCGGAGCGTGATGCCGCCCTGACGGCGCAGGTCGTCGATGAGCTGCCGCACCATGGCCGTGCTGCACACCATGCCGTCGACCGCCACCTCGGGACTCTTCACGTCGCGCAACTCTGCTCCTAACCATTCGGCGATGGTCGGCGTTCCGGCCACGCGCTCCTTCATCAGCTGGTATTCGGTGCCTTCCAGCTGCTGGGCAGCGGCGATGAAATAGCGCGAATCGGTCCACAAAGCGGCTGCCGTCAGCGTGACGACGGCCGTTCCTGCCGAGCCGTTGAAGCCGCTGATGAACTCGCGTCCCTTCCAGTGATCGGCCGTGTACTCACTCTGATGCGGGTCTGTAGATGGGAAGATGAATGCGCTGAGATGCTCGCGACGCATCAGCTCGCGCAGCTCAGCTACTCTTTGGTTGACTTCTTTCATAAGGTTTCCGTTTGATGTTACAGCCACAAAGATACACAAAAATCTTGAAATTGCCAAATCAACATGTCAAACCATGCTTTTTTCAGAATTAATAACAGATTATTTTCACTGAAAACGATTCTGTTCCAATATTTTTCACTACCTTTGCAAGCAGTGAATATCATAAATAATTTATTAACAGAAAAATTATGGCAACTCTAACTAACGAGAAACTGACCATCGTCGGCGCTGCCGGCATGATCGGTTCAAACATGGCACAGACTGCACTGATGATGGGTCTGACAAGCGACATCTGTCTTTACGACGTGTTCTCACCCGAGGGTGTGGCCGAGGAAATGCGCCAGAGCGGCTTCGACGATGTGAAGATCACCGCCACTACCGACGCTGAAGAGGCTTTCCGCAATGCCAAGTATATCATTTCTTCGGGCGGTGCTCCCCGTAAGGCAGGCATGACGCGCGAGGATCTGCTCGCCGGCAACTGCAAGATTGCCGAGGAGCTGGGCCAGAACATCAAGAAGTTCTGCCCCGACGTGAAGCACGTCGTCATCATCTTCAACCCCGCCGACCTCACCGGTCTAGTCACCCTGCTCTATTCGGGACTGAAACCCGGACAAGTCACCACGCTGGCAGGCCTCGACACCACCCGTCTGCAGAGCGCCCTGGCCAAGAAGTTCAACGTGATGCAGAACGAGATCACAGGCTGCGCCACCTACGGAGGACACGGCGAGCAGATGGCTGTCTTCGGTTCTCACGTTACCGTTGCCGGCCGCAAGCTCACCGATATCATCGGCACCGACGAGTTCCCCGAGGCTGAGTGGGAAGAGATGAAGACCGCCGTCACCAAGGGTGGAGCCAAGATCATTGAGCTCCGCGGACGCAGCTCGTTCCAGAGCCCCGCTTATCTCTCCGTGGAGATGATCCGCGCTGCCATGGGCGGAGAGCCCTTCCGCTTCCCCGTCGGCACATACGTGAAGACCGACAAGTACGACCACATCATGATGGCCATGAAGACCACGATGGACAAGGACGGTGCACACTACGAAGTCCCGCAGGGCACAGCAGAAGAGAACGCTAAGCTGGATCAGAGCTACGAGCATCTGTGCAAGATGCGCGACGAGCTCGTCACGCTCAACATCGTTCCCCCCATCTCAGAGTGGAACAAGATCAACCCCAACCTCTAATCCTCCGCAGGAAGAGAGACAACGACAGGGAAGCTCCGACGGGCTTCCCTTTTCTTTTCCATTCTATCGGCTTGGCGGCCGAAAAAAATCATTTTCCCGCCAGAAACAGCGGCCGAACGGAAAAGAAACACTATCTTTGCACTCTGTTATGGCATGGAAGAAGAAATATCGATGCACCAGATGCGGCTATGAGGCCGACGTCTACGAGGGGAAAGGACTCTTCGGACAGCACATCACGCCCCTCTCCTGCCCCGACTGCCACCGCATCGTGAACATCGTGGTGGGCGGCGTCATCGGTGACGTGGCACCGTCGTACCAGAGCGAAGCCGGCCGTCTGTGCCTCCACTGCGGCAGCGACCGCGCCCGCCCATGGAACATGCACACCTGTCCGCGCTGCCGGGGCGAAATGGAAGAAACGGACGAGCGCGAGTTCTGGACCTGATTCTTCAAACAGAAGAACTGTTTTATTGACACAAGAACAGAAGAACTGTTTTATTGACAGAATAGCAGAAGAACAATTGAATAGAACCATGTATTTCTTTTTGCAGATTCACAAAAATTAAGACAAAGAAAACAAATTATCGCAAATAAAAGTCATTTCTGCGGCTATATTTTAATTTTATTTGCACGTTTCATTTATTTTTTCTAAATTTGTCACCGACAATGGATTTCTAACTAATAACATAAAAGCTATGAAGAAAATCATAACAATTCTGATGCTGATGACCATCGGTCTGTCGGCGCAGGCACAAGAATTGACAGTTAACGGAAAGGACATCAGCCTTTCCAAAGACGGTACATACCTGGACGCTACAGGATTGATAACCTTCAGATACCTTTATCAAGAAAAGAAACTGGTGTTTACTAATAATGTCCTGACGAGAATCGTGAGCTCTGTAGAAGACTTGACAATAGAGTTCTATGGAACTAATACCATCATGCATACAGGGCAATCAGCTGCCGTTCAACTGAACAACAAGACCAAGCTGATCAACAACGGCACTGTTGCTATTCGAGGAAGGCTTCAGACAGGAGACGAGGCAGACTACAGGTCCCTTGCGATTTATAATAGTACGCATGTCGACATATCTGGTGGTACTTGGAATCTTAAAGGAGAGATTAGATTGCAAAAATCAAACAGCAGTACGGATCCCTATCTGACGATTAAAGATGGAGCTGTAGTGAACGTTACTACGAACTTGGTGCATCAGACTGGCATTAGTGGCTTTATCGAAAATGAAACTAATCACTTATATGGTTACACTGGAGTGGTTGAGGTTGACAATTCCACACTGGAAGTCGAAACCGACCAAGGTGATTGTATCGACGCTCGGGTGGTTTTGAAGAATAGCGTCATTGCCAAACCCTTGAAGGTTGTTCACGGTGACGATGGTAGTGTTTATGACGGCGAACAGGGCATTTACGGCGAACTCTATGACACGAAAAGAAATCGTCTCACAGGATCGGTGCTCATTACTCCCGGCACGGCCTACGACTTATGGATCGGCGGTGTTCGGGTAAACAGCGAGAACATCAACGATATCTATTTGCTTGATTCGAGGCCGAACCGCATAGGGCTTTCATATAATCCTTCTACTAAGAGTCTGAACCTCTATGAGTCTGTATTGAATTCCGAATACCTCATCTTCCCACCCATCTATAGCAAGGTTGATGGCCTGTTCATCAATGTTGCGGGTACCTGCAACATCGGGAAAAGCGAGAATTCCTGCTGGGTGGGCATTTATTCGCGTGCCAAATGCACCATCTGTGGTATGGGTACCGTTCAGGATGTTTTAAATGTAAAAGGTTACAAAATCAATAATAACTACGGTGATGCCATTCATGTAGATGAAAATACCACTCTGAACATCTGGAACTTAACAGTGAATGCCCAAGGAAATAGATATGGGCTGTATGGCTACAAATGCACCGTCAGTCCGTACAACAGCTACATTACTCTTGATGGCGACTCGTATGCTCTCAGTGCCTCTGAGTCTGTGTTCGACCCTGACGGTGAATGTGCCATTGTGAAGCCCGTCGGGGGAATAAGACGAGGTGCTACAATCTATGAGGCCGACGGCGTAACCAAAGCGAAGCATGTTGAGCTCGTGCCCAGATCGAGCATTATCACCGGCTTAGAGCAGGTAGAAGGCGCGGCCGACGAGCAGTCCGAGCCGCTCACCGTCTACAGCACCTCGGGCCAGCTGCTATGGCAGGGCAAGGGCGATCCGCAGCTGCCGCGCGGCATCTATATCGTCAACGGGCGCAAGGTGGCGGTTAGATAGTTCATAGTTCACAGTTCATAGTTCATAGTTACTGCTCTGCAAGCGAATAAAATCGAGCGCAAAGGTGATTGGTGAAAAGTCATAGCCTTTGCGCTCGCTACATCTGTTCGAAGGACTTTCTCAGCATGGTGCTGCTCTCGCCGAGCATGCTGATGAACTCCTGCGCCGACCGCTTCAGGTAGTGGTTCTTCAGCAGGTGGACGCAGCCCACCATGTCGTAGCCCGAGGCTCCCGTCTCTTCGATGGGGACGGCGCGGAGCCCGCGCTCACCCACCACGGTGCTCTCGCTGAGCACGGTGACGTAGTTCGACTCGCGCAGCAAGCGGAAGATCAGGTAGACGGTGTTCATCTCCACCTTGATACGGTAGTGGTAGCCCGTGCCGGCAAGGATGCGGTCGAGGGCGTTGCGCGCCTGCAGGCCGCGTCGCGGCAGGGCGAGGTCATAGCGCTGCAGCTCCTCGAGCGTCACCGACTGTTTCGCGGCCAGCGCATGGCGCTCGTCGACGATGGCAGCGAGGCGGTTGTGGAACAGCGGCCGACTCTCGATGCGCGGATTGCCGATGAGCGGTCGGAAGGCGAGCACGAAGTCGAACTCATGGTGCGACAGGCGCTCCATCAGGTCGGCCATCGACGACTGGCTGACGTTCATCTTCACGTGCGGATAGCGTCGCAGGAAGGCGGTCAGCGTCTCGGCCATGATGCTGGTGAAGGAGAAGGTCACGCCGATGTTCAGCTCGCCGCCCTCCAGGTTCTTCAGCTCGTCGAGCCGCAGCAGGCAGTTGTCGGCCGAGCGGAGGGTCTCCCTAGCCAGCGGCAGGAGCGTCTGTCCGGCCTCGGTGAGCGTCACCTCGCGGCTGTTGCGCACGAAGAGGGGCTGGCTGAGCTCGCGCTCGAGCAGCAGTATCTGCTGCGACAGCGTGCTCTGTGTGATGAACAGGTCGCGGGCGGCCGCCGAGAAGTTAAGCGTCTCGGCCACGCGCAGGAAGTATTTCAGTTGCCGTAGTTCCATAAGTAGGGTGATTTTAAAAGAGTTGACATCACGCGTTTGGTTTGCAAATATACGCATTTTCTTCCGAACACGGGCACAATTATCCGATTTTTTCGTCTTGACCTATATCATCTATCGTTTTTACCGATAGCTGCGAACGCTTTTTGCCGATGAACTGCGTTTGCAAAATATCATAGAAAAAGATGGCCGCAATGGCGAAAACGTCCTACCTTTGCACACGAAACAAGAAGGAAAAAGAATTTGATGTTTAACTTTTAAAACGAAAGAAGATTATGAGTACAGCATTATTAATCAACGGCACTGCTCTTGCTGCCATGGCCATCGTAGGTTTTGTGTTTTCGGTATGGTATGCACGCTACGACAACCTCGAAGTCATTTAACTTTAAGAACACTATAGCATCCCTGGGAAGCCCGGACAGAAGCGGAGACAACGCGCTGTCCGGGCTTTCTTTATGTCCGAAGCGTTAAATAAACATAAAGTTTTCGGATTGCAAAGCGTCGCCGCATGCCGTTTCGAAGAAAAGCCGTACCTTTGCAACCCGATTGTAGTGGGGCCACCATGAACCCCCGAGGGTAGCGTGTAAATAGCAGCCTTTGCAGGAATGCGATCGTTGTGGTTTGTGAATCGCTGCTCACTGGCAGGCGGAGAGTCTGCTCGCTTCCAGGTGCGTGAAGCCAGGCGCGGTCGGATGGCGACATATCCGTATGTAGAAAACGTTTTTAATTATTTATTCATTCAACAAATGGACACTTTAAGTTACAAGACTATTTCCGTTAACAAGGAAACAGCGAAGAAGGAGTGGGTGGTTGTTGACGCTACCGACCAGGTGGTGGGACGCCTCGCTTCGAAGGTTGCGAAGTTGATTCGCGGAAAGTACAAGCCCACATTCACCCCGCACGTTGACTGCGGCGACAATGTGATCATCATCAATGCCACGAAGGCTTACTTCACTGGCAAGAAGGAGACCGACAAGGTCTACACTCGCTACACTGGTTATCCCGGCGGACAGCGCTTCACCACGCCTGCACAGCTCCGCACCAAGGAGTTCGGCATGGACCGCATCCTGCGCCACGCCGTGAAGGGCATGCTGCCGAAAGGTCGTCTGGGCCGTCAGTTGCTCGACAACCTCTATGTTTACAATGGCACCGAGCATCCCCATGAGGCTCAGAAGCCGAAGGCTATTGATATTAACCAGTATAAATAAATCGAAGGTAAGATGGAAATAATTAATGCAATAGGTCGCCGCAAGAGCGCCGTGGCTCGTGTGTACGTGAGTGAAGGCAACGGCAAGATCACTATCAACAAGAGAGACATCACAGAGTATTTCCCCTCGGGCATCCTGCAGTATGTGGTCAAGCAGCCGCTCAACCTGCTGGAGGTAGCTGAGAAATACGACATCAAGGCCAACCTCGACGGCGGCGGCTTCACCGGTCAGAGCCAGGCTCTGCGCCTCGCCATCGCCCGCGCACTGGTCAAGATCAATGCCGAAGACAAGAAGAACCTGAAGGACCACGGTTTCCTCACACGCGACAGCCGCGAGGTGGAGCGCAAGAAGCCGGGACAGCCGAAGGCTCGCCGTCGCTTCCAGTTCAGTAAGCGTTAATCACTGGACACACTGTTTAGCATCTAAACCTGTGCGACTCGGAGCCCCGGCTCCGATTACCCACGGGTTGGTTCTAACAAAGAGAATTAAAAAAGAAAGTAAACAAACAATTCAAGCATTCAAGCAAAAATGGCAAGAACAAATTTTGATATGCTGCTCGAGGCTGGCTGCCACTTCGGTCACCTCAAGCGCAAATGGAATCCCGCCATGGCTCCCTACATCTTCATGGAGCGCAATGGCATTCACATCATCGACCTGCACAAGACGGTAGCCAAGATCGACGAGGCCGCCGACGCTCTGAAGCAGATCGCCAAGTCGGGAAAGAAGATTCTCTTCGTAGCCACGAAGAAGCAGGCCAAGGACATCGTAGCCGAGAAAGCCACAGCCGTCAACATGCCCTACGTCATCGAGCGTTGGCCCGGCGGCATGCTCACCAACTTCCCCACCATCCGCAAGGCCGTGAAGAAGATGACCACCATCGACAAACTGATGGAAGACGGCACCTTCAGCAACCTCTCCAAGCGCGAGATCCTGCAGATCTCCCGTCAGCGCGCCAAGCTCGAGAAGAACCTCGGTTCCATCGCCGACCTGACACGCCTGCCCTCTGCCCTGTTCGTCGTCGACGTGATGAAGGAGCACATCGCAGTGAAAGAGGCCAACCGTCTGGGCATCCCCGTGTTCGCTATCGTTGACACCAACAGCGACCCGAACAACATCGACTTCATGATTCCCGCCAACGACGACGCCAAGGACAGCATCGAGGTCATCCTCAACGCATGCTGCACAGCCATCGCCGAGGGTCTGGAAGAGCGCAAAGCCGAGCGTGCCGACGAGAAGGCCGCCAAGGAGCAGAGCGAAGAAGCCGAAGAGGCTCGTCCCCGTGCACGCCGCGCCCGCAAGAGCGACGAGGCCCCCAAGGCTCCCGTAGCCGAGGAGGAGGAAGCTCCCGCTGCTCAGGAAGAAGAGGCTCCCGCCGCTGAGTAATTCATCAATTATCAAGAACAGTAAAAGAAAGAAAAGAATTATGGCTTACAAACCAAATATGGAAGACATCAAGAAGCTCCGCACGATGACAGGCGCTGGCCTGGCCGACGTGAAGAAGGCCCTGACAGAGGCCGAGGGAGACTTCGACAAGGCTAAGGAACTGCTCCGCGAGCGCGGACTGGCCATCGCTGCCAAGCGTTCCGACCGCGAGACATCGAACGGTTGCGTGCTGGTGAAGAAGGTGAAAGGCTTCGCTGCCATGGTGGCTGTGAAGTGCGAGACCGACTTCGTGGCCAACGGTGCCGACTTCATCGCCATGACACAGGCCATCCTCGACGCCGCCGTGGCTGCCAAGGCCAAGACGCTCGACGAGGTGAAAGCTCTCGACATCAACGGTCAGAAGGCTGAGGAAGTGGTCACACAGCGCTCCGGTATCACCGGTGAGAAGATGGAGCTCGACGGATACAACATCCTCGAAGGCGACAATATCGAGGTCTACGACCACATGGGCAAGCACATCCTCTGCACCATGGTTCAGACCAGCAAGGAGAACGTCGACGCCGGACACAAGGTGGCCATGCAGGTGGCTGCCATGAAGCCCGTGGCTCTCAACGCCGAGAGCGTTGACAAGGCTATCATCGACGAGGAGTACAAGACCGCCGTCGAGAAGACCAAGCTCGAGCAGGTGGAGAAGTACGTGGAGTCGGTGCTGAAGAAGAACGGCATCAACCCGAATCTCGTCGACAGCGACGACCACATCGAGAGCAACATCAAGAAGGGCTGGCTCACAGAAGAGGAGGCCCAGAAGGCTCGCGAGCTGAAAGAGAAGGCTGCTGCCGAGAAGGCTGCCAACCTGCCCGCTCAGATGATCGAGAACATCGCCAAGGGCCGCGTGGCCAAGTTCCTCAAGGAGAACTGCCTCGTCGACCAGGAGTTCCAGTTCGGCGACGGCGACAAGGCCACCGTTTCGCAGTGGCTCGCCGCTCAGGACAAGGATCTGAAGGTTGTCGACTTCAAGCGCTTCACCCTCGTTGCCGAGTAATACGGCGACAGCACATACCACAAAGAGCCCGTCCCGCAACATGCAGGACGGGCTCTTTCTGTTTGTCCGTCGCACTTCGATGAGAGACCCAAGCGCTTCGCACGATTCACGCACGCCAACGCCACACTGCCATCTGGTACTGAAGGAACGGCCAGAAGAGGCGGACGGTGCTGCCGCGAGAGCCTTGTCGCCGTGCAAGAGGAATCGGATTGCGCGGCAAAATCATTTGTTTTGCACGGCAATTTAAATTAGATTGCACTGCAAAATCATTTGTTTTGCGCGGCAATTTAAATTAGATTGCGCGGCAATATCAATTGTTTTGCAGGGCAGGTCGGTTCGTCTTGCCACCCATCCACCGCCAACGGCCCGTCCGTTCAGCGCCTTCGGGCAAACGACGACGCGGGTGCCGACGAGAGAAAAGCAGTCATTCGTCGGGGTGAAATGTGCTGATTTACGATTTTTTTGCTTACCTTTGCCAACGGGAATCATAAAAAAACGGAAATGAAGATATTTGCTGTGGGTAAGAACTACCTCTTACACAATAAAGAGATGGATGGCGCGTTATATAAACCAGAGGCTCCCGTCATCTTCACCAAGGCCGACTCGGCACTGCTGAAGGACGGCAAGCCCTTCTTCCTGCCCGACGACCTGGGGCGCATCGACTACGAGACGGAGATCGTGGTGCGCATCTGCCGACTGGGGAAGAGCATTCCCGAGCGCTTCGCCCACCGCTACTACGACGCCGTCACCGTGGGCATCGACTTCACGGCGCGCGACCTGCAGCGCCGGCTCAAGGACCAGGGGCTGCCCTGGGAGCTGAGCAAGGGCTTCGACGGCTCGGCAGCCATCGGCGAATGGGTGGAGAAGGAGAAGCTGCTCAACGTGCAGGCCCTGCACTTCCACCTCGACATCAACGGCCAGACGGTGCAGGAGGGCTGCACGAGCGATATGCTCTACAAGATTGACGAGCTCATCAGCTACATCAGCCGCTGGTTCACGCTGAAGACCGGCGACCTGCTCTACACGGGAACACCGGCGGGCGTGGGCCCCGTCAGCGTGGACGACCATCTGGAAGGATGGATAGAAGAGAGGAAAGTACTGCAATTCAACGTAAAATGAAGAAGACATATATAGCCACACTGCTGCTCCTGCTGTGCTGCACGCTGTGCAGTGCGCAGAAGCGGTTCTTCAACCTCACGGCCGACGAGGTGAAGATCGACTCGGTGATGCCCCTGTTCACCCACTCGGTGCAGCTCGACGCCCACTATGCCGACTCCACCTACACGGCAGAGATTCTCTACCCGGAGTTCATCGACATGACGGCGGCCGACATCGCGCGCTATGAAGAGCTGGGAGGCGAGCCCCTGGCCGCGCTACCACAGGTGACGGTGGCCACGATGGTGAACCGCAAGCAGGGCGTGCTCCACATCTCGTTCGTGCCCTTGGTCGAGCGCAACGGCAAGCTGCAGAAGCTGGTGAGCTTCATGCTCGACGTGAAGAGCACGGCGAAGAAGAAGTCGGTGCGCCGTCTCAACGCTGCCACGCGCAGCGGTGCCGGCTCGCGCTACGCCGACCACTCGGTGCTGGCCACGGGCAAGTGGGCGAAGATCAGGGTGCCCGAGTCGGGCATCTACCAGATTACCGACGCCTTGGTGCGCCAGGCCGGCTTCAGCGACGTGAGCAAGGTGAAGGTCTACGGCCGCGGCGGTGCCCTTCTGAACGAGGAACTGACCGCCGAGGACCTCGCCGCCAACGACGACCTGGAGGAGGTGCCGCTGTGCATCGTCGACGGCAAGCGGCTGTTCCACGCCCAGGGCCCCGTCTACTGGAGGAGCTCGTCGGTGCAGCGCGTGCGCAATCCCTACTCCGACTACGGCTACTACTTCATCACCCAGAGCGACGAAGGGCCGCAGACCATCGACCGCGAGGCCTTCGCCGAGCAGTGCATGAAGGCCGACGACCGCAGCAACGTGATCTTCGAGAAAGACCAGTTTGCATGGTACCGCGGCGGACGGCGGCTCTACGCCCAGGAGACCATCGGCGCCAAAGAGTCGAAGAGCTACAAGCTGAACACCGCCGGACACACCGCCACCGGCACGCTGACCGTGGCGGCATCGGCCAATACGAACACCAGTGTGATGGTGGCCATCAACGGTGTGGAGAAAGACACGCTGACGGTGCGCCTGAACTACCGCACGAGCGCCAACAGTAACTTCGACAAGGCCAACGACCGCACGCGCTCCTTCGCCGTGGACAACCTGCAGGGCGAGAACACCATCACGCTGACCAACACCGGTTCGGGACAGGTGCGCCTCGACTACATCAGCATCCGCACCGACACGCCCGCTCCCCTGCCCGACCTGGCCACCGCATCATTCCCCGCACCCGAATACGTCTACAACATCACCAACCAGGACCTGCATGCCGACAAGGACATTCAGATGGTGATCATCATACCCGCCAGCCAGAAACTGCGCCCGCAGGCAGAACGGCTGAAGGCCTTCCACGAGCAGCACGACAGCCTGAAGGTGCGCATCGTGCCCGCCGACGAGCTGTTCAACGAGTTCTCGAGCGGCACGCCCGACGCCAGCGCCTACCGCAACTACCTGAAGATGCTCTACGACCGCGCCGACAACGAGAGCCAGCTGCCGCAGTACCTGCTGCTCTTCGGCGACTGCGCCTACGACAACCGCATGGTCACCTCGCACTTCAGCAACTTCAGCCCCGACGACTTCCTGCTGGCCTTCGAGAGCGAGGACTCGTTCAGCGAGACGCTCACCTACACCGACGACGGCTACTTCTGCAACCTCGACGACGGCGAGGGCGTGTCGCCCATCTACTACGACATGCCCGACATGTCGGTGGGTCGCTTCCCCGTGCGCACGGAGGCCGAAGCCAAGGTGATGGTCGACAAGACCATCGGCTACATAGAGAACCGCAACGCCGGGCCGTGGCAGAACATCATCATGTTCATGGGCGACGACGGCAACAGCAACGTCCACATGAGCAACTCCTACGACGTGTCGACTGAAGCCGAGGCCAACGCCCCGGGCATGCACATCAAGCGCGTCTACTGGGATGCCTACGAGCGCATGTCGTCGAGCACGGGCTTCACCTACCCCGACGTGGAGGCCGCGGTGAAACAGCAACAGCAGAACGGTGCCCTCGTGATGAACTACATGGGCCACGGCACGCTGCGCCAGCTGTCGCACGAGACGGTGCTCACGCTCTACGACTTCCAGAACTTCACCAACACGAACCTGCCGCTGTGGGTGACGGCAGCGTGCGACGTGATGCCCTACAACGGCTACGAAGAGAACATCGGCGAGACGGCCGTCCTCAACCCAAAGGGCGGTGCGGTGGCCTTCTTCGGCACCGTGCACACCGTGGTGACGACAAAGAACTACTCGATCAACCGCTGCTTCATGCGCCAGCTGCTGAAGAAGCGCAACGGCCGCTACCAGACCATCGGCGAGGTGCAGCGCTATGCCAAGATAGAGACGATGACGTCGAGCAACCAGGATGACCGCGACCGCACCATCAACAAACTGCAGTACCAGCTGCTCGGCGACCCTGCCCTGCGGCTGAAGGTGCCCGAGCCGACGGTCGTCTTCGACGAGATCAACGGCCAGAAGGTGGGCACGCAGGGCGTGCAGACGCTGAAGGCAGGCACCGTGGTGACGGTGAAAGGTCACGTGGAGCAAGGAGGCACGACGATGACCTCGTTCAACGGACAGGCCACGCTCACCGTCAGGGACGCCCGCGAACACATCACCTGCCGACTGAACAACACGTCGGCCAACGACGGAGCCTCGTGGGCATGGGACTACTACGACCATCCGCGCACCCTCTACTCGGGCACCGACAGCGTCAGCGCAGGAACATTCCAGTTCTCATTTGCCGTGCCGCTCGACATCAACTACAGCGACGAGCGCGGACTGATGAACGTCTACGCCATGGACAACGAGAAGACGCTGCTGGCCAACGGGCGCTACGACAACTACAGAGTGGGCGGCAGCGACAGCGTGGCCAACGACTCCATCGGCCCGAGCATCTACTGCTACCTGAACTCGCCCGACTTCGTGAACGGCGGCGAGGTGAACAGCACGCCCTTCTTCGTGGCTCAGATGACCGACAAGGACGGCCTGAACACCACGGGCAACGGCGTGGGCCACGACCTGGAACTCGTCATCGACGGACAGATGAACCGCACCTACGTGCTGAACAACAACTTCAGCTTCGACTTCGGCACCTACACCTCGGGCAAGGCGACCTACCAGATACCGGAACTCGAAGAGGGCATGCACACACTGCGCTTCCGCGCATGGGACGTGCTCAACAACTCGTCTACGGCCGAGCTGACGTTCAACGTCGTGCACGGGCTCACACCATCCATCGGCAGCATCGCCGTGAGCGAGAACCCGGCACGCACCAGCACCACCTTCATCGTGAACCACGACCGCAGCGGCAGCAACGTGGAGATGGACATCGAGGTGTTCGACATGAGCGGCCGTCTGCTGTGGCGCCACTCCGACAGCGGCCTGCAGTCCACGAGCACATACACCTACGACTGGAACCTGACCACCGACACAGGCAGCCAGCTGCAGACAGGTGTCTACCTCTACCGCGTGCGCTTAGGCAGCGACGGCGCCACGAAGACATCGAAGGCCAAGAAGCTGGTCGTCATCAAGAAGAAATGAAGGAAAGACGGGATTTCGGAATGCCGGAATTTCGGAATGCCGGAATACCGGAATAACGGCATAACGGTATTACGGAATACCGGAATAACGGTATAACGGAATAACGGTATAACGGAATAACGGCATAACGGAATAACGGCATAACGGAATAACGAAAAAAAACAAAAATAACGCCCCTAAAGAAAAAAACAAAACTGAAATATGGAAAGAAGAGACAAGCATAGAACGACCATCACGCGATGGCTGCTACCCTTGATGCTGCTGGCCCTGATGCCGGCAAGCCTGCGGGCGCAAGACAAGGAAGACATGTTCAACCCCGTGAATGCCTCGGTGACGTCGCAGACCATCGCTCCTGATGCGCGCGCCGCCGGTATGGGTGACGTTGGTGCGGCCACCGACCCCGACGTGAACTCGCAATACTGGAACCCTGCCAAGTATCCGTTCACCATCAGCCGCGCCGGCGTGGCACTGAACTACACGCCGTGGCTGCGCCAGCTGGTGAACGACATCGACCTGGGCTACCTCGTGGGCTACTACCGCATCGGCGACCGCAGTGCCATCTCTGGCTCGCTGCGCTACTTCTCGCTCGGTGAGGTGTACACCTCGCAGGACGAAGGAGCCATGACCATCAAGCCATACGAGATGTCGATCGACGCTGCCTACTCGATGATGTTCAGCGAAACGTTCTCGATGGGTGTGGGCCTGCGCTGGATACACAGCGACCTGACCTACGACTACACCGACGACACCACGCCAGGATCGGCCTTCGCCGCCGACCTGTCGTTCTACTACAACAACTACCTGAACATCGGGTCGCGCGAATGCCAGCTCGGTCTGGGTCTGAACGTATCGAACATCGGTAGCAAGATTACCTTCGGAGGCGACGACAACAGCGAGTTCATCCCAACGAACATGCGTCTGGGAGCGTCGTTCATGATCCCCGTCGACGAGTTCAACCGCTTCAGCATCGCCGCCGACGCCAACAAACTCCTCGTGCCCACCTATCCGAAGCAGAACGAAGGAGAGTCGACGGAGGACTATCAGCAGCGCGTGCAGAAAGACTACTACGACATTTCGTCGATCAACGGTATCTTCAAGAGCTTCGGCGATGCTCCCAACGGCTTCAAGGAGGAGCTGCAGGAGATCAGCTGGAGCGTGGGCGCCGAGTATGTGTACCACGACCAGTTCTCCATCCGCGGCGGCTACCACCACGAGAGTGAGAACAAGGGCAACCGAAAATACTTCACGCTGGGTGCCGGCTTCCGCATGAACGTGTTCTCGCTCGACGTGGGCTACGTCATCGCCACGGCAAAGAGTAACCCGCTCGACCAGACGCTGCGCTTCTCGCTGGCGTTCGACATGGATGGTATCAAGGATTTGTTTAAATAGTTTTTTAGTTGACAAGTTGACGAGTTGACGAGTTGCTTGCTTTGTTGACGAGTTGACAAGTTGACGAGTTGCTTGCTTTGTTGACGAGTTGATACTAGGTATTCTCGTACCCTCGTACCAACGTACCCCCGTACCAACGTACCCTCGTACCAACATATGCACGCACCCAAACGAAATGATTTGGTCATTATATATATAATAAGGTATGAAGATACGGATTGGAATGGGATTCGATGTGCACCGGCTGGTGGAAGGGCGCGACCTGTGGCTGGGCGGCATCAAGATAGAACACTCGCTGGGACTGCTGGGCCACAGCGATGCCGACGTGCTGATACACGCCATCTGCGACGCGCTGCTCGGCGCTGCCAACATGCGCGACATCGGCTATCACTTCCCCGACACATCGGACGCCACGCTCAACATGGACAGCAAGATCATCCTGCGCCAGACCATGGAACTCATCGCCAGCAAGGGTTACAGGCTGGGAAACGTTGATGCCACCATCTGTGCCGAACGGCCGAAGATCAATCCGCACGTGCCGGAGATGAAGCGATGCCTGGCCGATGTGATGCAGACCGACGAGGAGAACATCTCCATCAAGGCCACCACCACCGAGCGACTGGGCTTCACGGGTCGCGAAGAGGGCATCAGCGCCTACGCCGTGGTGCTGATAGAAAAGCCGTAACGACATCATTCACGGCGATCTGAACTTTCTATTTTACAATAAAACAAGCCGAAAAGTTACGGTTTTTCATATTGTTTTCGCGCACAAAACTTGATTTTCGTCAAGAAAACGCAAAAATCCGAAAGATTATCACATCAAAGTATTGCGGGGATGCGGAAATCGTCGTAACTTTGCATTGTCAAAAGGTTAATAGATTGTTTAGGTTAGTAGTAATAGATTTAGGTTTTTAGTTATTAGATTAAGGTAAGTTTTCATGATTGTTGAAATGGATGACAATGGTAACCGTGAGGCTCCCATTTAATCAGAAAAGGATTTTTAGTTAAACATAGTTGATACGTTGCAGCTCGTTGAGAGTTGCAGCGTGTTTTTTTATAGGTTCACTACACAAAAAAAAATCTTCAAACGCTTGGCGATTGAAGATAATTGTGTACATTTGCAGCCGGAATTGTTTTCAGAATAATCGTAGAACCAAACAACCAACTTGAAGCGCATGAAAAAACTGTTGTACATCGTTTGGCTGATGGGCATCGCGACGACGATTTGCGCCGGAAGCAGAGAGACAAAGACCGCACAGGGAGGCCGCCTGGCACTGGAGCAGCCCAAGATGAGGCAGAGCCGCCCGGAGCAAATCCTGCTGCGCGAAGGCTACTCCACCTCTTACAATGCCTCGACGAAGCAGGCCAACTGGGTGGCATGGCACCTCACACGCGAGCACACCGAGGGTTCGTTCGGCCGCAAGGGTGTGCCCTACTACGACGGCAGCGGGCAGGCCATCGGCATCGGCGAGGTGAGCAAGGCGACGGTCAGGGGCAGCTACATCGTGGACAGGAACGTGAAACGCCCGCGACAGGAGCACTCCGACTGGTCGGGTGCGCGACAGTACAACCTGAACCACGGCCACCTGTGCCCCGCCGCCGACAACCGATGGAGCAAGAAAGCCATGAACCAGTCGTTCCTGCTGACGAACATGTGCCCGCAGGACATCGACCTGAACGCCGGCGACTGGGAGAAGCTGGAACGCCGGTGCCGCGGATGGGCGAAGCACTACGGCGACGTATACATTGCCGCGGGGCCCGTGTTCTACGGCCAGAAGCCGCGCACGATGGGGAAGAACCGCGTGGCCATCCCCGACGCCTTCTTCAAGGTGGTGCTGTGCATGAAAGGGAAGCCGAAAGCCCTCGGTTTCATCTACCCCAACAACGGAACGCCCCACCCCATGGACCACTATGTGAAGACAGTGGATGAGGTGGAGCGCATCACGGGAATCGACTTCTTCCATAACCTGCCCGACAACATCGAGCGAACGGTGGAAGCTACTGCCGACTTGCGCAAGTGGTAGCTGCTGAGGGCTTTACCTTACAACAACCTTCTTTCCGCCAACGATATAGATACCTTTCTTCAGGTGACGTGAGGAGTCGGAAACCTTGCGTCCCTGAAGATCGTAGACGCTCTCAACGTGCTTTGAAGACGGGTCGGAGATGAGATTCTCAATGCCTGTCGACACTTGGCCCTGCATCCCATCGACGGTGTAATAGCCTCCGTTGGCAAAAGCGAGGTCGGCCGTCTGCGGCGAACCGTTGTTGCTGAAGATGATCTTTGCGGGCTGCGTGACGGAAGTGTTGTTCTGAAGCGTGCCGTCCCACGTCCATTTCCACACCTTCTTTCCATTCTGGGCTGTGCCGAGGTAGGTACAGTCGACGCCGGGCCACCCCTTGCGCTGCGAGTAGGTGAAGTTGTCGGCAGGCGAATCGGTCCATGCCCAGCAGGCGATGGTGCTGGTCCACGTGAGAGGAGCCTCGAAGAAGGCACACACCTCGTCGGCCTCACGCGTACAGAAGTCGGGGACAATCACCACGTCGGGCTTGGTCTCGCTCACCTCGTACTGTCGTGTCAGGATGGAACCTACCGTTGCCCCGACGAGCAAGCCCACCTTCAGCGTGACGGTCGACTCGGCAGGAATCGTGATTTGGGTGCCGCTGGCACAGCGCGTGCCGTTGCTGGCAGAAGGCGTTGAGCCGTCGAGGGTATAGACAAGCTGCGCATCCGTCTGGTCGCTGACGGCGGTGAGGGTGGTCTGGAACGACTTTTCGTAATGTCCCGAGGCGCGGTCTACCCACGCGATGTTCATAGACGGCTGCAGGTAGTAGGCATAGTGGTGGCCCGAGAGCACCTTTATCCACTGCGACGAGATGGGCTGATAGTCCTTCAGGTTGCCCAGGACGACGAGCAACGAGCCTTCGGTTCCCACGCTCTCGTAGGCAGCTACGCTGGTCACGGAGGTGTTGGGAATGCGGTTGGTATAGCTGCTTTCGTTGTGGATGCCCACGAGACGGCGCACGTCGATCATCGACTTGATGTCCTGCTTGCAGTCAATCCAGTGGGTAAGGAAGATGCAGGGCGTGCCGGGCATGGCGAGCAGGTAGGCATTGGCAGCCAGCGTGTCTTTGCGAAGAGGGTCCTGGGCCGCATTGGGACGGCGCTCGGTGTCGTGATTCTCAACGAAAGTGACGGCCAGACGACGATAGGAACCGTTCTGGTAGTTGTTGGAGACGAGCGGCCAGTTGCCGTCGTTCTGCTGTGCCAGACGGTTCCACTGCCCGTTGTTGGCAGCATTGCGCACGGTATAGCGGAACTGGAAGTCGAAGGCAGCCGACGTTTTCTCGGTGGCATCGATCCAGTTGCGGATCGTCTGCGTGCCATCCCAGCATTCGCCGACGCTATAGGTGGGGTTGGCGTACTCGTTGTACTGCTTCGTATATGAACCGCTGTACCCCTTCACCATATCGTAGCGGAAGCCCACATAGCCCAGGTCTTCGAGCAACATGCGCAGATAGGCCTTTACCGTGTTCTGCACGTTTTCGCTGGTATGGTCGAGGTCGCGCATGCCGTCCCACCCTTCGCCGGTGTCCTCGTTGCCGAGGCTGACGCCCAGACGGTCGGCTTCGGCCTTCGCCTTGCCATTGTCGTCGTTGGAACAAACATCGGTAGAGCTCATCGTGTAGGTGGTGCCGTTGTAGGTCTCGGAGGGAAATCCGAACCAGCCGTTGTTGCTCTTACGGTGATTGACGACGACGTCGGCAATGGTTCCAATGCCGTTGTCGCGGAAAGTCTGGATGAGCGAGCGCAGTTCCTGCTCGGTGCCGAAGGATGAGTCATAGTTGGAGAACCAGTAGAGGTCGTCGTAGCCCATCGACTGGCCTCCGCAGTTGGCACTCTGGGGCAGCCACACGAGCGAGAAATACTGCCCGAGCTCGCCGGCCTGCGACTTCAGCACATTCCAGTTGGTGGCATCGTAGGAGTCCCAGTAGAAGCCCTGCAGCATGACTCCCTTATATTGCGACGGCCAACCGTCGGCAGCATGGAGAGAGCCAGCCCCTACCCCTTTCGTAAAGGGAAGGGGAAGCGTGGGTAGTGCAAGGGCGAAGACGATGACGCAGATGGCTTTCTGCAGCCAGGAGTGGGGAAGCCCCGACCTGGTTCTTCCCGACAGGGAGGAGGAAAGGCTGCGCTTGCTACAACTTTGCAGCATAAGGCGAGGTGATTGGTTTCTTTTCATTGTTCTGTTCTTTTCTATAGATCTTTCTCTCCCTTCCCTTGTGGAGGGGCCGGGGGATATGTTCCTTACTTCAGGATGAAATACTCGAAGGGAGCCAGAGCCACGGAATCGCGCAGCGAGGCGTTGGTGTTAGTGCGAAGATCGACAGCCTCCTTGTTGAGCCAAGGCTGTGGCGTGGGAATGGTGATGGCCGAATCGCGCAGATTGACGATCACGAGCATGCTGTCAGCATTGAGAGTTCGCTCGAAGGCAAGCACGTCGGGGTGAGGATAGGGCACGACGGCACCTTCCCGCACGACGGGATTCTCGTTGTAGACCTTGATAAGATGCTGATACTCGGCGTAGATGTCAGGATTGGCCGTCCAGTCGACGGGCACATACTTGAAGAAGTTGATGGGTTCGGGATATCCTACCTCTTGCGAACCGTAGATAAGTGCACCGCCATGGAGGAACACAGAGGCCACATAGGCAGCCATGGAGCCACGAAGCGACTGGAACTCCACGGGAGGTGTCTTCTCGGTAGAGTGGTCGTGGTTGGTGGTGAAGCGCAGCTTTACTTTGCCTGCCGGAATACTGTCGTACTCGGCCTTGTCGGCATCGAAGAGCGACGAGACGGGCTGGCCCTCGTTGAAGACGCGCACAAGCTGGTCCTTGAAGTCCCAACCGTAGTTCATGTCGAAGCCAGCGGTGAAGTTATCGGGGCGTTTGCCCTCGGCGAGCATCAGTATCTGACGATTGCCGGCAGCCTGGCGCAGCGTGTCGATGGCCTGTTTCCAGAAGTCGGCGGGCACACCGTCGGCCACATCGCAGCGGAAACCGTCGATGCCTACGTCGGCAATCCAGTACTTCATAGCATCGATCATGGCAAGGCGCATGTCGTTGTTATCATAGTTCAGGTCGGCCACATCGTACCAGTCCCAAGGACGAGGATGGATGATAGTGTCTGTCTTCTCGTCGTGGGTGTACCATTCAGGATGCTCTTTCAGCCAAGGGTGATCCCATGCGGTGTGGTTGGCCACCCAGTCGAGGATGATGGCGATGCCATGCTCATGGCAGGTGCGGGCGAGGTATTTGAAGTCGTCGAGCGTACCGAACTCTGGTGCAATGGCTTTGTAGTCTTGAATACAGTAAGGCGAGTTCTTGCCTTTCTCGATACCGATGGGATAGATGGGCATGACCCACATGACGTTGACGCCCAAAGCCTGGATGCTGTCGATACGGTCGGCAACGGCGCGCAGCGAGTTCTTAGGTGCGAAAACGCGGGGGTTGACCTGATACATGACAACATCTTTCACGGCAGGCATCTGCGCCAGCGGAGCCACGGGACCTTCGGCTTCCTGCTGACCGGGCTTGCAAGCAGCAAGGAGTACAGCCAATATGGTAATGAAAAACGAGTGCTTCTTCATAAAAGCAATGATGTTAGTGTCGTTATTGAGAAAAACGAGGCGAGTCCCACTCAAGCGGCTCGCCTCGATGTTGATGATAAAACGAAATTACTTCTTCGTGATGGTGCAGTAGGCCTTTGTTTCACAGAGCGGATAGAACTCGATGTGAACATCGCCGGACACGCTGACAGGAATATTGTCGTTGGAGCCGTTGATAATGTTATCGGCTGTTCCACCCCAGTTTCCGTCCTCGGTATCCCAGGTGCCATTGCCCTTGAACTTGATGACGCCGGCTTCGGTGAAGGTAGCATCGCACTCCCAACAGAGCTTATCGAAGTTGTAGGTCATCTCGACACCCTTGTCCCAGTCGTTGTTGACGGCGCTTCCCACGACGAACACGCTCTTGATGGGTGTGAGTTTGTACGTCATGTTGGCCAAATCGACATCAGCACGATAGAAACCAGGAGCAGGCATGATGTTGCCGGAGTTGCCGTCATTAATGAGCGTTCCCGTCAGACCATCGTCGTTCAGCGTGCCGGTTCCATAGTTTCCGTTGTCCCAGTTGTCGGCAGCACCGCGGAGCTTGAAGGCTCCCTTGCCATCTGTCCATGAATCTTCCTTGGCATGGAAGAAGCCAGTGTACGTGCCATTGCCGTCACCGCAGTAGAGAGGCTGCTCAATACCGCCCCAGCTGTTGTTCACACCAGCCTCGTAGATATACTGCTGGAAGTTGAGCGGAGTGATCTCGTAGGTATTTTCGGCCATGTTGATGGAGAAGCGGTAGAATTTAGCCTTACCGTCAACACAGAACGAGTGGTCGCCACCGAGGTTGTAACGACGGTCGAACGAGCCTTTGAGGTCTGTGCTCTCACCCTTGGTTCCGTACAGCTGGTTCCAATCGCCTGCGTCGATAGCGTCAAGAGCCTCTTCATCACCGAAAGCGAACCAGATGTCGCTAGTGCCTCCATTGCCTTCGAAGACGTATGTGAATACGGGATCATCGAAAACGTCAGCGCTGCTGTGGCTGAACTTCTGGCTCTTATCGCTGCTCCAAGAGCCGGGACCACCAACCAGATAGTATGCTTCTGAGATGTTCACAGGTTCGATGGTGTAGCTGTACTCCAGCATATTAATGGTAACACGAATCTTCTTGGCACCCGTTACGTGGAAGGAATGGTCTCCACCAAGGTTGTAACGGAAGTCCATCGTTCCCTTCAGGTCCTCGCTGGCACCCTTAGTTCCGAGAAGCTTGGTCCAGTCGTTATCATTTGCGATAGCATCGAGAGCAGCATCGTCGCCAATAGCGAACCAGCAATCGTCGCCGCCAGCATCAAAGGTAATGGTGAAGATGGGATCGTCGTAGACATCAGCATCGCTGTGATTGAACTTCTGCGCACGTGCTCCGTCGACACTCCAGCCACCGGCAGCACCGATGACATAGTATGCGGGCGAAATCTGTACCTTGTTCAGCGGAGTGAACTGAATGGTGCGCTCTGCGAAATAGTTCTCACCGGGCTTACCAACGATGGCAACAGAGGTTCCATCGGTAACGGTATAAATGACGGAACGAACATAAGCAGTAATCGAAGCAGGATTGCGAGTGATGTAGTTGAAATAAGCATCTTGCAGATCCGAGGGTGAAATCGAAATGACGTCGGTTCCATCGAGGCTGTTGGCATCGATGACAAACTTGTTGTCGAATTCGGGATTATTAGCAAACTCAACTTGAGCCATCAGAATCGTATTGGCAGGCATAGCACCTTCGGCTACCTTAGCCGTGCCGATGGGGATTGCAGTCTCCTCACCCGTCTCAGCGTTGATGAAATCGGCAATGTTAATCGCGGAGATCGAACTGCTGACGCTGACATCGCTCATCTTAAGCTGGCTCTCGGGGACAGTGGTCTGGGGCACGAACTCCGTCAGGAAGTCCTGATTGCACGATACCAGCGCCATGCTCAGCAGAGCCATCATATATAAACTAAGTTTTTTCATCTTCTTATTCATTTGATTATATGATCATTTCTGTTGCGGATGAATTAATTGAGGAGTCGGAAGTTGACATTGTTATTGTTTCTGTCGACTGTGAGTTCCATCTTGCCACCAGGGAATCCGGCAATGAACCAGGAGCCCTTACCGGTCATACCCTTTCCTGAGTATGCACCGTTGGTCAGCGTAATCTCGGTAGCCTCGTCTTCAACCTTGAATCCATAAGAGTCGCCGCCGTCCCAGCCTGTCAGCTTGGCATAGAAGCGGAAAGTAAGATCGCCCTCAGGCATTTCAACGATGCCCTTGAACACATTGCTGCCTATCTCTGTTTCTTCGATGAACCAGCCACCGTCGACGAGGGTCTGCTTGTTGCCTTGCGAAGGTTCTGGCCAGCCGCAGCAAGAACCGATCACCCACATTGTGCCCTTGGTTGGAATCATGCAGTAGGCTGCCATGTGCTTGAAGGTGACATGGTTGGATACGATAGAAGAGCCTGCCACTTCCTGCTGACTGGTGGTCTGAATGTTAGCACAGAGGCGCATGGCAATCTCACGGAAGCCCATGTCAACATAGTCGTCTTCGGTAGCGAAGCCGTCAATCTGGCAGATAGCCTTGGCGATTTCCTCACCGCTGATATTGGCAGAGCAGGTGGTGAAACCGGTCTCCAGATAATTGTCGTTCCATTTCACATTGCCGTTTTCGACCAGACCGACTTGAACTTTGTAGTTCACGGGCGTGTTCACGCCGTAATTAGGCTGCGACCACGTGAGCTTCACGGTGTTGTCGGCTGATAATTGGATGTATTGCTCGGAAAGAGGAGATTCATTCAGGACAAACTCTGAAGCCGTATGGTTCGGACCGAGCACAGGATTGTCGTCGCGGTCGGAATCACAGGCTGCGAACAGCATGGCGAAGGCCGCAAACAGCAAACCAGACTTAAAATATTTTGCTTTCATATCTTTACTTTATTTATATACGTTTTCGCAAATGAATTAATAGCCAGCATTCTGCTTCAGGTTCGGATTCGATATCAAATCGCTCGAAGCCAACGGGAAGAGGTTGTACTTGCTGTCAACGCCATGAGGAGTACCGACGTTGCCGTTCATACCCTTGTGCGACCAGAGATAGTCGGAGCTGGTGAGCAAGCCGAAGCGAACGAGGTCGCTGCGGCGATGGCACTCCCATGCCAGTTCGCGGGCACGCTCGTCGATGATGTCTTGCGCCGTGGGGTTGGCAATGCTTGCCACGCCAGCACGGTTGCGGATCTCATTGAACTTGGCAATGCCGTCGACGCTGCCTACGCCACCTACCACTTGGCATTCAGCCATCATCAGGTAGACATCTGCCAGACGGAACACGGGGAAGTCGGTGTCGACAAACGAGTTGGCGTCGGCCATCTTCGTGCCGTCGGCCTTCAGGTTGGTGAATTTCGTGAAGGCATAGCCGCTCTGGAAGTTACTCAGGTCCTGAATGGTCTTTGTCTGACCGTCGGTGAAGAACTGTCCGCGCTGGTCGGTGATCTCGAACTTATCGACGAACTGCGGTGTCACGCGCAGGCCACCCCAACCCGTTCCGCCGAGACCGTAGGCCGAAGGATCCATGTTGCCACCAATTCCACCACAGACGATATAGGTCGTGCCACCATAGGCCTGCGTATTGATGTGGTCTTGATAGACGCTGAAGATAATCTCGTGACCAACACCGAGCATCTGGTCGTTGTCGGCGCAGAACATCTTGTGGTAATCTGACGAAGACTCCAGCTTGTAACCAAGGTCGATGATCTTCTGGCAATACTCGGCACACTTGGCATAGTTGGCCGTTCCGGTATAAACCTTGGCATTCAGGTAGAGCTTGGCCAGAATCATATAGGCCATACCCTTGCCGGCGCGATACTTCTCAGGATTGGCAGGCAGCTGCTCAGCACACTCCTCCATGTCCTTCACCAACCAGTTGAAGAGGTCGGCACGGCTGATTTGCTGCGGGTTGGCACCACCCACTTCCGATTTCTCGTCGGCGAAGGGCACGTTTCCGAAAAGGTCGATGGCATGCAGATAGCTCAGTCCGCGCAGGGCGCGAGCCTCAGCACGATACTGCTGCATCAGGGCATCGCTGGAGCCGGCAGCGTCGATCTGGCGAATCACCTCGTTGCAGATGGAAATCTGATAGAACACGCGGCTGTAGCAGGCCGACACGAAGACGTCGCTCGATGTCCACTGCAGTCCGTGCAGGTCCTTGATGGTCTGGTCGTTCCAGCCAATCACGGCCTCGTCGGTGGGAAGCTCCTGCAGGTTGTACAGAGCACGCAGGTACTGGCCGAAGCCACCGTCGATACCCGAGATATCAGGGCTGCCACTATCGCCGTCGGGCGAGCTCACAGCCAGTGCGGAATAGCACTTGGCGAGGAGCTGGTTGTATGCCTCTGTGCCAGTGAGCACATTCTCCGGCGTGTCGAGGTTGGGGTCGATAGGCGTCACGTCCAGGTCGCCAACACAAGAAGTGAATGACACGGCCGATGCAAAGGCAAAGCTAAATATAGCGGTTTTCTTTATATTGAATTTCATATTCTGATTCTCCTATTCATTAAAAGTTAAAGCTTGCACCTACAAGGAAGTTGCGCGAACGCGGATACATGTTGTTGTCGATGCCACCGGCCACCTCGGGATCAACGCCCTCATAGTTGGTGATGGTGAAGATGTTCTGAGCTGTGAAGTGCACGCGTGCCCAGTCGCAGATGTTGTAGGCCAGCGTCACTCTGTCGAGCTTCAGGAAAGAAGCGTTCTGCACGTAGTAGTCGCTCTTGTACTGAGCCTGTGCGAAGTTGGTGTAAGGAGCCGAAGAAACGCGGTTGGCAATGAAGTTGTTGGTCCACATGTCGGCCTTCATCTCAGCATCCGACTGCACGTTGTTGTAGACATAGTTGCCAAGGCTCGAACGGAGCGATGCCGAGAGTGTCCACTTCTTGTAGCTCAGCTCGGTGTTCAGACCGATGTTCACGTCGGCATCGGGCTTGTAGTAGACGTAACGGTCGTCGTCGGTGATCTGACCATCGTGGTTGCGATCGACGTAGACGCCTTCCAGGGGCTTGCCGGCCTCATCGTAGACCTGCTGGAACACGTAGAACGAGTTGAGCGGGTTGCCCACTTTCTGAATCTGGATGTTGTTACCGACGCCACCCGAGATGCCGCCCGTCTCAACGCCGAGGTAGCTGGGATCGTCGCTGGCTGTCAGACGAGTGATCTCGTTCTTGTTGTAAGCCACGTTCACGCCGATTTCCCAGCGGAAATCTTTCTTCTCGATGGGCACGAAGTTCACGGCCACCTCAATACCCTTGTTCTCCATGTCGCCAACGTTCTGCAGCAGATAGTTGGTCAGGTTGGTCAGGCCAGCCACGGGAACATAGTTCAGCAGGTCGTTGGTCTTGCGTTTGTAGAGATCCACGCTACCGTTGATGCGGTTGTTCCAGAAGCCGAAGTCGAGACCGATGTTATAGGTCGTGGTCTCCTCCCACTTGATCTGTGCGGCATAGCCCTTCGGAGTGATCGGCACGATGACGTTGTTGCCGAACCAATAGTAGGAACCTCCCATGTTGGTGTGATAGGTAGGAATAGAGGGATAGTCGCCCTGTCCGATGTTCTGCTGACCCGTGACACCATAGCCCAGACGGAGTTTCAGGTTCGACAGCCAGTCAGCATTGCGGAGGAACGGCTCCTCGCTGATGCGCCATGCCACGGCCACCGAGGGGAACAGGCCCCACTTGTTGTTCTGGAAACGCGATGTACCGTCGTTACGGAGCGTAGCGGTGAGGAGGTAGCGGTCCATGAACGTGTAGTTCAGACGACCGTAGAACGACACGAGGTAGCTCTCGGTCTTGAAGAGCGGCGTGGTAGCGAACTCTTTCTCGCTGCCGTCGTTGGCTCTCTTGAAACTGGTTGTCTCGTTGTAGAAGTGCTGCCAGCTGTAACCGCCGAGGATGTCGAAGCGGCTGTTGATTTCTTTCAGCTCACGAGCGTAGGCGAGATAGAACTCCAAGGTCTTGTCCTCGCGCTTCTGGGTGTATTTCTCCCAGAGTCCGCAACCGTTCTCCACCTTGTTGTGCCACGAAATCTCACTGTTCTGCTCGGTGATGTTCCAGCCCGAAGTGGTGGAATAGTCGAGACCGAGGTTCAGGTTGGCACGGAGGCCTTCGAGGAACTTGAACTTGTAGTCGAACTGAGCGTTGCCCACGAAGCGGCGCACGTAGGAGTCCTTGTTCTGCTGATTCAGCTGAGCCACGGGGTTGAGCAGTGACATCGAGTTGGGCAGGCCGCTGAGCATCCAGTAGTGATAGCTGCCGTCCTCGTTGTAGACGGGCTTCAGCGGGTTGTACTTCACGGCCTGGCCGATGGCACCCTCGTCGGCAAACGAGTTGTGGGTGAACACGCCCTTACCGTTGAGGTTGATGGTCAGGCGGTCGTTGAGCAGCGTCGGTGTGAGGTTCACGCCGAAGGTTCCGCGACGCATGTTGGTGGTCTTCAGCGTACCGTCATTGTTCAGGAATCCTGCGCTGACGCGGTAGGGCATGCTGAGCGCTTTGCTCTTTGCCACGTAGCCGCCCGTCACGCTGGCGTTGATTTCCTCGCTGAAGGCAGTGCGGTAGATCTCGTCCTGCCAGTCGGTGTTGGCATTGCCAAGGGCAGCCATAGCGTCGGCATTGTCGGCATAGTTGGCCACGAAGAACTCTCTGAAGGCATCGGCGCTGAGCACGTCGACCTTCTTGGCCACGGTCTTCACCGTAGCGGTCATGTCGATGTTCACGCGAGGCTTCGTTCCTGCCTTACCCTTCTTGGTGGTGATGAGGATCACACCGTTGGAGGCGCGGCTACCGTAGATGGCGGTGGCCGAAGCGTCCTTCAGGATCGAGAACGACTCGATGTCGTTCGGGTTGATGGTGTTCAGCACGTCACCGCCGCTGATACTTGTTCCGCTGATGGGCAGACCGTCGATGACGATCAGCGGGTCGTTAGAGGCCGACAGCGACGAGCCGCCACGAATGCGGATGGTGGAACCGGCACCCGGCGCACCGCTGTTGGTAGTGATCTGCACACCCGGCGTCTTGCCCTGCAGCAGATCGGCGGGCGACGTTGCCAGACCTTTGTTCAGCTGGTCGGCTTCCACCGACATCACCGAACCCGTGGCATCGCTCTTCCTTACCGTACCGTAACCGATGACCACCACGTCTTTCAGCGTCTCGGCATCGTCTTGCAGCGTCACCGTCAGACGGGGCGCGGCATCGACGACAGCTTCTTGGTAGCCGATGTAGCTCACCGAGATCTTGTCACCTTGGTTCGCTTTGATGGCGAAGTTACCGTCGAAATCGGTAATTGCTCCCGCTGCCTGTCCCACGACACGCACGGTAGCACCGATAATGGGTTCGCCGGTAGCATCCTTCACATGGCCGTTCACAGTCATTTGCTGTGCAAAGGCCGTAGCTGAAAGGATAAGCCCACACACGAAGGCGAGCATCCTTAGAGGCATTTTGGTTTTTACCTGCTTCATCATTTTATTGTTTAAAGTTAGTTATTATTAGTTATCTTCTGGTAGATATGCCTGATTGCCACTGCTTTCAGACTCTTTCAGTTTTCGTGTGCAAATATAGTTTATTATTAAATAGGTTGTACCAGAAATTTAAACAAATCAACAAACTACAATGCGCAAACGTTTGCATCCGCAAAATAGTATTAATATATATGTACGCGCATACACGCAAATCATATTTTTTCTATCTTTGCAACGGATATTGCCAGACCTTAGGCATCGGAAGGTATCAAACTATGAACGAGAAGCAGAACATCACGATGAAGGATATCGCCCGCGAGCTGGGCGTCAGCGTGGCAACCGTCAGCCGGGCGCTCAAAGACAGCCCCCGCATCAGCGAGGAGCAGCGCGAGCGCATCAAGCAGTATGCCCGCGAACACAACTTCTATCCCAACGTGCTGGCCGAAAGCCTGCGCCACAGCCGCGTGGCACCGCTGAAGGTCATCGGTGTCATCATACCGCAGATAGCCCACTACTACTTCTCAACCATCCTCTCTGGCATCGAGGAGCAGGCCGCCGTACGCGGCTACCGCATCATGGTGGCCCAGAGCGAAGAGCGCTACGAGCGCGAGCGGCGCATCTGCGAGTCGTTCCTGCAGAACCGTGTCTGCGGCGTCATCGTGTCGCAAGCCAAGGACACGCGCGAGTACGGGCACTTCCAGAAACTCATCGACTCGGGACTGCCGCTCGTCTTCTACGACCGCATCTGCACGGGCATCAACGCCAACCGCGTCGTCGTCGACGACTACTTGGGCGCCTTCACCGCCGTGTCGCACCTCATCGAGACCGGATGCAAGCGCATCGCCTTCTACGGGTCGCCCATGCAGCTGGAGATATCGAAAAACCGCTTCAACGGCTACCACGACGCCATCGTCAGGCACGGACTGACCTTCGACGACACCCTGCAGTACACCTGCGACAACCGCGCCGATGCCGAAGAGCTCACACCGCAGGTCCTCAACCGCGACGACCGCCCCGACTCCTTCTTCGCCGTCAACGACGACACCGCCATCGGCATCCTCTACACCGCCAAGCGCATGGGATTCCACGTGCCGCGCGACATCTCCATCTGCGGATTCACCAACGGCGAGCGCGCCATCGCCTGCGAGCCCATGCTCACCACCGTGGAGCAGCGAGGCCACATGGTGGGCGAAGAGGCCGTTGACATCCTCGTCAACCACGTGGAGGGCATCACGCCGATGGAGAAAGTGGACAAGAAGGTGGTGCGCACGCGCCTCGTCGTGCGCGGCACCACACGATGAAGCATCATCAAAAAAAAGATTAAAGATATGAAAAAGAAACCGAACCTTTCCTTTTGGGCCTTGTGGAACCTCTCTTTCGGGTTCTTCGGCGTACAGATTGCCTATGCCCTGCAGAGCGGAAACATCTCGCGCATATTCCGCACACTGGGCGCCGACCCTAACACGCTGAGCTTCTTCTGGATTCTGCCGCCGCTCATGGGCATCCTCGTGCAGCCCATCGTAGGCACGCTGAGCGACCGAACCTGGACGCGCTGGGGCCGACGCATACCTTATTTATTTATAGGAGCAGCCGTGGCTGTGGCCGTGATGTGCCTGCTGCCCAACTCGGGGTCGCTCGGCATGCAGTCGGTGACCACCGTCCTCATCTTCGGTGTCATCGCCCTGATGCTCCTCGACACGAGCATCAACATGGCCATGCAGCCGTTCAAGATGCTCGTGGGCGACATGGTCAACGAGGAGCAGAAGGCCAAGGCCTACAGCATACAGTCGTTCCTCTGCAACGCGGGCTCCGTGGTGGGATTCCTCTTCCCCTACATCTTCGCCGCCGTGGGCATTGCCAACGTGGCCGCACCGGGCGTCGTACCGCCGTCGGTCGTATGGTCGTTCTACATCGGTGCGCTCATCCTCATCCTCTGCGTCATCTACACCACGGTGAAGGTGAAGGAATGGCCGCCCAAAGAGTATGCCGAATACAACGGAGCCACGGGGGGAACCGATATCCAGAAGACAAGCGGCGCACCCTCTGAGGCAGCACAAGGAACCGACGCCTCGGCGGCAGAAGGCAGCGCCAACTGGTTCACGCTGCTGAAGAACGCCCCCGCCACGTTCTGGAAGGTGGGCCTCGTGCAGTTCTTCTGCTGGTCTGCCCTGCTCTATATGTGGACCTACGTGGTCGACGCCGTGGCCGAGACCGTGTGGAACGAGACCGACGCCGCATCGGAAGCCTACCAGGTGGCGGGCAACTGGACGGGCGTGCTCTATGCCATTCAGGCCATGGGCAGCGTGGTCTGGGCCACCATCCTCCCGCGATTCAAGAACACCAAGGTGGCCTACGCCGTCAGCCTGGCGCTCGGCGGACTGGGCTTCGCCCTCATACCGTTCTGTCCCGGACAGTTCATGCAGGTCATCCCCTTCCTGCTCATCGGCTGCGCTTGGGCTGCCATGCTCGCCATGCCCTTCACCTTCGTCACCAATGCCCTGCAGGGCTACGGCCACATGGGGGCCTATCTCGGACTCTTCAACGGCACCATCTGCCTGCCGCAGATCATTGCAGCCGTCTGCGGAGGCTACGTGCTGAAACTCGTCGGCGGACATCCTTCCACGATGATGATCGTTGCGGGCGTGCTACTCGTCATCGGAGCATGCTGCGTCAGCCTCATCAACGACAAGCAGAAGTAGAAGCATGAGCAGCATCGGCCGCAAACCATCTCTCCTGGCTCGCCTCTTCACGCTGGCCATCGGCCTGCTGGCAGCCCTGTCGTCGTTCGGACAACCGAAAGGCGACGGGGTTGACGACGTGCTGCAATACCTGCCCTACGCCTCGGTGCTGGCCATGAAGGCGGGCGGAGTGGAGAGTAGGCACGACTGGCCACAGCTGGCGGCAGCGACCGTGGGCTCGTGGGTGGTGGCGGCCGGCGTGGCCTACACGATGAAGCACACCATCCGCGAGTGGCGCCCCGACCACAGCGACCGCCGCTCCATGCCCTCGGGGCACGCCACGTTTGCCTTCGCCGGCGCCACGGTGCTCCACCATGAGTACGGGCATCTCTCCCCATGGGTCTCCGTGGCAGGCTACGGCGTGGCCGCCATCACCGCCGCCGACCGCGTGCGCCGCGACCGCCACCACTGGTACGACGTGTGTGCAGGCGCCGCCATCGGCATTCTCTCCACCGAAGCCTGCTACTGGCTCACCAACCGCATCTTCAGACAGCAGCCGAAAGACGTGCAGCTCGCCGTCATGCCCGCCGGCCTGTCAGTACAGCTGAGCTTGTGACTTTTCCAGCAATCCCCGTTTTTTCCCCCTTAAGCCGTTATACCGTCATCCCGATATTCCGGTTATATCGTCATCCCGATATCCCGTTATTCCGTTATACCGTTATTCCGAAATCCCGAAATACCGGAATCCCGAAATCCCGAAATCCCGTCATCCCGTTATAACGAAAAAAATCCCTCCCCCTGAATTTCCTTGACAAAACTCCCGTTTTAACGCTCTGTGGCTGCAAAATTCTGAAATTAAAATCCCACGGCCGCAAATGAGCGATTCTCACGAATTTTCTAACCGACTGAAAACAAACATCTTGTATTTTCTTTACATTTCCGCCGTTTTCAAAATGACGCATTTTACACTCCAGAATGGCTCATTTTGACTCGCAGAATGCGTCATTTTGGAGAGCAAAACGGCTCATTTTGGAGTGTAAAATGGCGCATTCTGAAAATCAAGACGGAAATTGGCGTGTTTTTGAATGGATTTTTTGCCGATTCCAAAGTTTTCGTCTCTCAAGAACGGGAAAAAATCTGTGCACGATTTTTCGATTAAATATATTTACAAAAGGCCCCCTTCTCCCTAATCAGTCAACAGCGCAATACCAACAAAGAGCGCTCAAACGCAATGAAAAAAGATGCAAACGTTTGCGCAACAAAAAAGACAATAAGTAACCTGCAGGGGGCACAACGGATGGCAAAAAGTCGTAATTTTACCGAAAATTACTACCAAACAATGCTTTATGAACCTACAATTCAATATCGACTACCAAGCAGCCATGGGCGAGGAACTGGTGTTGAACATCGTTCTGCCCGAGGGCACGGAAGGCCAACCGACATCCACCTATAGGATGGCTTCCGACGGACACAGTCGCTGGACCTGCAACTTGCAGCGCAAGAGCGACACGACCGAACACATCGACTACTTCTACTCTGTTGAGCGCGACCGCCAACAGGTGCGACACGAGTGGCTCGTGGCCATGCACCGACTCGAGCTGCGCGACAAGAAGGGCGTCAACTACACCGTCTACGACCACTGGATCGACATTCCCGAAGATGCCTACCTCTACAGTTCGGCCTATACCGACTGCATCGTGGGCCGCAGGCAGGAGCTGGCTCCCGAGCAGCACTTCCCCGTCACCATCCGTCTGAAGGTGCGCGCGCCGCAGTTGCGAAGGGGCGAACGGCTCGCCGTGCTCGGCGAAGAGCCCGCTCTGGGCTCGTGGGAGGCCAAGAAGGCGGTGCCCATGTACGAGCACAACTACAACGAGTGGGTGACCAACATCGACGCCACGCAGCTCCTGCGCCCGAAGTTCGAGTTCAAGTTCGTGGTGCTCGACGACGAGGAGGACGTCACGCCGCTGTGGGAAGACGGTGCCAACCGCACCATCGTGCTGCCGCCGATGGAGCAGGGCGACGTCGTGGTCTACGAATTGCCGCAGGCCTACTTCCCCATCCACAACATGAAGAGCGCCGGCACGCTCGTGCCCGTCTTCTCGCTGAGGTCGAAGGGGAGCTTCGGCGTGGGCGACTTCGGCGACCTGCAGCTGATGATCGACTGGGTGGCACAGACACGGCAGCGCGTGCTGCAGATTCTGCCCATCAACGACACCACCACCACGCACACCTGGACCGACTCATACCCCTACTCCTGCATCAGCATCTTCGCCCTGCACCCACAGTATGCCGACCTGCGACAGCTGCCACCCCTCGCCGACGAGGAGCAGCGCAGCCGCTTCGAAGCCCTGCGCCAGGAGCTCAACGCACTGCCCCAGATCGACTACGAGCGCGTGAACAACGCCAAGACCGAATACCTGCGCCTGCTCTTCGCACAGGAAGGAGCCAAGACGCTGCGCTCGGCAGCCTACAAGCGGTTCATGGAGCAATCGCGGCAGTGGCTCATCCCCTATGCCGAATACTGCTTCTTCCGCGACCAGTACGGCACGGCCGACTTCTCCACATGGCAGGGCAACGAGACCTACGAGAAAGCCCGTCATCCCAAGCAGAAAGACATCAACTTCTACTGCTACGTGCAATACATCCTGAACACGCAGATGAGCATCGCCCACGACCATGCGCGGCAGAAGGGCGTCATCCTCAAGGGCGACATTCCCATCGGAGTGAACCGCTACGGAAGCGACGTGTGGCAGGAGCCGCGTTACTTCAACCTCAACGGGCAGGCCGGAGCACCACCCGACGACTTCTCGGCCGACGGCCAGAACTGGGGATTCCCCACCTACAACTGGGACGAGATGCTCGCCGACGGCTGTCTGTGGTGGATCCGAAGGTTCCAGAACATGGCCAAGTTCTTCGACGCATACCGCATCGACCACGTGCTCGGCTTCTTCCGCATCTGGGAGATTCCCGTGCCCGAGTCGTCGGGACTCATGGGACAGTTCGCTCCGGCCCTCGGCATGAGCAAGGAGGAAATCGCCAACTACGGCGTGGCGTTCAACGAAGGCCTCTTCCTCGTCGACCATAAGCGCGCCGACCGCTGGCACCCACGCATCGCCGTGCAGTTCCAGCAGGCCTACAAGGAGCTCGACGAGGGTCAGAAGTACAACTTCAACCGCCTCTACAACGACTACTTCTATCGCCGCAACAACCAGTTCTGGTATCGCGAAGCCATGAAGAAGCTGCCCAAGCTGGTGCAGGCCACACGCATGCTCGCCTGCGCCGAAGACCTCGGCATGGTGCCCGACTGCGTGCCGTGGGTGATGAACGAGCTGCGCATCCTCTCCCTCGAGCTGCAGTCGATGCCCAAAGACCCCACGGTGAAGTTCGGACACCTCTCGCGAAACCCCTACCGCAGCGTCTGCACCATCTCAAGCCACGACATGCCCACGCTCAGACAGTGGTGGGACGAGGACAACGACCGCACGCAAGAGTACTACACCACCATGCTCTACCGCGGCGATGCTGCACCACACCCGCTACCGGGATGGCTTGCACGCGACATCATCTCGCGACACCTCACATCGCCATCCATGCTCTGCATCATCAGCATTCAGGACTGGCTCGCCATCAACGAGCAGCTGAGGCTGCCCGACCAGAACGCCGAGCGCATCAACATACCGGCCAACCCCCGCCACTACTGGCGCTACCGCATGCACCTCAACATCGAGGACCTGCTCCAGGCCGACGCCTTCAACGCCGACATCCGCGAGCTGATCGTGCAGGCAGGAAGGAAATGAAGCCCACGGCGACTCACCCCATCTATCAGCAATCCCCCCGTCGCACCATTCCGCGACGGGGGGATTGTTTTTTGCTTTTGGCATCATCGTGGAGCCAGAGGAATTTCTCAAATCTTTTTCTTCGCCTCGCGCTCCTGCCGCTTGGCCTCCTTGCGCGCGGCTTTCTGTTCCTTTCGTTCTGTTTTCAGCTTCTTGCGCTCTGCCTTCTCTTCGTCGCTGCGGTGGTGGAAGAGATGGAAGCGCAGGCCGGGCTTGATCTTCGTCTTCTTCATCTCGTCGGTGTTGGTGAACGAGAAGGAACAGAGGATTTCTGCAAGCTTCAGCTTGCCTTCCGTGCGCAGACGGCCCTCGGCCACGGCGCCGTCGCTCACGATGTCGGCATGCACATCATTCAGCCGGAAGCCCTTGATCTTCACGCCCTGCACCACGGCATCCACCTCGCCGATGGGCAGTTTGCCCCCTTTCAGCCGCCGCATCTGCGCAGTACGCTCTTTCGAAATGTCGATCTTGAACGCTGCCTTACAGCCGATGTTGCCCCATTCAGGGCGATCCATGGCCTTCCCCAGCTGGAATTCATCCGACTTCACGTTGCCCGTGAGATACTTGTCGAGCGCGTTGACGAGGAGTGCGAACTGCATGTTGCCGCAATCGGACCCCATGCTGCCGCCGACCTCCACGCGCTTGTGCTTCACGTTGAGCCTGCCGCGGTAGCGCAGCGTCCCCAACGTCTTCAGCTGCTTCATCATGAACTTCTTGACACTGAACTGATTGATGATGCGGGCTTTCACGTCGCCTTGGGCCACGCACTGGTGAATGTTGAAATGTACGTTCAGCTTGTATTTGTCCTTCAGCTCGTCCACACCGCCGTCGGCCCTGATCGCCAACTTGTTGTCGGCAGTCTTCACGACGACATCCTTGAACGTCAGGCTTTCACCGCCGCCGCTGAACTTGGTGGAGATTCTGAGCGGCTCCTTGAAGTTCTGCAGCACGGGGGCGAAGGGGTGCGCGATGTCCCTGAGCTGGGTGGTGCCCGTGATGTTGCCGGTTGAGAATCGGAACGGTCGGCCGTCCTTCTTGCTGGCCAGTTGCAGCTGTCCGTGGCCGAACTTCAGCGTGGTGTGGGCCATTCGGATGGTGGCATTGCTGATGTCAACCTTGTCGGCTATCTTCTTAAACCTGAGGTCGAGCCCCGTGATGTGGAACCCCGAGGCTTTGTCGTTGGCGTCGCATTCGGTGAGAATACCGCAGATGCTGTCCTTGTCGGCATGCTGCAGGCTGACCTTCATGCGCGCCGCCACGTTGAGGTGGCCGTCGTCGAACCATCCGCGGCGGGGTTTGCCCGTGCGTTTGTGGGGCAGATGGTTGTTCGTCGTCCAGTGCAGGCTGTCGAACAGCACTTCCCTTTGCCCGTCTTTCTCTTCATAGACCACGCGGCCGATCCTCAGACGATTGTCCACGCGCACGCCTTTGCGCTTCTTGATGTGCACCCAGGCCGTCTCAGACCCGAGCAGTTCGGCATGGATGTCGCCTCCCCCACTCTTTTGCAGGTTCATGCCGCCGAAGACGAAATGCCTGTCGTTGTAGGCCACATCCACGTCTTCAGCTTGCAGTTCATTGAGATGGAACGTCAGCTTCTCCTTTTTCTTCCCCTCTTTCCGGTCTTCCTCATCCTCTTTCTTCGCGGGCTTCAGCGCATCGAGCACGAACTGGTAGTTGGCAGCCGTGTCGGGCCTGGCCTTGAAGAGCTGCGCCCGAAGACCCTTGACGCCCACCTTTTCCAACCGAACCTCCTTACTGAGCAAGGGCCACAGGCTGATCTCGGCGTTCAGCAGCTCCAGGCTGAGCATCGGTCGGCGCTGACGGTCCTCCACACGCAGGTTGTAGAGGCGCACGTCGTCGCGGAAGAAGCCGAAGCGCACGCTGTCGATCTCCACCTTCGTCTGCAGTTTCTCCTGCAGCATCTGCGTGGCGTAGACCAGACAACGGTCCTGCACCGAAGGTCTGTTGAGCAGCACCACGGCCACCGCCACCAGCACGACAAAGGCAACCGCGGCCACGGCCACGATCTTCAGTGCGCGCAGGAGAAGAAAGCAAAGTTTCTTTGCGATTAAACACTTATTGTTGCAGGAGCCAGAGGGCGAAGAATTTGTCATAAACGCTGTAAGTCCCTAAATCGTGGGTGATGAAATCTTTTTCGAGCAATCCTTTCACTGCTCCCTGAACCGTGCTGGCGGTGAGATGATGACGCTGCAGGAACGTGCGCGAAGTGATGTTTGTGGCCTTCCCCTCCTTGCAAATGGCCATGAGAACCTCTTTCTGTTTCGGAGGCAGTTGATAGAGCAAGGCACTGTAGGTGAAGCTCTGCTGAGTGATGATTTGGCGAACGGCGGTGCCTATGGTTTCCGGCAAACACTGGCTGCCTGATTCTGTCAGGGTAAACAGGGCGTTAAGAATGGTCTGCACATACCATGTGACACCTTCGTAGCGCCGGTAAACTTCGCGGATGGTCTCTTCCGAGATGTCTTTGTGGTATTCCCTGAACAGACTCTGCGCAAACTCCACGTAGCGCTCAATATCTATAGGCATCAGCGACATCATGCTCGTACTCTGATAGAAAGGTCGCGCCGGAGAGGCGAATATCTCTGCCATCATGTGGCGGTGAGAGCCTGCATAAACGAATCTTGTGTTTCTGCATCTCTGGATGTGCGTGCGGAGAATTGCTTCCACGTTGCCTTCCGGATAGTCGGCAACGGCCTGAAACTCGTCGATGGCAACGATGCAAGGCTTGTCCGCCTGTTCGAGATACATGAAAATTTCATCGAGCGTGGTCTGCGGCACCTTCACGTCACCCACGCCGAGTCCCCATTCGGGCAGTCCGTTGATGTCGAACGATATGCTGCTGCGCAGGGAACCGAGTGCATTGACGAAGCGTTCCCATGCTTTTCGGCCTTGCGGTTTCAGCGCCCCCAGGATGCTCTTGCCCAGGTAGAACACCAGTTCCTGCAGGTTCTTCGTGGCATAGATGTCTACGATGAACGTGTAGTAATTGTTTTTAACCGACGGTTGCCCGAAGCAATGGCTGATGAGCCCGGTCTTTCCGAGACGGCGTGGCGAGATAAGGGCAACGTTGTTGCCATTCATGATGAGGTCGGTCAGATACTTCGTCTCTTCCACACGGTCGCAAAAGTAGTGTGGCGACAGGTACCCTTGGGTGACGAACGGATTGATAACAGCCATATCGCGTTGATACTTAAAGGGTTGAAATTTTATGCAAAGATAATTATAATCTTATTATAAAGCAAGCGATTTGCCTTTCTTTTAACTTTCTTTATGCAGCCGACAGCTCTCTTCGGGGAGCCATGCCCATCGTCTTTCCCATGCCGTCAGGGCCGTTTCCTGCTGCCATTCCGGCCTCTTTGCCCAGCCAGAAACTTCTCCTTTCCCTGCAATTTAATTTGTTTTGGTGCGCAATCTAATTGAAATTGCCACGCAAAACAATTTATATTGGTGCGCAAAACAATTTGTTTTGCAGAAAGAGAAGCACCTTGCGACAACCCGAAACGGCCTTTCGGTCCGCCCAGAAAGCCTCATTTGGGAAACGACCGGCATCCATACTGACAGTCTGTTTGCAATCGATTGCTCAGCTGTTTTGACAATAATCTATGATCCGCGCATCCTGTTTCAGGAAAATATGTATATTTTTGCAATGAGAATTGTCGTGCAGACGAAGGCAGAGCCAAGCTCGCCTGAGCTAATGCTGAGTGCAGCCGACATCCACAAAGGAAGTTCATCGATTGTGAATAATGAGATATAGAAGGATATGAAAACGAAAATCTTTATTTGTTTGCTGCTCGCGCTCCCCATGATGGCAGCCGCGCAGACCGTCACGTCGCCCAACGGCAACATCTCGCTCACCTTCTCGCTCACCGACGGCGGGCGACCGACCTACGAAATGACCTACAAGGGCAAGGCCGTGGTGAAGCCCTCGCACCTCGGACTGGAACTGGCGCGCGACAAGCACGCCTCGATGGGCCTGAACGAAACGGACCTGATGGACGGTTTCCAGATTGCCGACACGCAGACATCATCGTTCGACGAGACGTGGCAGCCCGTCTGGGGCGAGACGCGCGACATCCGCAACCACTACAACGAGCTGGCCGTCACGCTCCGTCAGCTGAAGGAGAAGCCCGTATATAAAGGTAGCGGCAATGAGCCGGGACTGGCACTCGACAAGCAGGAGCGCACCATCATCATCCGCTTCCGCGTCTACGACGACGGCATGGGCCTGCGCTACGAGTTCCCGCAGCAGCGCGACCTGAACTATTTCCTCATCAAGGAGGAGCACACCGAGTTCGCCATGGCCGGAGACCACACCGCGTGGTGGCTGCCAGGCGACTACGACACGCAGGAACAGGAGACGCAGCAGTCGCGACTCTCCGAAATCAGAGGCCGTTTCGGCGAGGCTGTCAACTGGGGCAACTCCTCCGTGGCCGTCTTCTCGCCCACCGGCGTGCAGACCTCGCTGCAGATGAAGAGCGACGACGGACTGTATATCAACATCCACGAAGCCGCCTGCCTCGACTATGCCACGATGCACCTCGAGCTCGTCGACGCGCAGACGAAGGCGCTCACCACCAAGCTCGAAGGCAACAGCAACGCCTATACCCCCAACCCGAAACCTTCACCCTACCCGCTGCCAGCGCCGTTCACCTTCGTGAGCCACCTCACTCCCGACGCCACCGGACTGAAAGGGGCCATGCAGACACCCTGCACGACACCTTGGCGCACGGTGATGGTCAGCGACGATGCGCGCGACATGCTTTCGTCGAACCTCATCCTCAACCTCAACGAGCCCTGCAAGCTGGAGGACACGTCGTGGATTCACCCCACGAAATACTGCGGCGTGTGGTGGGAGATGATCGTGGGAAAGAGTTCATGGAACTATACCGACGAGTTCCCAGGCATCAAGCTCGACCAGATAGACTGGACGAAGGCGAAAGCCAACGGCCGTCATGGCGCCAATAACGAGAAGGTGCGCCGGTATATCGACTTCGCCGCCGACAACGGTCTCGACCAAGTGCTCGTCGAGGGATGGAACGTGGGCTGGGAAGACTGGGCCAACATGTGGAAGCGCGACGTCTTCGACTTCGTTACTCCTTACCCCGACTTCGACCTGAAAGCCCTCAACGAATACGCACACCAGCGCGGCGTGAAGCTGTTGATGCACCACGAGACATCGTCGAGCACGCAGAACTACGAGCGCCACCTGCACGATGCCTTCGCGCTGATGAACCGCTATGGCTACGATGCCGTGAAGACGGGCTACGTGGGCGACATCATCCCCCGCGGCGACCACCACTATTCGCAGTCGATGAACAACCACTATCTCTACGTGGTGAAGGAGGCGGCCAAGCATCACATCATGGTGAATGCCCACGAGGCAACTCGCCCCACGGGCATCTGCCGCACCTATCCCAACATGGTGGGCAACGAGTCGGCGCGCGGAACGGAGTATGAGGCCTTCGGAGGCTCGCGTCCCGACCACACCTGCATACTGCCCTTCACGCGTCTGCAGGGCGGTCCGATGGACTATACGCCCGGTATCTTCGTGACGAAACTTTCGGAGTGGAGCGACAACACGTCGTGGGCACGCATCACGCTGGCCGGTTCGCTCGCTCTCTACCTCACCATGTACTCGCCGCTGCAGATGGCGGCTGACCTGCCCGAGCACTACGAGCGCTTCATGGATGCCTTCCAGTTCATCCGCGACGTGGCCTGCGACTGGGACGACTCGCGCTATCTGGAGGCCGAACCGGCCGACTACATCACCGTGGCGCGCAAGGCCAAGGGCACCGACAACTGGTTCGTCGGCGGCAAGTGCGATGAAAACGGCCACACGGCCGTCGTGAAGCTCGACTTCCTCGACAAAGGCCGTAAATACGAGTGCACCATCTACGCCGACGCCCCCGATGCCCACTACGAAAAGAACCCGCAGGCCTACACCATCACCAAGCGCACCGTGAAGGCCGGACAAACGCTGAAGATCAAGGAGGCACCCGGTGGCGGCTTCGCCATCTCGCTCATGGCCAAGTAAATCATCGTCAACCAATCTTTCATAACGTATGAAGAAACTACTGTTCTCACTCCTCGTGATCATGACAACGACGACCCGCGCACAGGATTTCTCCTTCGACGAAGTGAGCTACACGCCCGAGCAGACCACGTTCCGACTGTTTGCACCGCCGACGGCGAAGCAAGTGAAGGTGCGCATCTACGACAACGGCATCGGGGGCAAGGCCGTGAGGACCTTGAAGATGAAGCGCGCGGGAACGCTGTGGACGGCCGTCATCGACGGCAACCTGCTCGGACGCTTCTACACCTTCGACACCGGACGCGGCGAATGCCCCGGCGTCTTCGCCAAGGCCGTCGGTGTGAACGGACAGCGCGGTGCCATCATCGACATGGCTGCCACCGATCCCAAAGGTTGGAGCAGCGACCGGCGGCCCGAGGTGAAGTCGCCCGCCGACCTCGTTGTCTACGAAATGCACCACCGCGACTTCTCCATTGCGCGCAAAGATGCCGCCCACCCCGGAAAGTTCCTCGCGCTCTCGGAGCCCTGGGCCGTCCGTCACCTGAAGGCATTGGGCGTGAACGCCGTACATATTCTGCCCAGCTACGACTTCGGATCGGTCGACGAACTGCGCATCGACGAGGATCTCTATCTCGAAAACGCCTACAAGCAGCTGCCCGAAGGGGTCATTCCCGCACGTCCCAACTTCTCACCGCAGTATAACTGGGGCTACGATCCGGTCAACTACAACGTGCCCGAAGGTTCCTACAGCACCAATCCCTACGACCCCGCGTGCCGCATCCGCGAGTTCAAGCAGATGGTCCAGGCTTTGCACAAAGCAGGCATCAGGGTCATCCTCGACGTGGTCTACAACCATACCTACGACATCGAGCATTCGAACTTTCAGAAAACTTATCCTGATTATTTTTACCGGAAGAACGCCGACGGCTCTTACAGCAATGGCTCAGGCTGTGGCAACGAGACAGCATCGGAGCAACCCATGATGCGGCGGTTCATGATTGAATCGGTGAAATACTGGATCAACGAGTACCACATCGACGGCTTCCGCTTCGACCTGATGGGCTGTCACGACATCGAGACGATGAACGAAATTCGCCGCGCCGTGGACCAGATCGACCCCACCATATTTATATATGGCGAGGGATGGAGCGCCGGACAGTGTGCCTATCCGCAGGAAAAGCTCGGCGTGAAAGCGAACATCCGGCAGATGCCGCGCATCGCTGCCTTCAGCGATGAGATTCGCGATGCCCTGCGCGGCCCGTTCTCCGACGACACGAAAGGGGCTTTCCTCGCCGGCATCCCGGGCGAAGAGGAGAGTCTGAAGTTCGGTATCGCCGGAGCCATCAGCCATCCGCAGGTCGACATGTCGAAGGTCAACTACTCCAAGGAGGCGTGGGCCGCAGAGCCGGTGCAGATGATGTCTTACGTATCGTGCCACGACGACATGTGCCTGGTGGACCGTCTGCTCGCTTCCGTCCCCTCGCTCAAGGGTAAGGATGGCCGTCTGTCGACCCTCAGCGACCGCCAGAAGGAAGAGCTCATCCGCCTCGACCTGCTCGCACAGACAGCCGTCTTCACCTCGCAGGGCGTGCCTTTCATGCTCTCGGGCGAAGAGATGCTGCGCGACAAGAAGGGTGTTCACAACTCGTTTGAGTCGCCCGACTCCGTCAACCACCTCGACTGGAGCCGTCTGCAGCAGTATCCGCAGGTGTTCAGGTATTACAAAGACCTCATCCAGCTGCGCAAAAACCATCCCGCTTTCCGTCTGGGCAGCGCCGAGGAGGTGCGCCGTCACCTGGAATTCCTGCCATCGCCGGCCTGCACCGTGGCCTTCCGGCTGAAAGAACATGCCGGTGGCGACCAGTGGAACAACATCATCGTCATACTCAACGGCAACAAGGAGCCCCAGACCGTCAAGATACCTCAGGGCATCTATGAGAGCATCTGCGCCCAAGGCCGCATTCATGAGGCCGGCATCAGCCTAATCACCGCCAGCGAGGTGTCGGTAGAGGGCCAGTCAGCATTAATCCTGCACGACTGAACGAGTGCCGTCGAACACAGAACCAGCCATCTTGGCTGACCTTATGACGCAAAAAAAACCGCAACCAGGGCGATTCCGGTTGCGGCTTTTTCGTTTCTATGCGACTGATCAGCGGATTACTTTCTTCACGCTGCCGTCGGCCTTTCTGACGATGACCACGCGGCCTTTCTGCGTGCCGTCGGTCTGCGTGCCGTCTATATTATAATAGGTGTCGGCGGAAGCGTCGGTCGTTGTTGGAACCGAGATGATCGACGTGCTGCCGTTGCTGCTGATCTTCACCGTATAGGTGCTGTTTGAGCGCAGGTCGGCGCTGTAGACCTTGATAACGACATACTGTCCGTCGGCTCTTTGCTCAAGAGTCTTGATGACATAAGCCTCGCGGCTCTGCGCATTGGGCACAAGGTTGTCGAAGCTGGCGCTGCCCTCAGCGTCGTATTCAAACTTGTCGGGACTGAAGCCAGACACGTTGAGCGAGCTCAGTTTGCTGCTGTAGACCAACGTAAGGTCGTCCACCAGCACCTCATCGCCTTTGCTTCCCTGACCTGCATCGGCGTTTGTCGAGATGGTAACGAGGATAGCCTTGGGCTCCACGTTGTTGCGATAGTAGGTGAACGGGATGGAAATGCGCTGCCACTGGCCGTTGGTCACCTTGATGGTGTTGTTCTTAGCCTTGGCCAGATAGTTCTTATAATCCGTGTCTTCGGGGTCCTGATAGTAATCACCATCGGTGATGATTGCGCTCACAGTTGCATAGGGATGATCATGATTGGCCTTTCCCTGCTTAAAGTTCACCCACAACACGAGCGAGTCAGGGCGGTGTGTCAGCGTTACATAGAACGGATCGCCGTTGCCATCGAGATCGGTCTTGCTCATGTCGAGGTAGGCATGGTTGGCCTTATCACTTGCTAACATGCTTCCGGCATTCATTCTTCCGGTGGTCATCGTACCGTTGGCAACGATACCGAAGATTGAAGTGGAGAAGATACGCGCACAGTACGAATCATTGATACCGTTTTCCGACATTTCAATATGAGTTCCGAGGCCTATTACTGTCTCTATGTAGTCACCTGTTCCCGACTCAAAAGAATGCCAAGAATTGGGTTCCACATTATTCTCATCGGAAGCATGCCACTCCTCAAACCCACTGTTGGGTATATGATAGCCGGTCACCTGACTCTCGCCGAAGCTAACGTTGACGACCTGATTCAGCAATGTCACTTTAAGATCAATGATGGCACGCAACTTGCCGTCTTCGATAACAGCGGTCAAATCAACGGGCAGTTCACCGAGAGAAGGTCCCATCCATGTTGAGCTGATTGCAGCATCCCCTTCAGTGACCGTGATATTTTGCTTGGCCGACAAGAATATCTTATTGCCGAGTTTGTCAGGTGCAATGCCTTTCAGCTCAACATTGCCGACAGGCATCTTCACTGTGCCGCTCACCAACATAAAGTTCTTCAGGTTCAAATCATAAAGATTTCCATTCTTCGTAACGGAAATCGTAGCATCCTGCACAGAACTTTTACCGTTCACTACAACCAACAGCTTGTCGGTGTAATCGGTTGCCTGCACCGTGAGGGCGGCGATGGCAATCGTCAAAAATGTAAAAAGTCTTTTCATAAATAGATATTTTTCTTAATTATAATATGTTTTCTGATGCAATCATTGCACGAAACTAAATTCCGCGTTTCGGTTTTAAGGTGCAAAGGTATGACAAAAATTCCGTATTACGCCCAACGTGTGACGAAATTTAACAGTTTTGGCGGCAAAAAGGCTTGCATACGCAGCACGCAGCGCCATGCAATCGTTTGAACAGATTGAACACGAAAAAGGGACCGCAGGCGGCATTCCCTTTGCACGGAAATACGTATCTTTGCCCAAGAAACCGTTAAAACTCACTACCTTATGAAGAAAATCCTGCTCTCCGTAGCCCTGTGTGGAGCCGCCGCCTGCTCGATGGTGGCCGCCAACAGAGTGAATGTGTCGCGCATCGACCCCACCGACTGGTTCGTGGGGATGAAGAACCCGAAGTTGCAACTCATGGTCTATGGCACCGGCATACGCGAGGCCAACGTCACCACGGCCTACCCCGGCGTCGCCATCGACAGCCTGGTGCGCCCCGACTCGCCCAACTACCTGCTCGTATACATGGACCTGAAAGGAGCTCAGCCGGGCGAAATGACCCTCAACTTCAGCATCGGCAAGCAGAAGAAAGCCGTGAAATACCAGCTCAAGGCGCGCGAGAAGCGCGGCGAGGAGCGCATGGGCTTCACCTGTGCCGACGTGCTCTACATGCTCATGCCCGACCGTTTCGCGCAGGGAGCGAACCATCAGGCACAGATCAAAGGCCTGCGGCCGTATGTGGAGGACCGTTCGAAGCCATCGCTGCGCCACGGCGGCGACCTCGAGGGCATACGCCAGCACCTCGACTACTTCAAAGAGCTCGGCGTGACGGCTCTCTGGCTCACGCCCGTGCTTGAAAACAACTCGCCCGACACGTCCAACGGCTACTCCACCTACCACGGTTACGCCACCACCGACTACTACCGCGTGGACCCGCGCTTCGGAACCAACGACGACTACCGCCGACTGTGCGACGAAGCCCACCAGAAAGGGCTCAAGGTGGTGATGGACATGATCTTCAACCACAGCGGATTCGAGCATCCCTGGACGAAGGACATGCCCATGAAAGACTGGCTCAACACCCCCGAATGGCTCAACGAGGAGCAGAGCGGACGCGACCCGATGACCGGATTCACCGCCAACAGCGACGGTTCGGAGCCCGCGAAGAGCCAATATCTGCAGACTTCCTACAAGCTCACGCCCGTGGTGGATCCCTACGCATCGAAGGTGGACATGAAAGAGACCACCGAGGGATGGTTCGTGCCCTCCATGCCCGACCTGAACCAGCACAACCCGCACCTGATGCGCTACCTCATTCAGAACTCCATCTGGTGGATAGAGACCGTGGGCATCGACGGCATACGCATGGACACCTACCCCTATGCCTACGAAGACGCGATGGCGCAGTGGATGAAGGAGATCGACAACGAATACCCCAACTTCAACACCGTGGGCGAGACGTGGGTGACCGAGCCTGCCTACACCGCTGCCTGGCAGGACGGATTCGCAGCGAAAGAGAACAGGACATACCTGAAGACCGTGATGGACTTCTCCTTCTTCGACAAGCTGAATCAAGCGAAGCATGAGGAGACCGACGCGTGGTGGAACGGACTGAACCGCATCTACAACTCCTTCGTCTACGACTATCTCTACCCCAACCCGTCGAGCGTGATGGCATTCATCGAGAACCACGACACCGACCGCTTCCTCGCCAACGGTCGCGACACGCTGGCACTGAAGCAGGCACTCGCGCTGCTGCTCACCGTGCGCCGCATTCCGCAGCTCTACTACGGCACGGAGATACTGATGAACGGCACGAAGGAGGTGACCGACGGCAACGTGCGCAAGGACTTCCCCGGCGGATTCCCCGGCGACAAGCGCTCGGCTTTCACCGCCGAAGGGCGCACGCAGGCCGAGAACCAGATGTTCGCATGGCTCAGCCGGCTGCTCCACTGGCGGCAGAACAACGCCGTCATCGCGAAGGGCACCATGACGCAGTTCATCCCCTACAACGGCGTCTACGTCATCGCGCGCCGCCATGAGGGCCGCACCGTGCTCACCATCCTCAACGGCACGAGCCAGAAGGCCGTCATGACGGTGGACCGCTACGCCGAAGTGATCGGCCCGAACGCCAAGGGCACCGATGTCATCACGGGGCGCACCGTCCGGCTGGACCACGACCTCAACCTCCGTCCGCGCCAGACGCTCATCGTGGAGTTCTGAACTCCTCTTTATAATAAGTGTACGCGCACGCGTAGATGTCAGAACGAGCCATTCCAGTTTGTCGGAATGGCTCGTTTTCTATGACGGTCGGCTCGTTGCATGTCGTCGTAAAAGCCTACACGCGGTGCAATTCAATTTAGATTGCTCACCAAAATCAATTGTTTTGCCGTGCAATTTAAATTGAATTGCCACGCAAAACAATTCATCTGGCAAAACGACGAAGCCCAAATGACACCCTCACTAAGCCCTAATGACACCGTCACTAAGTCCAAATGACACCATGACAAGGGCCTAATGACAGCGCGGCGTGGCGGCAGATACGGTCGAAAGTGGAAAAGGGCCGCGCGGAGAAGGGGCCAAGGGAAGAAAAAGAAGCGCAGTTTTGACGGTTTAAGTTATAGACTGTTAAAACTAGAAACGAAAATGTATATAGAAGTTAAATATTCGACTTATCTTGAAAAAATATTGCGAAAAGTTTGGAAGGAAAGCCGAATTGGCCTACCTTTGCAGTGTACTATTAAAGTAGTACACTAAAACACTAAGTAAAATAACAAATAAAAAGGAAAAAATATGGAAACCATCATCACCATCGCAACCGTTCTCAACCTGTATCTTGGATCAATCGAGAGCACCAACGTCAACTATTGCTACAATGCCGACATCGAAAACGGCACAGTGAAAACCATGTACGTCTACGACACGAAGGGCGACGTGATTGCCAACAAGCTCTGCTATGCGTTCGACTACGACGCTGAGGGTCGGCTGACCGAGAAGACCGCCTACCGCTGGAGCGCTCAGAAGAACGACTACGTGCCTGCCTACCGTCTGATGTTCAGCTACAACAGCCTGGGCTACGAGGTGTCGCACAGCAAGTGGAACAAGACGACCGACACCTGGAACGACGTCATGGAGAAGTCGGTCTACAGCTTCGAGATGGACAACCTCGTATCGGTGAACCACATGCGACGCAAGAACGGCACCCAGGAGTTCCGCACCGTGGACAACGTGCTGATGCTCAACCCGACCAACGACTTCATCCTGGCCGAGAATCTATAAAAAAAAAGCCCTCCCCCAGCCCCTCCCGAAAGGAGGGGAGAGAGGTAGAGGTAGAGTTAAGAGTTAAGAGTTAAGAGTTAAGAATTAAGAGTTAAGAGTTAAGAGTTAAGAGTTAAGAGTTAAGAATTAAGAAATCATTATTTATTCAAGTTTCGCATGTTTAAGGAGTTCTAGCAAGCTCGGAGTCCGGTGCAACAGTCACAAGCACTAATGTCCAAACTCCTAAACTCCCAAACTCCTAAACTCCCTAAAGACAAGCAGAGCTTGAGAATGTTAAATTATTTATAGTTATGATAGACATTAAGAACATCAACTTCAAATATGCGGGCTCGAAGGAGCAGATCTTCAGCGACTTCAGCCTGCAGCTGAACGAAAACAACATCTACGGACTGCTGGGCAAGAACGGAACGGGCAAGAGCACGCTGCTCTATCTCATCTCGGGACTGCTCCATCCACAGGGCGGCACGGTGACCGTCGACGGCTACGCCTCGCGCGAGCGTCGTCCGGAAATGCTCGAAGAGATCTTCATCGTGCCCGAGGAGTTTGAGCTTCCCGCCATGACGCTCGACGAGTACGTTCGCATCAACCAGCCGTTCTATCCTCGTTTCAGCCGCGAGGTGCTGCGGAGCTGCCTTGAAGACTTCGACCTGCCCACCTCTCTCAAACTTCAGTCTCTCTCGATGGGTCAGAAGAAGAAGGTCTTCATGAGCTTCGCCCTCGCTGCGGGAACACGCCTGCTGCTGATGGACGAGCCGACGAACGGTCTCGACATTCCCTCGAAGACGCAGTTCCGCCGCGCCGTGGCCAACAACATGAGCGACGACCGCACGCTGATCATCTCCACCCACCAGGTGCACGACGTGGAGGCGCTGCTCGACCACATCCTCATCCTGACGCGCAGCCGCCTGCTCCTCGACGCTTCGGTGGGCGACATCTGCGAGAAGTACGCCTTCGAGTTCCGCTCGCCGGGCAGCGACATGAGCGACGTCGTCTACAGCGAGCCGTCGATGCAGGGCAACGCCGTCATCGCCGAGCGCGCGGAGGGTATGAACGAGACGCAGCTGAACCTGGAACTGCTCTTCAACGCCGTCTCTACGGGCAAGATCCTGATGTAAACGCGACAAACGACAACGAAAGAAAGGGAGAAAACATTTATGACAAAGACATTCAACTTCCAACGCTTCGGCCGACTGGTCAGGTGGTCGTTCGCCAACGACAGCGCCTATAACCGCAAGCAGGCCCTTATTCTGCTTGTCGTGCCCAGCCTCTACGGCATATTTGTCAACCTGTTGCCCGACGGTCATGACAGCGGTTCCGACATCAAGATGATGACGTTTGTGTTCGTCGCCATGCTGCTCACGACGATAGCCACGGGCGGTTGCTACATGTTCACATCGTTCAAGGACCGCAAGGACGCGATGCGCGAGCTCACCATGCTGCCGGCGAGCAACTTGGAGAAGTTTGTGGCGCGCTATCTGACGAGCTTCCTGTTCATGGCGCTGGCGTCGCTGGTGAGCGTTGCGGTGGCCGACGTGCTGCAATACGCCGTCGGACTGCTGCTGCAGCGCACTGAAGCGCAGCTCGTCATGCCCAGAGTGATGGGAATGACGATGTCGGCACTGACCACCCCGGCCGTGATCACGCTCTTCTTCTGGTCGCACACGTTCTTCATGCTGGGCGCTAACTTCTTCCGCAACGTGAAATACAGCTGGGTGCTGACGGCCTTCGTGATTCTCATCATCGTCATCGCCGTCACCGCCATCGTCCCCCACACGCTGCTGCAGCTCGCAGGCGACACGATCAACCAGCGGGAGAGCGTCGTGCAGGTGAGCGACACCGTGGTGGCACTGACGCTGACGGCCATTGCCATGCTGAGCGTGGGCAACGTCAGGCTGGCCTACCATCTGTTCTGCCGCCGCCAGCTGATCGGGAAATACTTCAATTACTAAAAAAAGGAATTCACAATGAAAAACTTCGATATGAAAAGATGCTGGCGCACGCTGCGATGGTACGTCAGCGAGAACAAGAAGAACCTGCTGGCCTGGACAACGGGGTTCGGGATAGGATTCGCCTTCGTGCAGTCGGCACTGATATGGGTTACGAACGGGCACATCACAGCTCCTGAAAACATGACAAGCCCTGCCGATCACTACCACATGGCCGTGGCCTCGTGCTCGTCGGTGCTCTATGTGATCACCCTGCTGGCCATCTTCATGTCGTGCAGCGTCATCTGCAACCCGCTGAAGACGAAGCAGAAGCGCATCGCTTTCTTCATGCTGCCGGCAACGAACGTTGAGCGCTACGTCACGATGTGCTGCTACGCCGTGGTCATCGTGCCCTTAGGCATCGCGCTGGCCGCTCTGGTGGGCGACACGCTGCGCGCCCTGCTCTTCATGCTGATGGGTGAAGACTGGGCATGGGGCATCAGGGACATGGAACAGCTGATGGGTAATAAGCCCAGCGCATCGTTTTGGAGCCAAGTGGCGCAGGAAATCATCGGCGACCTGGTGTTCGCCTGGCTCTGCTCGCTCTTCGCTCTGGGCGGCATTTGGCTGCGCAAACACAGCTTCGCCACAGTGGGCATCGCATTGCTGACACTCACCGGCCTGACGGCTTGGAGCTTGACGAAGCTCATTCCCATGCTCGACGTCAGCGGCGAAACGGTGCTCTTCTTCGCCAAATACGACGACCTGTTCATCAGCCTGGCAATGGTTGCCTTCATCGTGCTGAACTACTATGTAGGCTACCGCCTGTTCAAACGATTCCAGATTATCACCCCTAAATGGACCAACGTATAACCCCCCAAGCCCCCGAGGGGGATGTAGGAGTTCAATTTATCACCCCTAAATGGACCAACGTATAACCCCCCAAGCCCCCGAGGGGGATGTAGGAGTTCAATTTATCACCCATAAATGGACCAACGTATGACATTCACAAACGACAAAGCGATATACATGCAGATGGCCGACCGCCTCTGCGACGAAATCATTGCCGGGACCTACGGCGACGACGCCCGCATACCGAGCGTGCGCGAGTATGCCGTGCTCCTGCAGGTGAACACCAACACGGCCATGAAGGCCTACGAGCAGCTGTCGCGCGACGAGATTATCTACAACCGCCGCGGTCTGGGCTACTTCGTCACGCCGGGAGCGAAGGAGAAGATCATGGCTTCGCGCCGCCGGGAGTTCCTGGAGCAGCACCTGCCCGAACTGTTTAGAAACATGAAATTGCTGGGAATTGACATAAAAGATGTTGAAAAGGCGTGGGAAAAGGAGGCCTGACGCCCACAGATTGCAACTTTTCGCTAACTTTGCACGTCAGACGATAAGAAAGGAAACAGAAAAAGCTTAGCACTCTCTACATGATACATCTGAAAGATATCAACAAGACCTACTTCGGCGCACAGCCGCTCCACGTGCTCAAGGGCATCAACCTCGACATCGAAGAGGGGGAGTTTGTGAGCATCATGGGAGCCAGCGGATCGGGAAAATCGACACTGCTCAACATCCTGGGCATCCTCGACAACTACGACACAGGCGAATATCACCTGGCCGGGACGCTCATCAAGAACCTGAGCGAGCGGCGCGCCGCCGAATACCGCAACCGCATGATAGGCTTCATCTTCCAATCGTTCAACCTGATAGGTTTCAAGACGGCCGTGGAGAACGTGGAGCTGCCGCTCTTCTACCAAGGGGTGGCGCGCAAGAAGCGTCACCAGCTGGCAATGGAATACCTGGAAAAGCTCGGTCTGCTCGACTGGGCCGGACACTATCCCAACGAACTCTCGGGCGGACAGAAGCAGCGCGTGGCCATAGCGCGGGCGCTGATCACGAAGCCGCAGATCATTCTGGCCGACGAACCGACGGGCGCCCTCGACTCGAAGACGTCGGTCGAGGTGATGCAGTTGCTGAAGTCGCTCAACGAAGACGAGGGGATGACCATCGTGGTGGTGACCCACGAGAGCGGCGTGGCCAACGAGACGAACAAGATTGTGCACATCAAAGACGGCATCATCGGCAACATTGAGGTGAACACCGACCACAAGGCGTCGCCCTTCGGCATGGGTGGCCTGATGAAATAGCCGGGCTACACCTTATTTATATATACAGAACCGACAACCATCGCCAATGAGAGACATCCTGAACGAAATATGGAGCACCGCCCGACGCAACAAACTGCGAACGGGACTTACCGGCTTCGCCGTGGCATGGGGCATCTTCATGCTCATCGTGCTGCTCGGGGCCGGCAACGGGCTCATCAACGCACAGCTCAACCAGAGCGACCGCTTCCTGTCGAACACGATGGTGGTGTTCGGCGGACAGACCACGAAGCCCTTCCAAGGACTGAAGGAGGGGCGCAACATTGAGCTGAAAGAGCGCGACCTCGACATCACGAAGAACGAATACAGCAAGAACGTCGACGACGTGGGTGCGCAGTATCAGGTGAGCACCACCATCAGCAAGGGTCAGCAATACATCAACACGACGCTCGCTGGCGTCTATCCCAACCACACAAAGATCGACAAGATGGAGATGCTCTACGGCCGCTTCATCAACGAGATCGACCTTCGCGACCGACGAAAGGTGCTCGTGCTGAGCAACAAGCAGGCCAAGGAACTGCTGGGCGACTACCGTTCGGCGCTGGGAAAGTATGTCAACGTGGGAGCTTTCGCCTTCCGCATCGTGGGCATCTACAAGGAGCGCGAGAACGGACGCGCCGATGCCTTCAGCTCTTATACGACCATGAATTCCATCTTCGGACTGGGAAGCGACGTGGGACGCATCGAGTTCTCGTTCCATGGTCTGCCCACGGTGCAGGCCAACGAGGAGTTTGAGAAAGCCTACCGCGGACGCATCAACGCCAGCCATCAGGCCGCTCCCGACGACGAGAGCGCCATCTACCTGTGGAACCGCTACACGCAGAACATGCAGATGAATACCGGCATCGGCATCATTCGCACGGCGCTGTGGATCGTGGGACTCTTCACGCTGCTCAGCGGCATCGTGGGCGTGTCGAACATCATGCTCATCACCGTGAAAGAGCGCACGCGGGAGTTCGGCATTCGCAAGGCCATCGGCGCCAAACCGCTCAACATCCTCCACCTGATCATCGTGGAGAGCGTCATCATCACCACCTTCTTCGGGTACATCGGTATGCTCCTCGGCGTGGCCGCCAACGAATATATGGACGCCACGCTGGGACACGAACAGATAGACACGGGACTCTTCAAGGCCACAATGTTTGTCGACCCCACCGTGGGCCTCGATGTTTGCATCGAAGCCACCGCCGTAATGGTCATCGCCGGGACGGTGGCCGGACTGATTCCGGCCCTGAAGGCCGCCCGCATACGTCCCATAGAGGCGCTGCGAGCCGAATAGCTCCCAAGAGCCCAGATAGAAAAAAGACTCTGGAAATCCAGAATATCTAGAGAATCTAGAAAATCTAGAGAATCTAGAAAGTCTAGAATATCTAGAAAAACCAGAAAGCCCCCAAAAGAAAAAAGAAAAGAATGAGAATAGACATCGATTCATACCGCGAGATCCTCGACACGCTGACGCGAAACAAGAGCCGCTCGTTTCTTACGGGCTTCGGCGTCTTCTGGGGCGTGTTCATGCTCATCGCCCTCATCGGCGGAGGGCAGGGAATGAAGGAGATGCTGCAGAGCAACTTCGAGGGATTCGCCACCAACTCGGCAATGATATGGGCCCAGCAGACCACCAAGCCCTACAAAGGCTTTCGCAAAGGTCGCTGGTGGCAGATGAACTACAAGGACATTGAGCGTCTGCACAACCGCATTCCTGAGCTCGACGTGGTGGCTCCCGTGCTCTTTACACCGTGGAACGTGACACCGACGGCCTACCACGGCGAGCAGAAATCGTCGGTCAGCATTCAAGGCGTCACGCCCGACTATGCCCGCATCAACGAACCGAAGATGTACTACGGCCGCTATCTCAACGATATGGACATCCAACAGCACCGCAAGGTGTGCGTCATCGGGAAGAAAGTGTACAAGGAACTTTTCAAGAACGGCGGCGACCCCTGCGGACAGAGCATCCGGCTGGACTCTACCTTCGTGGAAGTGGTGGGCGTTGACTATGCCGAGAGCAACATCAACATCGGCGGAGGGGCCGACGAGACGATTTCCCTGCCGCTGACACTGGTGCAACAACTCTACAACCGGGGCAACGAGGTGGACGTGCTGGCCGTGACGGGACGCCCGGGAGTGGTGATGAGCAAGCTCACCGACCGCATACGGGCCACCATAGCTCCCGCCCACATGGTGGATCCGACCGACGAGAAGGGTCTGACAGTGTTCAACACCGAGGTGCTTTTCCAACTCTTGGACAATCTGTTCCGCGGTGTGAACTTCCTCATCTGGCTTGTCGGACTGGGAACATTGCTCGCCGGCGCCATCGGTGTGTCGAACATCATGATGGTGACCGTGCGCGAACGAACCACCGAGATAGGCATCCGGCGCGCCATCGGGGCCACGCCGCGCATGATTCTCACGCAAATTATCTCGGAAAGCATCGTGCTGACACTCGTCGCAGGCATGAGCGGCATCCTCTTCGCCGTGCTCATACTGCAGATGTTGGAGATGAGCAACATCGAAGACGGCATGCTGGCCGCCCATTTCCAGGTGGATTTCTGGACGGCTCTGCTCGCTGCGTTGCTCATCAGCGTGATGGGTGTGCTGGCCGGACTGGCTCCTGCCGCCCGTGCCATGTCGATCAAACCCGTCGATGCGATGAGGGACGAGTAGGGGTTTAGTTAAGAGGTAAGAGTTAAGAGGTAAGAATTAAGAGTTAAGAGTTAAGAATTAAGAGTTAAGAATTAAGTAATACGAAATAATAATATCATAACGGCAATATGAAGAAATACACTAAAGTGATCATCGCCGCCATCGTGGCCTTGATTTTCATCGGAACCTTCGTGTTCCTCTGGCAGAAGTCTCAGCCGGAACCTGTCGTCTACAACGAATTCACACCCACGACGACCGACATTCAGAAGTCGACCATCGTCACGGGAAAGATTGAACCGCGCAACGAGGTGAACGTGAAGCCGCAAATCTCGGGCATCATCACGGAGCTGCTGAAGGTGCCGGGCGACTATGTCAACGCGGGCGACGTCATCGCCAAGGTGAAAGTGATTCCCGACATGTCGCAACTGAGCTCGGCCGAGAGCCGCGTTCGACTGGCTTCGATCAACCTGAAACAGGCGCAGACCGACTTCAGCCGCATGGAGGAACTGCACAAACAGCAGCTTGTCAGCGACGACGAATACGACAAAGTGCGCCTTACGCTGCGCCAGGCACGCGAAGAAAAAGCTGCTGCCGACGACGCTCTGAACGTAGTACGCGATGGTATCTCGAAGAGCAATGCCTCGGCATCGTCGACGCTCATCCGTTCGACGATCTCCGGAATCATACTCGACATTCCGGTGAAGGTGGGTAATTCGGTCATCAACAGCAACACCTTCAACGACGGAACGACCATTGCGAGCGTGGCCAACATGAACGATCTCATCTTCCGTGGCAACATCGACGAGACGGAAGTGGGCAGACTCGTCACGGGAATGCCGATGAAGATCACCATCGGCGCACTGCAAGACCTGACGTTCGACGCGTCGCTGGAGTATGTGTCGCCGAAGGCTGTGGAGAGCAACGGTGCCAACCAGTTTGAAATCAAGGCTGCCGTGAACGTGCTTCGCGACAGCAAGATACGCTCGGGCTACAGTGCCAATGCCGAGATTGTGCTGTCGAAGGTGCAGAAGGTGCTCAGCGTGCCCGAAAGTGCCATCGAGTTCAGCGGCGACTCCACCTTTGTCTATGTGGTGAAAGGTGAGGGCGAGGCAAAGACCTACGAGCGCACGCTGGTCACGACGGGTCTGAGCGACGGCGTGAACATCGAGATCAAGAAAGGACTGTCGACGAAAGACAAGGTGCGTGGTCCGCAAATCGTGGCCGATACGACAGAACCGTAAACGCGAGCTGAGCACAAGGAAAAAGAAAGGGAAAAGGTATGAAGAGAAAGACAATGCTCGCAGCCGTCCTGATAGGGAGCGTCGCAGCCTCGGCACAGCAGCCATGGTCGCTGCGCCAGTGCATCGACTACGCCGTAGAGCACAACATCCAGATCAAGCAACAGGTGATCAACAACTACAAACAGCAGCTGAACGTCAGCACGGCAAAGAACAGCCGACTGCCCGACCTCAACGCATCGGCATCGGAGAACATCTCGTTCGGTCGCGGTCTGACGGCAGAGAACACATACACCAACCGCAACACCAGCAGCACATCGTTCAGTCTGGGCACCTCCGTTCCCATCTTCACAGGCTTCCGCATTCCGAGGACGCTCGAACTGAGCCGACTCAACCTGCAGGCAGCCAACGAAGACCTGGAGAAAGCGAAGAACGACATCCGCGTGAGGGTGGCCGAAGCCTACGTACAGATTCTCTATAGCATGGAACTCTGCGACGTGGCTCAGCGACAGACAGGCATCGACTCGATGCAGGTGAGACGACTCGTTGCGATGAGAGACAACGGCAAGGCAAGCGGTGTGGAGGTAGCACAGCAGGAAGCGACGCTGGCACAGAGCCGACTTACAGCCACACAGGCGGCCAACGACCTGCAACTGGCCATCCTCACGCTGTCGCAACTGCTCGAACTGCCGTCGCCCGAACAGTTCACAGTGGAGCGTCTGTATGCCGAACGGCTGTCGGATCCGTCGTTCGAGTTCCCCTCGCCCGACGTCATCTATCAAGAAGCCGTGGCCACGAAGCCCGAGATTTTGGCCGAGCAGCTGCGCTTGGAGGGTGCCGAGAAGTACATCGACATCGCCAAAAGCGCTTCACTTCCCTCGCTGTCGTTCCAAGCCGGCCTTGGCAGCAACTACTATAAAGCCAGCGGCATGCCTGCCGACGGTTTCTTCAAACAGATAAAGAACAACTTCAGCCAGTATCTGGGACTGAGCCTGCAGGTGCCCATCTTCAACCGCTTCGAGACGCGCAACAACATCAAGTCGGCTCAGCTGGACCGCGAGAACCAGCAACTCGTACTCGACAACACGAAGAAGACACTCTACAAAGAGATTCAGCAGGCTTACTATAACGCTCAGACAGCACATGCGAAATATGTGAGCAGCAAGGAAGCCTGTCGCAGTCAGGAGGAAGCCTTCCGCCTGATAACAGCTAAATATGAGAACGGCAAGGCCAACATCACGGAATTCAACGAAACGAAGAACAACCTGATGAAGGCGCAGAGCGACTTGGCACGCGCCAAGTTCGAGCATCTCTACCAGAACGCCCTTCTCAACTTCTACCGCGGGAAAGAAATCAGTTTCTAAATGACTTGGAGACGGTTTAAGCTCTAGATAATCTAGAAAGTCTAGAAAATCTAGAAGTTCTAGAAAATCTATAGAATCTAGAAATTCTAGAGAGAAAAAAAATGAAGCCTCTGCACAGCGCAGGGGCTTCATTTTTATATATTACCTCAGAAACCTAAAAAACATCACCTGTAGGCAGGATTCTGATAAGCTTTCTTAGCATCGTCGTCCATCTCCATACCGTCGAGCTGGCCCTGCGGAATCGGACGGAGGTAGTAACCGGCGGGAATGTCGCGCTTGAACTCCTTCAGATCCTTGTCAGTGTAGCCGTCGCCTGCAATGTGATAGGTGCTTGCACGCTCTGCCCACTTCTGTGTGCGCACGAGGTCGTACCATCGATAGCCCTCACCCCAGAACTCGCGCGAGCGCTCATCGAGGATGAAGTCGATGGTGATGACATCGGGAGTGGCAGCCAGCATCTCAGCACTGTGGTCAACACTGACGGCCACATTGTCGTTCTGACTGAAAGTCTGCTTACCGGCACGCTCACGAAGAACATTCACCAGCGTCTTGGCATCAGCCTGTTTGTTCAGCTTCACAGCAGCCTCAGCACCGATGAGGTAGAACTCCGAGAACTTGGCAATGTTCCAAGGACGGGGCGAACCACCGTTCACCTTGGAGCCCAGACCACCGGCATTGTCGGTACGATAGATTCCGATCTTCCAGTTGATGGGGTACTTCTTGCGGCTGATATGGTTCACGGCGACAACGAAGTCGGCGCGTCCGGGCATTTCGCCGAAGCCCAGTTTGCCGTCGGCACCGGTATAGTTGATATTGGCATCATCGCTCTCAGGAACCCAACTGAAATAAATCTCGTTGGGGCCAACCTGCATTCCATTGGCACCGAAGACGTAAGGCTCGGTGTTGCCTGCTTTCTGCCAGTTGGTGTGATAGCGAAGGGTGAAGGTAGCATCGTAGCGAGAGTCTATAGCTTTGACGGCATCTTCCCACACACCGCCTTCCATGAAGTTGTCGGCGATAGGAGCCATACGAGTCCAAGGACGGCCGAGAGCCTGCACGGCTTCACGCTGAATCGGGTTGATGACAGCGCCCGAAGCAGCCTTTGCAGTCATCTCGGTGTAGTTCCAGGTCTCCATCCAGTAAGCGAAGTTCTCGGGCGAGCCACCGCTACCCCAGCCATATCCAGCGCCGCCGTTACCATACTTTTCGTCCTCATCGTGGTCGGCATAGAGCATAATCTCAGAGTTGCGGTCGTTGGTGGCCACGTTCACGTCGTAGAAAGTAGGCTGCAGCTTGTACGGACCGGGATTGTTGATAGCCTGCATGGCCGTGTCGTAAGCCTTCTGGAAGTAGCTCTGTGCCTCACCGCTGTTGCGCGAGCACTCAGGATAGGTGGGGATGTTGTTCGGGTTCTCCAGCCACCAGGCGTATGTGAGGTAAGCCTTCGAGAGATACAGGCGGGCTACGTTCTTAGTAACCGTACCAGTGAGTCGCGGATTCTCGGGCAGGTCGGCCACGGCCTTCTCTAAATCGCTGAAGATGGCAGCATAAACCTCAGGCACCGTGTTACGCACGGAGGTACGAACCGTAGAAGTATTGAACTTCAGTTCGCCGGCACCCAAGTCGAGGGGCACGCCGCCGTAGGTCTGAACGAGCAGGAAATAGTCGAAACCGCGGAAGAAGTAGGCCTCAGCCAGCAGTGAGGCATCGATGCCTGCTGCGGCACCGTTCTCGATAATGCCGCTGGCCGTATTGATATTCGGGAACAACGTTCCCCAGATAGATCCGGCGATAGAGTTGGTTGGCACCATCTGACCTACACCAGAGAGGTCGGCATCCTTGAAGTTGCCGTCCGCCGACTGCCCGTATGTATATTCGTCGGTTCCCGTCTCCACGCTGTTCAGGAAATAACCGTTGCCATAGAAATAGCGCAGATGGGCGTAGAGCGATGTCAGACCGCCTTCGATACCGGCTTTCGTGTTGAAGAATGTCGGGTCGAACTGGCTACGGGGCTGCTCGTCGAGCACGTCACTGCAGGATGTCATCGTCGTGGAGAGCCCACAGCAAACAAGTCCGGCAGCGAGGATATATTTGATACTATTAGCTTTCATAACTTTACTGTTTTACTTGTTTTTCCTTATTACCTTTAGAAAGTTACATTAAGACCGATGATGAAATTGCGGGTAGAAGGTGTGTTGTAACCTACGATCGGCATGCGGTGCTTGCCAGAATACTCGCTATATCCAACAGCCGTGTTCTCGTTGGCCCAAGAGTTGGTCTCGGGATCGAGTCCGCTTTCATTGTTAAACGGTGAGAAGAGCACGAACGGGTTCTGAACCGTTGCGTAAAGACGCAGGCGGCTGATGCCGAGATCCTGAATAGCCTTCAGGTTGGAGAAGTTGTAACCGAGCGTGATGGCGCGGATCTTCAGATAGCCAGCGTCGAAATAGCCGAGTGTAGAACCATACTTGGGGTTGTCGCTGCTGATGATGCCACCGGGCTTCGGATACTTAGCACCGGTGTTCTGCTCAGTCCAGTAGTCGACGTCGATGTTGTTGCGACGACCTGTGAGCATGTTGAGGTAACCATTCGAAGAGTGGATGGCACTGATCAGCTTACCACCGATCTGGAAGGCACCGATCACGGTGAGGTCGAAGCCTTTGTAACCCACTGTGGTGTTGAAACCACCCATCAGGTCGGGCTCCATGCTCATGATCTGACGGTCATCGGCACCGATGGCACGCTTCGGAGTGCCGTCATCGTAATATTCACCGGTGTACTCCACCTTGATCATACCAATGTTGCCGCCCGGCTCAAGGATATCCAAATTGGTCGTTGTCTCACCTGTCGGATTGCCGTCCTTGTCTCTCACAGTGGCAGGCTTGACATCGCTCTCATTCCAAAGACCCTGATATTTGTAGTCGTAGATGACATCGATAGGATAGCCCACGAACCAGCGGTTACCCTCGTCGCGGTCCTCGCCCGAAGCCAGCGCTGTCAGTTTGTTGCGGTTAGCATAGAGGTTGATGCCAGCCTCCCAGTTCCATCCGTTCTTATTGTCGATGATGATTCCGTTGAGGGTGAACTCCCAACCCTTGTTCTCGGTCTTACCGATGTTGCCGGTGAAGCTGCTCACACCAGAGGTAGAAGGCAGGCTGACGTCGAGCAGGATATCGTTGGTCTTCTGGATATAGTACTCCAACGTACCCGACAGGCGACCTTTGAAGAGCGAGAAGTCGAGACCGAAGTTCCAAGTCTTGCTGTACTCCCATCCCAGTTCAGGGTTAGGCAGGGCGTTCACATAGTAACCAGCATTATAGTTGGTGCCGTTACCGAAGTTATAGTTGCGGATAGCCAGTCCACCAAGCGTTGAATAGGGGTTGATGCTCTGGTTAGAGGTCTCACCGTAGCCCACGCGCAGCTTCAGGTTGTCGAGCCACGACTTCGTGCTCTCCATGAATTCTTCACGGGCAATGTTCCAACCGGCGCTGAAAGCGGGATAGGTATGCCACTGATGGCCCTTTGCCAGACGCGACGATGCATCCGAGCGGAGGGCTACTGAAACCATGTATTTGTTGTCGTAGGAATACATCACACGACCCATCCACGACATCAGTCCACTCTGCCAGTAGCTATAGTTGGTGAGGTTGGCCTGGCCGGTAGCCTTGTCGAGAGCATAATACTGGAAATAGTCGGCAGGAATGCCCTGTGCCGAACCGCCCGACGACTCATAGGTGGTCTCCTCGGCAGAGTACATTCCGACGACGTTGACCTGGTGCTTACCAAAGGTGCGGTCGTAGGTGAGGAGGTTCTCAACAGCCCAGTTGCGCGTCTGATTCTCGTTCACCCATCCGCTGTTGATGGCATTGGCGTCCTTATTGTTGATACCCGTGCCGGTGAAGCCGCCGCCCTTGGAGCTACGGAAGTTCAGACCAACGTTGATGCGGTAGCTCAGACCTTCAATCCACGGGCATTTCACCTCACCAAAGAGTGTGTTGTAGGAACCGATACCCTTATTCTCGCTCAGCCACACGTCCTTATCGCGCTCCACCGTCTCCTTGGTGACAACCACCTGGTCGTCGGCGGGAAGGGCGTTGTAGCGCTTCAGGTTGCCATTGGCATCGTAGGGGCTCGACAGCGGAGACGAGCACAGCACGGCGTACATGTTGTTCACGCCCTGCGTGATGCGATAGCTGTTGTTGGTGCTCAGGCCGAAACGGAAGTATTTACCTACCATCTGATCGAAGTTACCACGAATGGAGACGCGATCGTAGCCCTCGGTGGGGACAACCGACTCGTCGTGGTAGTAACCGGCACCGAAGCTGTAGCTGCCGCCGTTGGTGCCACCGGCCACGCTCACGTCGTGGTTGTGGCTGATGCCTGTCTGATAGTACAGATCCTGCCAGTCGGTATTCGTGCTCTCGCTCTCATCGAGTGAGTTCTGATACTTGCCGGCATACTGACGCATCTTCGAGAACGTCGGTCCGTCCATCATCGGATACTTGTGGAAGACTTCTTTGAAGCTCACATATCCGTTGTAGGTCACCTTGGCGGGAGAGCCCTGATAGCCCTTCACGGTGGTGATGATGATCACACCGTTGGCACCACGCGAACCGTAGATGGCCGTTGCTGAGGCATCCTTCAGGATATCCATCGACTTGATGTCGGCGGGGTTGATATCCGACAGCTGGCCCATGAAGGGGATACCATCGAGCACGATCAGCGGGTCGTTGGAGGCAGAGAGCGAACGCTGACCACGGATGCGGATCTGCATCTCGGCACCCGGTTTCGAAGATGTCTGCGTCATCAGCACACCAGCCACGCGGCCCTGCAGAGCCTGGGCAGCATTGGTGGCTGCAATCTGGTTCAGCTTCTCGCCGCCGACGTTGGCCACCGAACCGGTGACGGCCTCGCGGCGCTGCGTACCATAACCGATGACCACCACCTCGTTCAGGTTGTGGCCCTCTTCGTCGAGCTGAATGCTCAGACGGCTTTCATTGCCTACCTTCACTTCCTGCGTGATGTAGCCCACATAAGAGACGACAAGCGTGGCACCGGGCTTCACACTGAGCGAGAAATTACCGTCGAAATCGGTCACCGTACCGTTCGACGTGCCTTTCTCCTGCACGGTGGCACCAATGAGTGCACCCTGCGAGTCGCCGACATAACCCGACACTTGCTTGTTTTGCTGGGTAGCAGCCACAGCAGAACCTTCTGCCGCAGCCATTGCCTGCGTGGGACCAAACAGCCCTACGGCCGAACAAAGTCCCGCGAGAACAATTGTTTTTCTAAGTTTTGAGTCCATAATAGTTAGTTATAATAATTAGGTATAAATGATTTCATGAGTTGATGGAAAACTGAAGGAAACGACCTCCTCCGAAACGCCAGCAGGCATCTTCACGTTGCAAAAGTAGGCAAAATAACAAAACGTCTCGTTTCTTTTTGTTTCATTCGCGTTCAAGAATGTCACTTTAAGAAAAAAATCCTTATTTACAACGTATTTGGAACACATGCTAAGGTTTTCCTGCTAAGGTTCTTACGCCCTTAAAGATGGTTTGAAACATGCAAAATGTTTCGTAAATGTATCATTTTGCCACTTCTCGGGCCTGCGTATCCACCTCTTCGAGCCGTTTTGTTCACCCATCGGCAACGGTCGCCGACATCGTTTCACGCTGACATTCGAACCACCCTGACCGGCCCATAGCATCTCCTTCCCTCGCAATTTAATTTGTTTTGGTGCGCTAAACAATTAGAATTGCCACGCAAAATAAATTGTTTTACCACGCAAAATAAATTATATTACCACGCAAGACAAATTGTTTTGCAGGAAGAGAAGCCTCTTGCGACAATGGGGAAACGGCTTTCCGGTCAGCTCGGAAACAGTCTTTCAGCTATTCGGCATCGCCCCCTGGAAGCGAAAAGAGTTACAAAAAATCATAAAAAGGGCACCGTTTAGGCTGCGGTGTTTTGCCATCTCAGGAAATTTCAATATATTTGCATTCCATCAAACCAGAGATACCAATCGAATGAAGAGAATACTGACAACCATCGCATGCTCCGTGCTCCTCGCCACCGGCGTTCAGGCTCAGGGGAACATACAGACCGACAAGCCTTATGGTTATCTCTACTGCCACATGAGCGGGGCAGGAGAATGGACGGCCTACGCGCTGAGTCGCGACGGCATGAACTACCACGACCTCATCGGCGGGCAGCCCGTCTACGACACGGAAAAGCTCAACGGGATAGAAGGCGGTTCGCGCGACGCGTACATCACGCGCAGCTACGACGGCAAGGGCTACGTCATGGTGACCACCGACATGTGCGTCAGGAAGAGCAAGCACTGGTACAACTACGGCATCAACCTGATGCGCAGCGACGACCTCATCCACTGGGAGAGCACGACGTTCGACTTCCGCAAAGGTCCCGCCATCTTCTGCAACCCGCAGGCAGCCGACGTCTACCGCGACTACTCTAAGATCTGCCGTGTGTGGGCACCACAGGTGATGTGGGATGCTGACTACACGTGGAGCGACGGCACGCGCGGCGGCTATTTCATCTACTATTCGTTGCTCAACAGCGAGGAAGACACCTACGACCGCATCTTCTATTCCTATGCCGACCGCTCGTTCACCCGTCTCACCAAGCCGCAGGTGCTCATCGACTGGGGCTATGCCACCATCGACACCGACATCAACTACCTGAAGAGCGACGGCATGTTCCACCTGATGATCAAGAAGGAAGGGGGCACACCGGGCATCTTCACCTCCATGAGCAAGCAACTCACCGGCCCGTGGCCCGAACCCGACGACAGCGACTACGTGAACTTCGAAGGCAAGAAGAAGTGCGAGGGCCCGTCGGCCTTCCAGCTCATCGGCGACGACACGTGGCGCGTGGGCTACATCGAGTACTCGTCAAACCCGAAGCACTACCGCATCTGCCAGGCCGACCGCTTCCTGCGCAATTTCCACGACCCCGTAGACATCAAGGGCGTGGAGGCTCCGCAGCACGGATCGTTCCTCATCATCAACAAGAAAGAGTACAACCGACTGGAGAAATGGAGCCGCCGGGAAATGAAGAAACGTCAGAAAACCGTCAAATAAAAGCACAAAAACAACATGAGGAAAGCATTCATTCTCCTGATAGTCGCACTCTGCCCGCTGACGGTCGCCGCTTCCGAGCCCGACGGCCGCATCCAGCGCGAGTGCCTGTGGTCGTTGGCGCGCTTCATGCAGTACGCCAAAGGGCTCTACACCGATGTCGGCGTGAACGCCCGCGGCGATTCCATCGGATATTTCAAGGCCAAGGATGCCGGGCGCAGCAACGAAGACGGCGTGCGCACGAACGCCGACCTGTCGATGGTAGCAGCCTTCGTCTACGAGATGGGGCGCGTCGACAACATCCCGCTCCCCGACGGGCTCACCTATCCGCAGCTGCGCCGCATGGCCATCCGCTCCTTCCGCTATGCCTGCGGCACCCATCGTGCCAACCGGCTGGCCGTCTGCACCGATAAGAAGCACTGGGGTTCCGACAGTGAGCACCACCAATGGGAGAGCTCGCTGTGGGCACTCAGCGTGGCTGTGGCCGCCGAGTTCATCGACCGCGGATGGGGACTGACCACCTACGACACGCAGCAACTCGAGCGCCTGCTCGCTGCCGAGGCCGACTTCCAGCTGACGCGCCCCGTGCCGACGGGCTTCCAGGGCGACACCAAGGCCGAGGAGAACGGCTGGGAATCGAACGTGCTAGCCGCCGCCTGCGCCTTCTTCCCCGACCATCCCAACGCCAAGCAGTGGCACGAAGCCCTGCTGCACTACGGTTTCAACTGCTACACCGTGGCCGCCGATGCCAACGACACCACCGTCGTGGCCGGCCGACCGGCTAAAGAGTGGTATGCGGGCGCCAATCTCTACGACGACTTCACGCTGCAAAACCACAACTATTTCCACACATCCTACCAGAACGTGGTGCTGCAGGAGATGGCCGAGAGCCTCATCGCCTACCGACTGGCCGAGAACCCGAAGAAACCGCGCGCCGAGCGCGAGGTGCTCACGTGGCACTGGCCCAACGTTTGGCAGCATGTGCTCGCTCAGCTGTCGCTCTGCGACGGCGAGATGGCCATGCCCAACGGCAACGACTGGAGCATGTTCCTCTTCGACCAGCTGCCAGCCTACGCCGCCATGGCCACCATCGGCCGCAATGCCGACGCCCTGATGCTCGAAGAGCGCTGTCTGCAGTCGCTCCTCGCCCGGCAGAAGACGACGACCGACGGCTCCTACATGCTGCATCCCGACATCGGGCCGCGACGCATGGGAGTGACGGCCCACCGCGTGCTGATGACCTACCTGCTCCACGAGATGTTCCCCACCAACGGCCTGCGACCCACCACATGGGAGAGTTTCCAGCGCCGACATGCCCAGGCTCGCGTCATGCCCTGCCAAAACCTGGTGCGCAGCCTGTCGAAAGACCGCTTCGCCTGCTTCTCGTGGAGCGAGGGACTGAAGAATGCCACCGGCCTCATCGTGCCCAACACGCTGGCCGCCAGCAAGGTGTTCATTCCCTATAAGAACGGACACGGCGGCAACATCACCGGACAGTCGGACAAGATGCTCCCCAAGCCGACGTTCATCACCGACTCTACCGAATGGGTGGCCTACGCAAAAGGGAAACACGCCTACTGCATCTGGGCCACTCCGGGCAACGCTGTCATCGCCATCCACGACGCCAAGGCGAAAGATGCCGGGCAGATGGCCGTCAGCATGGACCCGCTGACGAGCGAGAAGCGCACCCTCTACATGCACAACAACCACCACGTGGAGACCGACGGGCGCAAGGATCTCTCCTTCAGCAGCCAATGGGTCAACATCGACAAGGCCGTCTCCATCGTGCTGCCCGAGAAGTCGCACTTCCATTTCGGCCAACGAAAGCTCATTAACTCCATCTGGACCTCCGTGCTCACACCGAAGAGCGACGTGAGCATCTACTTCTCCAACGTCGACGAAACCATCACCGCATCGCTGGCCGAAGCCACTCAGCAGTGGAACGAGAAGGGCTGGAAAGTGGTGTTCACCATGGATCCCGACGGCACATGCTACCTGCTGGCCTTCAATCCCGGTTCGAGCGAGAAGTCGTTCAAGGTTCCGCGCAAGCTGAAGAAGCTCCGCAACTTCAAGGTGAAGATCGTGGGAGGAAAGAAATAATCAAGCGAAAAGTCATGACTACCAACAGCTACATCAAGCAATACCCCGACCTGATGGTCGGGAAGAAGATTATGTACGTCCACGGCTTCGGCTCGTCGGCACAGTCGGGAACCGTCACCCGCCTGCGCGACATGCTGCCTTCGGCCACCGTCATCGCCGAAGACATTCCTGTTCACCCCGCCGAAGGGTTCGACATGCTGCAGCGCATGGCCGAAACGGAGCATCCCGACCTCATCATCGGAACATCCATGGGCGGCATGTACGCCGAGATGCTCTACGGCTTCGACCGCATTCTCATCAATCCCGCTTTCCAGATAGCCGACACGATGGGTGCCCACGGCATGACCGGCAAGCAGGTGTTCCAGAATCCGCGACGCGACGGCGTGCAGGAATTCCTCGTCACGAAAGCCATCGTGAAGGAGTATCGCGACATGCAGGAGCGTTGCTTCAGCCAGCAGGAAGACCCACGGCGCGTGTGGGGGCTCTTCGGCGACGAGGATCCGCTGGTCCACACCTTCCCTCTCTTCATGGAACACTACACGCAGGGCATCTCGTTCCACGGCGAGCACCGCACCAACGACAAGGTGTTCGTCAACAGCGTCATCCCCGTCATCCGTTGGATCGACGACCGGCAGGAAGGGCGCAGCCGACCCGTCGTCTTCATCAGCATCGACACCCTGCGCGACAACCGCGGCATGCAGCACTCCAGCGCGATGAAAGCTTTCCGCATCCTGCTCGAGACCTACGACCTTTACATCGTGGCCAAGGCTCCGAACTACGACCCTATATATATAAAAGAGGTGGAAGAGTGGACCGACGACGTGGTCAACGTGCCCGCCTACGGTCATCTCGTCTTCACCAACCGCACCGACTTGCTGCTGGGCGACTATCTCATCGACACGCAGCAAGACTCCGACTTCATGGGTACTCACATTCAGTTCGGCAGCGACACATTCAAGACGTGGGAAGAGTTGATCGACTTCTTCAACCGATTGGGAGGACAGTGAGGGGAGGAAGCCCCACCCCGGCCCTCCCCGAAGGAGAGGGAGGAGGAAGAGGTAAGAAGTAAGAAGTAAGAAGTAAGAGTTAAGAATTAAGAAGTAAGAAGTAAGTGGTGAGAGGAAAGAACTATGAACTATGAACTGTGCGCTCGGCGCGAAGCGACGCTTGCGAAGCAAGAACTATGAACTGTGAACTATTCCCCCTTCTCCTTGACATTGCGCGTCAACTGCCTGACGACCCGATGGCCACAGCTCCGGCGCAGCTCAACCAGCAGATGCACGAGCTGCTGGTGCTATGCTGCCACGAGGGAACTCGCCACGAAGCGCAGGCCTTCGGCAATCTGTTCTCGCAGGTGGACTACCTCTGTCGGCACCATCGCGTGGACATCGCCGACAAAATAGCCATCCAGACCATGCGCCGCCACTCCAACCAGCGAGAGGCTCTCAGCGTGAAAGAGCTGCGCTACGACCTGCGCGCCCTGGCACGCTTCATCTCCGCCGTCACCGCCACCGATATCCCTGGCAGCGTCGTCAGCGTCATTCCTGCCGAGAACAGACCCTTCAGCCGCACCGCCGACATCGACTACCGCTACATTCGCTGCATCGTCAACACATGGGACGACCACACCATCAACGCAACAACCGAACAGCAGACCGACACCACAACCATCACCATCGACTATTCGGCCGAACATCTGCAATACATCGGCAGTCTGCTGCGCGAGGGCATGCAGCTCAACCTCATCGACAGCACGGCCACCGACGGCCGCATCGCCCCCGCACTCATCATCATCGAGCCCGACTTTCTCATCGATATCAGCTCCATCGCGGCCTGCTTCGAGCCCCACGGTCACCATCCGCTCAGCTACACCCTGCGCCGACTGGCTCCCACGGCATCCACACAGCCCATCCTGTTGGGAAACCTGGCCAGCCAGATCCTCGACGACACAGTGAACCAATCGGCCGACCTCCACGGCTCCATCCGCAAGAACTTCCGCCAGAAAGCCCTCGAGTTCTGCACCTGCGAGGGCTTCATGGCCGAGAAATTCATCGCCGACGCCACCGAGCAAGGCAAAAACATCAGGCAAGCCGTGCAGACGCTCTTCGCCGACACCACCGACAGCCACGGCCACCAGCGCGAGAAAGCCATCCTCGAACCATCGTTCGTGTGCGAACGACTGGGTCTGCAAGGGCGCGTCGACCTCATGACAACCGACTTCCGCCTGCTGGTGGAGCAGAAATCGGGGAAGAACTTCTTCATCGAACGGCAGACACCGGGCGAACACGGCAGCATGATGCCCGAGAACAACTATGTGCAGTTGCTGCTCTACTACGGCGTGCTGCGCCATAACTTCCACCTCAACTTCGACCGCGTGGACATGCGACTGCTCTATTCGCGCTATCCGGCACGTCAGGGCCTCGTCGTGGTGAACTTCCTGCAACGGCTGTTCCGCGAGGCCATCGCGCAGCGCAACCTCATCGTGGCGTGGGAACTGTACATCGCGCAGTACGGCTTCGGTTCCGTCATTGACCAACTGCGGCCCGAAACGTTCAACACCAGCGGCCGCAACGACTCGTTCTTCCAGCGTTGGAAACTGCCCGAACTGCAGCGCATCTGCTCGCCCCTGCACACGCTGTCGGAGCTTGAGCGCGCTTACTACTGCCGCATGATGACCTTCGTCTACCGTGAACAGCGTGTCAGCCGACTGGGCGTACAAGAGGGAACCACCACGGCGGCCAGCGATTTCTGGACCATGCCGCTGAGCCAGAAGCTCGAAGCGGGCAACATCATCGTCGGCCTCGACATCACGAAGAAGGAGATGAGCGGCGAAGGCGGAGGCTACGACCTCATCACGCTGACGCCCATCGCTTCGGCCATTCCTCAACAAGACACGGCAGAGGCTTCCTACCTGGCCACCAACGAGGCCGAACAGCGCGGCGAGGTGAACTTCCGCACCGGCGATGCCATCTATCTCTACGCCTATCGCGAGGGCGAAGAGCCCGACCTGCGTAATGCCATCCTTCACAAGGGAACGCTCAAGGAGCTGCAAGAAGACCGCGTGGTGGTGGCCTTGAGCAACGGTCAGCAGAACGACAGCGTCTTCGGCAGCGGACCCTTCGCCATCGAGCATGCTCCGTCGGACACGTCGACCACGGCCATCCGCTCGCTCTACGCCTTCATCACCGCACCCAAAGCATGCCGCGACCTGCTTCTGGCGCAGCGCGAGCCCCGACACGACGCCCACCGCCAACTGGCACGAGCCCACCATCCGGCCTACGACCCCATCATCCTGCAAGCCCGGCAGGCCCGCGACTACTTCCTGCTCGTCGGTCCGCCGGGAACGGGGAAGACGTCGATGGCCCTGCGTTTCCTCGTCGAGGAGGAAATGGAGGAGGGCGACCTGCTGCTCATGTCGTATACCAACCGCGCCGTCGACGAGATCTGCGCCATGCTCGACGCAGCGGGCCACGACTTCATACGCATCGGCAGCCCCCACCGCTGCGACCCGCGTTTCCGCGACCGGCTGCTGGCCAACCGCTTGGGCGACACACCGCGGCTCAGCACGATGCACGAACAACTCAGTAAGGCCCGCATCATCGTGGCTACCACCACGTCGGTGCTCAGCCATGCCGACCTGTTCGGTCTGAAACAGTTCGCCCTGGCCATCATCGACGAGGCGAGCCAGATTCTCGAGCCCGACCTCGTGGGACTATTGGCGCGTGTGCCGAGGTTCATCTTCATCGGCGACCACAAGCAACTGCCCGCCGTGGTGCAGCAAGGCGAAGACGACAGCCACGCCGACGAGCCCCTGCTCCATGCCATCCAGCTCACCGACTGCCGCAACTCGCTCTTCGAACGCCTGCTGCGCATCGAGCGCGCCGCCGGCCGCACTCAGTTCATCGGCACGCTGAACCGCCAGGGACGCATGCACCCCGACATCGCATCGTTCACCAACCGCTTCTTCTACGTGCACGAGAACATCCTGCCTGTGCCCCTGCCCCATCAACAGGAAAAGAGCACCACGCCGCGCATGGTCTTCATCCCGGCCACGGCCGGACCGACGGGCGTCGCCTCCTCACGGTCGAACGCCGCCGAAGCGCGCATCGTGGCGCAAGAGCTACAGCGCGTCTACGACGAATATGGCGACAGCTTCGACCCGAACACCACCGTGGGCGTCATCGTGCCCTACCGCAACCAGATAGCACAGATACGCCGCGCCATCGCGACGCTCGCCATCCCCGCACTCACACAAATATCCATCGACACCGTGGAACGCTATCAGGGTTCGCAGCGCGACGTCATCATCTTCTCATTCACCGTCAGCAGGCTCCACGAACTCGACTTCCTCACCGCCAGCACCTTCACCGATACCGACGGCACCGCCATCGACCGCAAGCTGAACGTAGCACTGACGCGCGCCCGCCGAGAGCTCATCCTCACCGGCAACCCCGACCTGCTACGCCGCATTCCCATCTTTGCCAATCTGCTCGAACACATTCGCCAGCACGGTGGAATGAGATAAAAACATAAGATTATGAGGGTTTTCGGACAACTTTTCGCGCCGTTTTTGCCCTTTGTCCGATAATCCGCCAGCTGTCCGATGCTACTTTTCTCTTTTTCATTGTTTAATTTGGAATGAGCACGAAAACGCATGTACCTTTGCATCGTCGAAAGGAAAAAGACTCACGACAAGAAATAAAAAAACAATAATAAAATAACAATTTAAAAAAAAGGAGAAAACAAAAATGAAGAAAATTCTGATGATCGCCGTCATGGCAGTAGCAACTCTGACAGCAAGTGCACAGGCACAGGAACCCGGAACATTGGCCATCATGCCTAAAGTGGGAATGAACTGCTCGGACATCTCGGGCGCCAGCGACTACATTAAGAATAAGTTTGGCTTTGCAGCAGGTGCGGAATTCGAGTACAAGTTCAACGACTGGTTCGGACTCAATGCCGGTCTAACTTACCAACAGCAGGGCTTCAGCCTGAAAGACGGCGACGACGATCTGACTACCGAATATATCTACGTTCCCGTGACAGCCAAGTTCTACCTGGTGAAAGGTCTTTACCTCGGTGCAGGCGCTCAGATAGGCTATCTGACAAAGGCAAAGTTCGACGACTACGACTTAAAAGATCAGTTCAACAAGGTAGATGTAGGCCTGACAAGTGCTATCGGCTACGAGTTCCCCTTCGGTCTGAACCTTGAGCTGCGCTACTACAACAGTCTGACGGATGTTGTCAAGGACGTCGACCCCCATTACAGTACTGGACACTGGTGGGACGACAGCATGAACAAGAACCGTACGCTCCAGGTTTCTGTAGGTTACAAGTTTCAACTTTAATCATTTTCATAAATAATTTTTCTTAATCTTTTCTTTTGGGAAAGGGCTGCAGGTGACTGCCGCCCTTTTTTCATGCGTCGGCACAAACGCTTTGATTCAGCTTATAGACACTGATTGGAGTCTGACAAACGTTTATAGCATTGCCGTGTGGCACTTCTTTTAGTAGCCTACAAGCACTAACAAACACGGAAAAAGACGATCAGAACGGAGCTTCGCTGCTGAAGTCCATCAGTTGCTGTGTGCGAGGATGGCGGAAGGAAAGACGCGAGGCATGCAGACAGAGACGGTCGGCCCTGATGCCGTAGAGTTCATCGCCACGGATGGGCACGCCGAGACCGTCGCCATGGGCAGAGTGAAGGCGCAGCTGATGGGTGCGGCCCGTCAAAGGTGTGAGCAACAGGCGCACGCCGTCGGCGCTTCGGCCGAGCAGTTCGTACTCAGTGACGGCCTCCTTGCCATGCTCGCGGTCGACCATCTGGCGCGGACGATCCATCAGGTCGGGACGCAACGGCAGACTGATGGTGCCACGATAGCCCACAGGAACGTGGGCGAGAGAGGCTGGAACGCCGTCGAGCAGAGCCACATACTGCTTTCGCACCTCGTGGTTGAGGAACTGCTTCTGCAGCTGTTCGTGCACGCCCTTGGTGCGTGCAACGACCATCAGGCCCGACGTAGCCATGTCGAGACGGTGCACGATGAGCGGATTCACATCGTCGTGCCACCGTCGCCGCATGAATTCCTCAACCGACAGTCGGCTGATCTTGCCCGGAACGCTCAGCATGCCGGCGGGCTTGCAGACCACGGCCAGCGCTTCGTCCTCATAGACAATCTCGGGTTGCAGGTCCTCTGCTTCCTTGCTTTCGTCAACATCGAGCCCTTCCATCATCCAAGGCAGGATAGGCAGACACTTGCCACGGCACGCGGGATAGAACGACAGATGGTGACGCACTTCGCCCTGCGGCGACTCGCCCCACCAAAACTCAGCCATGCAGAGCGGCCGCAGCCCCGACCGATAGGCTTCTTGCAGGAGTTTAGGCGCGCAGCAGTCGCCGCTGCCGGCTGGCGGCAGCATGGTGGCGTCGGCAGTGACACCCTTGGCGGACATGTGTTGGGCGAAGACGTCGAGCAAGGAGCGCTTCTCACCTCGCGCGTTCCTTAATATATATTGCGCGAAGAGCCAGCGCTGCAGGTCGTCGGACAGCCGTTTGCGCTCCTGCTTCAGTGTGTCGATGCGCTGCCGGTAGTCGTCGAGGGCCTGCGTTGTGGCCTGCAGACGTTCGTCGAGGCGCTTTTTCATGCGGTGAAGCTCTGCTTTCATGAACTGACTCTCGCGTATGAGTGCGGCATGCTCGTCGGGCGACAGGTTGCGTTGCAGCCGCCGCATGTCGCGCACCAGCTTGGCCGCCTGCATCTTCTTGCGGTAGGCTTCCACCTCGGCAGCCGTCTCGCTCACCAGTCGGGCGTGCTCATGGCGCAGGTTCTGATAGTCGTCGGCCGTTTCCAGTTGCTCTATCTCATGGTTCAGCTCCGTGATGTGCCGCTCATGGCGCTTGAAGTAGCCGTCGGGGGACTGTGCGTCGTAGACGGGAGGCACGAACCACGGCCAGTCGTTGCGCCCGGCAAGCAGTCCGGAGTAGGCAGCGAGGAAGGCCAGTGCATGTGTCGTGGCATCTGTTTCGACGACCAGCACGCCAAACATCTTTCCCCGGTTGGCATCGTGGAGCAGGTCGGTGTGCGCCTCGATGTAGGCTTTCACTTCGTGGGCAGCCTGTCGGCAGAGCGCATGAGGCTCGTAGTCGAACGGGTTGTTGAACCGTGCGGGCGGTTCACCGGCGGCGTTGAAAGGGTGGATATGTGTCATAAGCATCACGTTGCAGGCTGCAAATATACGAAAAAAACGGGTAACGAGGGTAAATCCCCGTCGAGAATAGGAAAAAACGATGCTCGAAATAGGGAAAAATCTTTGCGCAGACGGGATTTTATACCTATCTTTGCAACAAGAAAAAGAAAATGTCTAACCACGTAACACTTACGATTATGAAAAAGATTCTTGCAACCATAGCTTTGATGATGACGATAGTCGTCTCGGCTTCAGCCATGACCTTCAGCCAGGCCCGCAACGAAGCTCTCTATCTGAGCGACAAGATGGCTTACGAACTCGAACTGAGCCTGGAGCAGTATGCAGCCGTCTACGAGATTAATCTCGACTACCTGATGAGCGTCACCAGCCAGTACGACGTCTACGGAGCCGCATGGGCACGCCGCAACAGCGACCTGCGCTACGTGCTCAACGTCTACCAGTACGAACTCTTCATTCGCACCAGCTACTTCTACGAGCCGATGGAGTGGACAGGAAGCGCCTGGCGCTACGGCATCTACACCCGCTATACCGACCGCACACGCTTCTTCTTCTCCTACCCGAGCAGCTACAACAGCTACCGCGGCGGTCATAACAGGGTGACCGACTACTACGTGAACCGCCACTACAACAAGCCAGTGGGCAAACCACGCAGCTGGCGCGACAATGCTACGACCAACGTGCAAAACAACTGGCGCAACGGCACGGGCTACACCAGTGGTCACGGCACGGGCTACAACGGCGGTCACGGCAACGGCTACGGCAACCATGGCAACAGCAACCGCAACGGCAACATGCGCAACGGCTATACCAACGGCAGCAGCAACCACGGTAACGTGAACCACAACAGCAACAACGGTAACCGCAACAGCGGCAACTCCGGCGGCAGTTCGTGGCGCAGAAACGCCTCTACGTCGGGCAGCAACAGCCAGGCATCGCCCTCGGGCTCGCGCAGCAACAGCAGCGGCACCAGCGGCAGCGGCCGTTTCAGCGGAAAAAGGAACTAAGTGGAAAGAAATCTGCGCAACGCATGAACCAACAGGAGGGGTGACCAAGACAATGGGGTCGCCCCTTTTTCGTGGCGCAACGGCCTATCGTCAGATGATAAGCATGCGCGTGACGAAGCAGAGAAACAAGATGACAGCAGCCACGATGCACAGGATGGTGATCCCCCAGCGGCTGAGCATCGCCCCTTTGTCCTTGACATTGTACTTATACAGGCGGTTGTCGCGCTGCCGGCGCAGCCGTGCTTGCTCGGAAGGCTGCTCGGTGTCGTTTCTTTTCGTGGTGTCGTTGCTCATGGTCATCGCTCTTTACGATCGTTTCTGCTATATGAAAAAAACAAGGAAGGCCGCACCCGCAATGCGCAGGTGCGGCCTTTCCGTTTATCAGAGAGCCAGCATGCTTACTTCAGCTTGGCATACTTGTACTTGCTGGTGCAGCCGAGCTCTTCCTCGATGCGGATGAGCTGGTTGTACTTGGCCATACGGTCGGTACGCGAGAGCGAACCCGTCTTGATCTGACCGCTGTTGGTAGCCACGGCGATGTCGGCGATGGTGGTGTCCTCGGTCTCGCCCGAACGGTGCGAAGTGACGGTGGTGTAGCCGTGACGATGAGCCATCTCGATGGCGTCGAGGGTCTCGGTGAGCGAACCGATCTGGTTCACCTTGATCAGAATCGAGTTGGCAGCACCCATCTTGATGCCCTTCTCGAGGAACTTCACGTTCGTGACGAAGAGGTCGTCGCCCACGAGCTGGCACTTGTTGCCCACCTTCTCGGTCAGCTTCACCCAGTTCTCCCAGTCGTTCTCGTCGAGACCGTCCTCGATCGAGTAGATAGGATACTTGTCGATGAGCTGCTCCAGATATGCAATCTGCTCCTCAGCAGAGAGCTTCTTGCCGTTGGGATCCTTCTTCTTGCCGTTCTTCAGCTGGCGGTAGTCGTAGAACCACTTGCCATCCTCGCATACAGCAAACTCAGAAGCGGCGCAGTCCATGGCGATGCGGACGTCCTTACCCGGCTCGTAACCGGCAGCCTTGATGGCTTCCATGATGGTGTCGAGAGCGTCCTCGATGCCGTTGAAGTTGGGAGCGAAGCCACCCTCATCACCCACAGCCGTAGAGAGGCCGCGAGCCTTGAGCAGCTTGGCGAGGTTGTGGAACACCTCAGCACCCATGCGCACTGCTTCCTTGATTGAAGTAGCGCCGACCGGGCCAATCATGAACTCCTGGAAAGCGATGGGAGCGTCGGAGTGAGCACCACCGTTCACGATGTTCATCATCGGCAGAGGCATCGTGTAGCTGTTGCAGCCACCGATATAGCGATACAGAGGAATGTTCAGAGCCTTGGCAGCAGCCTGAGCAGCAGCCAGCGACACGCTGAGGATGGCGTTGGCACCGAGCTTCGACTTGGTGGGTGTGCCATCGAGCTCGAGCATCTTCATATCCAGACCACGCTGGTCGAACACGCAGTCGCCCTTCAGAGCGGGAGCGATGATGTTGTTGACATTCTCAACAGCCTTCAGAACACCCTTGCCAAGATAGCGGCCCTTGTCGCCATCGCGCAGCTCGAGAGCTTCGTTCTCACCGGTAGAAGCACCCGACGGAACGGCAGCGCGTCCCATCACGCCATTTTCCAATGTTACTTCACACTCCACAGTGGGATTACCTCTTGAGTCGAGGATTTCTCTTGCATGAACTTTTTCAATCTTCATAATTACCTTAATGTATTTATTGTCGTTGTATAAACTTTCTGCAAAGTTACTGATAAAAAGATGATTGCTGAAATATTAGGCTTCCTATTTCATCCCCATTTAATTATTTTTAATAATAGGCCTGCGAATCGTAGCTGTTTGCTTCGTTTCAGACTGCCATTCCAACCTATATGACCGGCCGATGCGCTCTTCATGAGCAGCAATTTAATTTATTTTGGTGCGCAATCTAAATACGATTGCCTCGGGAAACAAATTGTATTGGTGCGCAAAACAATTTATTTTGCAGAAAGAAAAACCTCTTGCGACAACCGAAAACGGCTTTTCTGTAACCTCTGAAAGGATATGCCGACGTTCAGTTTAATTAACAACAAAATAGCGGAAGTGAACTTTTCGTGCACAAAAAGGGCCTACTTTTGCAGCAGAAACAAATAAAAACAAAAGGATATGAACAACGAAATGACTTTCAACCTGCACCAGATGGCTGGCAACCGAGCCCAAGAGCTGATGAAGAAATGTGTGGAAAAAATGAGCACACCGCTGCGATGGCTGCGCGGCTACTACTCCGACATGACCGGTCGCCGACTCACCATGCGCCAGACGTGGTCGCTCATCGAGGCTCAGACAGCGTTTTTCCTCGGCATCATGCCTGCCGACTACGCTCTCGCGGTGCGTGTGGTGCTGCTCGGATGGAGCATCGTGGCCATCAGGAAGTGCGCCGCCTTTCTCTCCGACAGCGAATAATAAAAACTGTTCAGAACATCTTCATCACTCTGCGAATGCCCGCCACCAGCGCATCCACCTCTTCGCGGGTATTGTAGAGGGCGAACGAAGCGCGCACGGTGCCGCTGATGCCCAGCCTGTCCATCAGGGGCTGGGCGCAGTGATGGCCTGTGCGCACGGCAATGCCGAGACGGTCGAGCAGCGTGCCGATATCAAGATGATGGATGTTTCCCACATTGAAGGAAACAACAGCATCCTTGATGCCGGGCTGCCAGCCGTTGACAGATGAGGGCTGAGGACCATAGATATGGATGTCGTCGATGGTCTGCAGCTGCTCTATGCAATAGCGCGTCAGTTCTTGTTCATGCGCTATGATATTCTCCAACCCAACTTTTTCCATGTAATCGATGGCTTTGGCCAGCCCGTGGGTGGCCACATAGTCGGGCGTACCGGCCTCGAACTTGAACGGCAGACGCTCGAACGTGGTGCGCTCCCACGTCACCTTGTCAATCATCTCGCCGCCTCCTTGATAGGGCGGCAGACGGTCGAGCCATGCTTCTTTGCCATAGAGCACGCCGATGCCGGTGGGCCCATACATCTTATGCCCGCTGAAAGCATAGAAATCGCAGTCGAGTTGCTGCACGTCTACCTTGATATGGGGTGCGCCCTGAGCTCCGTCGATGAGCACGGGGATGCCACGCGCATGGGCTTTGGCGATGACAGCAGCGATGGGGTTCACCGTTCCGAGCACATTGCTCACGTGGGTGATGCTCAACAGTCGCGTGCGGTCGGTGAGGAGTGTGTCGAGCGCATCGAGGCAGAGCAGCCCGTCGTCGGTGATGGGGATGTGCTTCACCACAATGCCGCGACGGGTGGCTTGCAGCTGCCACGGCACGATGTTCGAATGGTGCTCCATGTCGCTGACCACGACCTCGTCGCCCGCCTGCATCTGGCTCTCGCAAAACGATGATGCCACGAGGTTGATGGCCTCGGTGGTGCCGCGCGTGAAGACGATTTCCTCTGTCTTTCCGGCGTTGATGAACTGCCGCACCCGCTCACGGGCAGCCTCGTGCAAGTCGGTGGCTTGCTGCGAGAGGTAGTGTACGCCGCGGTGCACGTTGGCATTCACGTTCAGATACTCCTCGCGCATGGCGTCGAGCACGCAGAGCGGTTTCTGTGTCGTGGCTCCGTTGTCGAGATACACCAGCGGTTTCTGATAGACTTGCCGCGAGAGGATAGGGAAATCCTGCCTGATGGTTTCTATATCGTACATGGTGGGTAGCTTTTCTGATGTTTTATTCTATGTTCTCCCGAGTTACATTTCTTCGCGTCATTTACAAAGCTTGCATCCGTCGCACTTGTTCAGCTCGCCTCTGAAGCGCTTTTCCACCAGGTAGTGGAGACGGTCGCGCAGGGGGATGAGCTGTATCTCGTCGATCACTTCGTTGATAAAGGCCTGTTCGAGGAGAATCCGCGCCTCACTTTCGCTGATACCGCGTTGCCGCATGTAGAAAAGTGCAGCATCGTTGAGCTGACCGACGGTGCTTCCGTGGGCGCATTTCACGTCGTCGGCATAGATTTCGAGCATCGGTTGCGTGAACATCCGCGCGTGGTGAGTGGCCGTGAGGTTCTGGTTCGTCATCTGCGAACTGGTCTTCTGAGCCCCGTGAGCCACGTACACCTTGCCGGCAAACGCTCCCGTGGCCTCCTCGTCGAGCACATACTTGTAAAGTTCTCGGCTCGTACAGTGAGCCACTTCGTGCGTGATGAGCGTGTTGTTGTCGACATGCTGATGCTTGTCGGCAATCACGCAGCCGTTGCACGAGCATTCGGCTCCTTCGCCGCGGAGCGTCAGGTCGAGTCGGTTGCGCGTGGTTCCGTTGTGCAGGGTGATGACGTTGTGGTTCACACAACTGTCGGCCTGCTGCTCAATGTATACGTTGCTCACGCGAACATTCTTCGCATGAGTTTCCTCTAAACAGTAGAGATTGAGCGAAGCTCCCTTGCCCACGTAGGCCTCGATGACCTGAGTGGCGAGGAAACGGCGGTCGTCGGCGGCATGATCGCAGAAGAGCAGCTTCACCTCGGCTCCCTCTTCGACGATGATGAGCACGCGCCGGTTCACCATCAGGTCCACGTCCGAGCGCAGGATGTTGATGACCTGTATGGCGCGGTCCACCACTACACCCTTGGGAACGTAGACCAGCAGACCGTCTTGGGCCAACATCGTGTTCAGTGCGGTGACGGCATCGCCGCCCGTCTCTGCTATTCGGGAGTAATAGCGCCCGATGAGCGCTGGATTCCGCATGGCCTCGTCGCGCAATGATCCCACCACGACCCCTTCAGGCAGCTGGCTCTTGGGCAACGCCTTGGAGAAAAAGTCATCGTTGACCACGAAATAGAGCGAGGTGGAGAGATTGGGCACGTCGCAACGGAAAGCCTGATACGGATCCACCGGTATCTCGATCCGGTTCAGGTTCAGCCCGTAGTCGGGTGCGAAGAGCTCGTCGATGTCCGTATATTTGTAGCGTTCCACCTTCTTCGATGGGAACCCCTGCCGCTTGAAGTCGTCGAAAGCCTGGTCGCGCACGGCGTTCATCACGTCGGCCGAATGCGAGCAGAGCATTTCCCGCGCCTCGCTGTAGAGGTCTATATATTGTTTCTCGCTGTTCATGAATAAGCCTCAACCATTAACAAAAACTATCAACTATGAACTGTGAACTATGTTTCGATCTTCGCTCGTGAAGAACTATGAACTATGAACTATGAACTGTGAACTATGAACTAACTAATCCTCCCCCACTTCTTCCTTGATCCAGTCGTAACCATGCTCCTGAATCTCCTTGGCCAGCTCCGGTCCGGCGGTCTTGACGATGCGCCCTTTGTAGAGCACATGCACGAACTGCGGCCGTATCATCTCAAGCAATCGGTCGTAATGGGTGATGACGATGCACGATGTCTCGGGTGTGCGCAGCTTGTTCACGCCTTCGGCCACGATGCGCATGGCGTCGACATCGAGGCCCGAGTCGGTCTCGTCGAGGATGCTCAGCTTCGGTTCGAGCATAGCCATCTGGAAAATCTCGTTGCGCTTCTTCTCACCGCCGCTAAAGCCCTCGTTCACCGAGCGGTTGCTCAGCTTGGCATCGAGCTCCACGACCTTCCGTTTCTCGCGCATCAGCTTCAGGAACTCAGCCGCATTCATGGCCTCGAGGCCCTGCGCCTTCCGCTTCTCGTTGATGGCAGCACGCATGAAGTTGGTCATCGATACGCCGGGAATCTCCACGGGATACTGGAACGAGAGGAACAATCCCTCGTGGGCGCGCTCCTCGGGCTTCATCTCCAGCAGGTTATGGCCGTTGAAAAAGGCCTCGCCCTCGGTCACTTCGTAGAGCGGATTGCCCACGAGCACCGCCGAGAGCGTGCTCTTTCCTGAACCGTTGGGGCCCATGATGGCATGTGTCTCACCGTCGCGAATGGTCAGGTTGATGCCTTTCAGTATCTCTTTGTCGCCTATTTTGGCGTGCAGGTTACGAACTTCTAACATGATGATGTTGTTTTAATGAATACCATTTATATATATGGTCGATGCGATTCTTGGCTTATCCGACGGTTCCTTCGAGCGAAACGCTGAGGAGCTTCTGCGCTTCCACGGCAAACTCCATCGGCAGTTTGTTGAGCACCTCCTTCGCATAGCCGTTGACGATGAGCCCCACGGCTTGCTCGGTCGGAATGCCGCGCTGGTTGCAGTAGAAGAGCTGATCTTCCGAAATCTTTGAGGTCGTTGCCTCGTGTTCGAAGATGGCTGTCGGGTTGTGCACGTCCATGTAGGGGAACGTGTGGGCACCGCAGTCCGAACCGAGCAGCAACGAGTCGCACGACGAGTAGTTGCGCGCATTCTCAGCTTTGGCCGTAGCGCGCACCAGTCCGCGGTATGAGTTCTGCGAGTGTCCGGCCGAGATGCCTTTCGAGATGATGGTGCTCTTCGTGTTGCGCCCCATGTGTATCATCTTCGTGCCCGTGTCGGCCTCCTGATAGTTGTTCGTCACGGCAACGCTGTAGAATTCGGCCACCGAGTTGTCGCCGCGCAGCACGCACGACGGATATTTCCACGTGATGGCCGAGCCCGTTTCCACCTGCGTCCACGACAGTTTCGACCCTTCGCCGCGCAGGTCGCCACGCTTCGTCACAAGGTTCAGCACGCCACCCTTTCCGTTTTCGTCGCCGGGGTACCAGTTCTGCACGGTCGAGTACTTCACCTCGGCGCGGTCGTTGACGATTATCTCCACGATGGCGGCGTGCAGTTGGTTCTCGTCGCGCATCGGAGCGGTGCAGCCTTCGAGGTAGCTGACGTAGCTGTCGTCGTCGGCCACGATGAGCGTGCGCTCAAACTGGCCCGTGTTGCGGGCGTTGATGCGGAAATAGGAGCTGAGTTCCATCGGGCAGCGGACGCCCTTCGGAATATATACGAACGATCCGTCGCTGAAGACGGCCGAGTTAAGGGCCGCAAAGAAGTTGTCGCGATAGGGAACAACGGTTCCCAGATATTGCCTCACCAGCTCGCCATGCTCCTTGATGGCTTCACCGATGGAACAGAAGATGACACCTTTCTCGCGCAGTTTCTCCTTGAACGTGGTCTTCACGGAGACGGAGTCCATGATGGCGTCCACGGCGGTGTTGCCGCTCAGGGCCAGCCGCTCTTCCAAGGGGATGCCCAGCTTGTCGAACGTCTTCTCCAGTTCAGGGTCTATCTTACCGCCGCCCTTGGGCTTCTTGGCCATCGGATCCGCGTAGTAGCTGATGGCCTGATAGTCGATGTCGGGCACATGAACATGCCCCCAGGTGGGCTGTTTCATCGTCAGCCAATGGCGGAAAGCCGTCAGTCGGAACTCCAACATCCACTCGGGCTCGCCTTTCTTCTGCGAGATGAGCCTGACCACGTCCTCATTCAGGCCTACGGGTATGATTTCTGTGTGTACATCCGTGGTGAAGCCGAACTCATATTTCTGCTCGGCAATGCGCCTCACCAGCTCGTTGTCGTTCTGTCCTTCTTCCAGCTTCCGGTTTCTATCTTCCATTCGAACCTTTTCCATTTTGCCTGCAAAGTTACGGAAAGTCGAGAGCAAAACAAAGAAACTTGTTTTCTTTTTTTGCCGAGACGGAGTAATTTCGCCATCTTTGATGGCAGAGTTACGGAAAAACGAGAGAAATGCAAAAAGAAAAGCTGCTTTTTCTTTTTCATTTCCGAGTGCTGAGGATTCGAATTCATTCGCTTGGCTTGTCCAAGAAGTTCGGCGAAGCCAAAGTTCTTTCTCCGTTTCCCTACGAAAGCGGCAAAGCCGAGCGACGGAAAGTCGAGAGCAAAACAAAGAGAATCCATTTTCCGAGCAGCGTATCGAAAAAATGCAGCCATTTCTGACTGCATTCCTCTTCTATCGGGCTCCGCTTAGTCGGATTTGCAATCCGACGATACCGAATATCAGCATTTGCAATGCGAGAGAAGAATTACAAATCCCGATACTCAATGCTGCGAGCAGATGCGAAGCATCGCCTAACTATGTGCTTGCCTAAGCAAGAACTATGCACTATGAACTCTTAACTAAAGCGAAGCTTTCACGCTCCTCTCGCCCACCTTCACCACAACGATCGTGCCCTTCGGCAGATTGGTGGCGATGACGGCTTGTCCGCCCTTCACCTTGGCCGACCCTAAGGCCTTACCATCGAGGGTATAAACGCTCACGTTCTGACCTTCCATCTCGCTCGCCACCAAAAGGTTACCGTCGCGCGAAGAGATCAGAACGGGAATGCGCTCCGCTGCGGCTTTCACCGAAGTGACGGTTGGCTCTCCCTCTTCGATAGTCTTGAAATTGTTCCAACATTCCGTTGATTGGTATTCCTCCTTAGTTTCTTTGGGAACATATAACGTGGCGTTTTCGAACACATCGTAAGAAAAACAAAAAAAGTCGATACTACAAGGGTTCTCCATCTTTGAAATCACCGAGGTCAGGCCGGTGCAACCATAGAAAGCAGAGTTTCCGATGGTGGTGACGGAATTGGGGATGGTCACGGAGGTCAGGCCGGTGCAATACGTGAAAGCATGGTCCCCGATGCTAGTGACGGAATTGCCAATGGTCACGGAGGTCAGGCCGGTGCAATCCATGAAAGCATAGTCCTTGATGCTAGTGACGGAATTGGGGAAGTTCACGGAGGTCAGGCCGGAGCAACCATTGAAAGCAGAGTTTCCGATGGTGGTGACGCCGTAGGGAATGACCGTCTTCTTGCATCCCAGAATGAGTGTGTTGGTGGCCTTTTCGATGATGGCGTTGCAGTTGTTTCGGGAGTCATATACCGTGTTCCCACTCGCTACATTCAGGGAGGTCAGGCCGTCGCAACCAGTGAAAGCACAGTCCCCGATGTTAGTGACGGAATTGCCGATGGTCAGGGAGGTCAGGCCGGTGCACGAGTTGAAAGCCCAATATCCTATGGCGGTGACGGAATTAGGGATGGTCACCGAGGTCAGGCCGGTGCAACCAGTGAAAGCATAGTCCCCGATGCTGATGACAGAATTGGGGAAGTTCACGGAGGTTAGGCCTTTGCAAGCATAGAAAGCAGAGTTTCCGATGGTGGTGACGCCGTCGGGGATGACCGTCGACAAACATCCCAAAATGAGTGTATTGGAAGCCGTTTCGATGATGGCGTTGCAGTTGTCTCGGGAGTCATACACCGTATTTCCGCTCTCCACGTTCATGGAGGTAAGGCCGGTGCAACCAGAGAAAGCAGAGGCTCCGATGGTGGTGACGGATTTAGGGACGATCAAGGAGGTCAGGCCGGTGCAACCATAGAAAGCAGAGGCTCCGATGGTGGTGACGGAATTAGGGATGGGCGCCGATGTCAGTTCACTACACCCTGAAAAAGCATAGTCCCCGATGCTGGTGACGGAATTGCCGATGGTCAGGGAGGTCAAGTGAAAGCAATTCTGGAAAACACCGTTTCCCATGCTGGTGACGGAATTGGGAATGTCCACCGAGGTCAGGCCCGTGCAATGATAGAAAGCAGAGTTTCCGATGGTGGTGACAGAATTGGGGATGGTCACGGAGGTAAGGCCGGTGCAACCTTTGAAAGCAGAGTTTCCGATGGTGGTGACGCCGTTGGGGATGACCGTCTTATTGCATCCCTGAACAAGTGTGTTGGTGGCCTTTTCGATGATGGCGTTGCAGTTGTTTCGGGAGTCATACACCGTATTTCCGCTCTCCACGTTCACGGAGGTCAGGCCGGTGCAACCAGAGAAAGCAGAGGCTCCGATGGTGGTGACGGATTTAGGGACGATCAAGGAGGTCAGGCCGGTGCAACCATAGAAAGCAGAGGCTCCGATGGTGGTGACGGAATTAGGGATGGGCGCCGATGTCAAGCCGGTGCAATAACTGAAAGCTTCGCTTTCGATGGTGGTAACGGAATTGGGGATAGTCACAGAGGTCAAGCCGGTGCAACGGGAGAAAGCAGAGGCTCCGATGGTGGTGACGGAATTGGGGATGGTCACTGAGGTCAGGCTAGTGCTCCAAAAGAAAGCGCTCTCTCCGATGCTGGTCACCGGCAGGGTTTTGCCTTCATAGGTCACTTCGGCGGGGATATTGAGGTCTCCGGAATGATAAGCCATTTTCACTTCCAACTCCGTACCATCGTTGATGTAATTATATAAGATGGTCACGCCTTCGTCATAATTTACAACGATGTCGTAGGCGCTGGCGAGCATAGGGAGGATCAGCAATAATGTGGAAAGTAAAAGTTTTCTCATGAGGTTTGTTGTTTTGATTATAATGCAAAGGTACAAAATTTTCTTGAAACCGCCAAATTTTACACGCGAAAAACACCCGATTTTACACGGTTTTTCCGACTTTTCTCACGAGGCTCTCGTGACATTCCCACAACACCCTCGTCACTTTTTCCCGCGAGGCCCTCGTGGCATTCCCACAACCCCCTCGTCGCTGGTCTTGACTTGGAGGCAGAGACGAGGAACGAATTGTTCACCGTCAGAGGAAACAACGAGAGCGGCCTCTTGTTTGATCGCTACAAGCTGACCGAACGAAACGTTCTATCAGGTCAGGAGAATCACCGTATCAGGTGAACGGGCTGAATATTCAGCTGGTTGCCGGGCATATGTGGGCTGAAATTTCAGCTGACATCCCCTAGGCTCTGCTGGATTTGCAATCCAGCAGTATTGAGTATCAGGATTTGTAATCCCTTCTCGCGCATTGCAAATGCTGATATTCAGTATCGTCGGATTGCAAATCCGACTAAGCTCGCATCAGCTCAGCCAACAGTTCTGTATCAACATAAAAGGCGTAGCCACACGGCTACGTCTTTTTTTAGTCCTTATCGTGCCTTATCGCGCATTATCTGGAGCAAACTATACGAAACGGAAAACGTCGGTTGGGAATGTAGTACCTTTGTACTGTCGATGAAACGCATCGGCAAGAGCGGTCTTTTTCTTTTCCGTGCCGCTTGCAACCGTGGTTTCGGACAGCCGCGAGCGACTTTTCTTCTGTTTGTCCGGATTGCAGACACCTGTCGCATGCTCTTTTTCGTTTTTAGTCGAAAATGTTTGGAACATAGCTGAAACTGTCACTATCTTTGCATCGTAATCAGAAAGATAGTATTAACAATAAAAAAAAGATCATGAAACAAGTAAAATTTTTCTTCGCAGCACTGTTGTGCATGATGACGTCAATCGCATGTTACGCCGACGACAAGATTATCCCAGTAGACCAACTCCCCGCTGAAGCAAAAGCATTCATTCAGCAGCAGTTCCCGGGCAAGATCATCACCTACGCCGAGGTGGACAGGGGCTTCAAGAAGACCTACGAGGCCCGTCTGAACGACGGCACCAAGGTGAGCTTCGACCGTAAGGGCGTGTGGGACAAGGTTGACTGCCATCTGGTGGCCGTTCCTGCCGACCTCGTTCCTGCTCCCATCCAGGAGTATGTCAACACGAGCTTCCCCGGTGCACTCATCGTCAAGATCGACAAGGAGCGCTATGGCTACGACATCGAGCTCTCCAACGACCTCGAACTGAAGTTCAATCCCTCGGGTAACCTGCTCCGTATCGATGATTGACGCCAGCCTCATCGCAACAAAAAACGAAGAGGGTGTGTCAAAATAGG
>DEJE01000056.1:80370-113079 GCA_002353205.1 Prevotella sp. UBA2756 | reverse complement strand
GAGAACCAGTTCATCACCGACTTTGGCTTCTTCCACAACCCGACGGACACACTCACCATGATACCCTTCCTTTCCTCCTTCTCCGACAGGTATGGACACTATGCCAAGGAGACGTGTGCCGACTCCGGCTACGGCAGCGAGGAGAACTATGCCTTCATGGAGGCACACGACATGGAGGCATACGTCAAGTACAACCTATTCCACAAGGAGCAGAAACGGGCTTTCCAGCAGGATATCTTCCGTATAGAGAACCTGTACTACAACCCGGATGGGGACTACTTCGTCTGTCCGATGGGGCAACACATGGAACGTGTCGGAGTAACATACGGAAAGACTGACAGCGGATACAGGACGGAAAGCGTCGTCTACAGGGCCCGGAGATGTGAGGGATGCCCCTTGAGATGGGGGTGCTACAAGAAGAGAAGCGGAAACAGGGAGATTGAGGTCAACCACCGCCTCATGGAATACAAGCGCAAAGCACGCGAGCGGCTGACCTCGGAAAAAGGACTTGAACACCGCTCCAAGCGTCCCATAGAACCGGAGGCGGTCTTCGGACAGATGAAGTACAACATGCACTACAAACGCTTCCGCCACTTCGGCAAGGACAAGGTCACGATGGACTTTGCCTTCTTCGCCATTGCCTTTAATATCAAGAAAATGGCCGCTAAAGCCAGAAAACAGGGCGATATGCCTATAAAGGGAGGGCATAATGTGTCTTCTGTGCCCTCGTATATGCTTATTGGGGACTTACAAAGGCATTACAAGACAGGAATCATGAAAATTGCTGCATAACGAAAGATCTATCGGAATGCCTCGATGCAAAAAAGAAAAAAGAGGATGTGCCTATTTTGACACACCCTCCTTTTCTTGTGGATGTTTCTCCCGTTCGGCATGGCTCATCGATGTATCCTTCCTTGTGTTTTTCCCAGTCGAGGAGTGCATTTTTGTCTATTTGCTTCATTCTTTTCGGTGATTTTGTTAAATGTTCTGCAGGCGGGCTTTGGTGCCTGGCTTGTAGAAGGCACAGTGGCGGCAGTCTGTGGGGAAATAGGGGTGGTCATCGGAGAAGACTTCGGCGGTTTTGCCGGGGTTGCTCTTTAGGCCGGGCTGAGGGGTGTTCTGGGGTTGCGACTCGGTCGCAACAGACGGGACGTCGGTGGGTGGCTCGTCGGTGGAGGTGAGGTCACACTTGCAGTTCCAGCGGTCGCCGGGGCGGTGCAGGAGCGCTGAGGTGAAGGGCTTCGAGCGTGAGGGTGATGCCACTCCTTACCTTCAAACGAGCCTTGAGGAGAGCAGTCCTGCTCAGGACGATGCTACTTACAGTATCTGTCTGGAGAACGACGGTGCGCCTAACGTTTATCCTGGCAAGAGCAAGGGTGATGGTTCGACGGCGCCGATGTCGTAAGGGTTGAGAATGCTTTTTACGGTCGTGATACGACCGTTTACATGACGGAAGGGTTGAGAATGCTTTTTACGGTCGTGGTACGACCGTTTACTGAACGTTTTTTATTTATGAAGGTTGAGATTATTGTTAACGGTGTGACGTACCCGTGTAGGGCTTCAAGCATGAGACTGACAAGGAGGTGACGGAGATGGATGCTGGTAGCTTTAGCGATCTTTGCACGTCTCTTTGGTGCTGCGTTGTGTCGGTCTGTGCCTCGGAGCAGAAAGTGTTTGGTTTGTCGCTGATGGAGTTTGCCGACGACTACCCGAAGAGTCTGAAGAAATCTGCAAAGCCTATTCGGCACAGAGCGAAGCCGCGGACGAAGGCGAGTGGGAGCGCATGAGGCTTTTGCCCCTATCACTGTCCAGCCACACGTCAAGGGCGAGGTGAGGTTTGAGAATCAACCATGAATGTCGTAGTAGGTTGTTCCGCGTTTGCAGTCGTTTTCAATACTATCCATGAAGCGAGAGCCAAGGACACACAAGCCTACAAAGCCGGGAACGGCGGACAGAACGATAAGGTGGATATTGAGAATCTGTTGCAAAGATAAGAATAAAAAACTGATATAAGCAAGTAATCGGGCGTTAAAAATGGGGGAAAGGGGACAGAGGCATGCTTTTAGGGGTGCCACGCGATGGTTTCTGGGAGGGTTGCAGGCTGTGGATGGCTTGGGAAAAGAATTCAGTTGCGGAGCCGTTTCATTTGTTTTGCTGTGCAATTTCATTTGTATTGGTAGGTAATTCTATTTGTTTTGGTTGGCAATTTAAATGATATTGCAAGTCACTATCCACATTCATACATACGTCGAGCTTGCAAAGGGCAATCGAAAAGCATACCTTTGCCAACGCAAGAGAATGGAATAAACGTAGTATAACCTTTAAAACGAAGAGACTATGTCGCTAAGATTTACACTCAACAAGTATCAAATCAAGAGTCATCAATCGTATGGTAAATGGTACGCGCACACGTTGCGCGGCGAGGAGCTGCGTCTGGACGAGATAGAACGTCTGGTTCAGGCGAGCTGCACGGCGACGCGTGCCGACGTGCGCGCCGTTCTGACAGCGCTCCACGACGTGCTGCTTCGCGAGCTGAAGGAAGGTCGCGTGGTATCGCTCGGCGAGCTTGGCAAGCTCTACCTGAGCATCCGCAGCGTTTGTGTGGAGCATCCCGACGAATTCAGCGTGCAACGCCATGTGAAGGGAGTGGTGTGCAAATACCTGCCTCAGGGGCATCGCGACCCGCTCACCGGACGCCTGCGGCGCCCGTTTACCGACCACTGCCACCTGGAACAGGTATCGCTCTACGATGCTCAGGGCCGCCAGACGAAGCGCATCCGCCGCGGCGGATGGGTGAGGCGACCCTGATCCGTTCAGAACTCCACGAGCACCCGGAACACCTTAGCTGGTGCTGCCGCCCACTGCCGCATGGCATCGCTCGCCTCTTCGGGACGTGCCACAGCAGAGATGAGCTCGTCCTTCGGGTAGTCGCGGTGGTGCTGCATGTAGTGGATGACGGCTCGGAAGTCGGCGGGCTTGGCATTGCGCGAGCCGCGCACGTCGAGCTCTTTCTGTACGAACAGTTTGGTGACGAACTCTGTCGTTGCCTTGGCGTAACCGATGAAGACGATGCGGCCGGTGAAAGCCACCTCGCTGACGGCCTCGTTCTGCGTGAACGGGCTGCCCACGGCCTCGATGACGACGTCGGGTCCCAGCCCGCCGGTGATTTCCTGCAGGCGTTTGTGGAGGTCGTCGGTTTTGCTGTTGACGACATACTGCGCTCCCATGCGTCGGGCCAGCGCCAGCTTGTCGTCGTCGAGGTCGACTGCGATGACGGTAGCGCCCCTTAGACTTGCCCTGACGATGGCTCCGATGCCTATCATTCCGCATCCGATGACCAGCACGCGGTCGATGTCGGTCACCTCTGCGCGGTTGACGGCGTGGAACCCTACGCTCATGGGCTCGATGAGGGCTATCTCCCTCTTCGTGAGCCCGTCGGCCGGGATGATCTTCTGCCACGGCATGGTGAGGTATTCGCGCATGGCTCCGTTGCGCTGCACGCCGAGCGTCTGGTTGTGCTCGCAGGCGTTGGCGCGCTCGTTGCGGCATGCTGCGCAGTGTCCGCAGTTGCTGTATGGGTCGACGGTGACGTCCATGCCCACGCTGAGCGTGTCAGGGACGTTGTTCCCCACGGCAACGATGGTTGCGCTGACCTCGTGTCCGGGAATGACGGGCATGTTGACCATTGGGTTTCTGCCGAGGAAGGTGTTCAGGTCGCTTCCGCAGAAGCCAACATAGTTCATTTTCAGAAGCACCTCGCCGCTCTGCAGCTCAGGCTTCTCCATTTCGATGACGGCCATTGCTTCGAGGCCGGTTATTTGTATTGCTTTCATTTTTTCTTTTTTTTGATGAGGGTTGCGGTGATACCGCAACATACTGGACTTTTGGAGTTGCAACGCGGTTGCAACATACTGGACTTTTTGAGTTGCAACGCGGTTGCAACAGACGGGACTTTTGGAGTTGCAACACGGTTGCAACAGACGGGACGGACGGGACGCGGGGGCAACGGATGGGACGGAGGGGCTATTCCGACATGTTCTTGATGTATGGGAGAGAGACGAGGTGGGTGAAGCCGTAGAAACGGCGGGCGTTCTCTCCGAGGAACAGCAGCTTCTCGTGGTCGGTGAGCTCGTTGCTCTTCAGCACGAAGTCGTAGGACATGCGGTAGGTGATGGCGGTGATGGTGCGCGGATAGTCGGATCCCCACATCAGTTTTTCGATGCCGCAGATGTCGATGGCCTCTCGTATGGCGCGTATGGCTCCTTTGAAGGGGTAGAACTCGCTGTTGAAGAGCCAGGTGATGCCCCCGGACTCTATGAAGACGTTGTCGTTCTGCGCCAGACGGATCTGTTCGTGCCAGTGTTCGGTCGTGGGCATGCCGAAGTGACCGATGGCTATCTTCAGCCGAGGGCATTCCTGGATGATTTCCTTCATTTCCGCCACGTTCGTATCGCCGTCGGCGAGGTCAACGGAGAAGATGCAGCCGCGGTCTTCCATCATGTGGAACATGCGCATCATCTCGTCCGAGGTCATCCAGACGCGGCGGTCGTCGAGCATCAGGCGGTGTGCCGGGATCTTGATGGCACGGAATCCGCGTTCGTCCATCAGCCGTTGCGCTTCTTCGGCGAAGCCGTCGTTGAAGTAGTCGGCCATGCCGCAGACCAGGAAGCGGTCAGGATAGCGCGCCTGTACCTCTTGCAGGTAGTCGTTCTGAATGCCGTCGATGAACTCCTGGGTGACGACGGCTGCCGACACCTGCGCATAGTTCATGTTGGAGAGGAACACCTCGGCCGAGTTCTTGCCGTCGATCATGAATGGCGGCACCATCTGCACCTCCTCGCCGAGGAACATCGATCGTCCGTTTTCCATCGAACGGATGACCTTCCCGTTCCATGTCGTGTCCTGCTTCAGCCACAGATGGCTGTGCGCGTCGATTATTCTCAGTTCATGGTTCATAGTTCACAGTTCATAGTTAGGTGTTCTTCCACCTGACGCGCATCTGGTCGCCGATGATCTGCTGCACTTCGCTGACCAGTTGTTCGTCGATGGGCTCGTTCACGTAGGCGATGTTCTTCAGCACGTTCTTCGGATTGGCCGAGCTGAAGAGCGTCGTTGCGATGCGCGGATTGAGGTTGGTGCTGTATTGCACGGCCAGCTTCTCGATGGGATAGCCCTTGGCGGCACAGTGCTCGGCAGCCTTGCGGCACGCATCCTTCAGCGCTTCGGGGGCGGGATGCCAGCCGGGCGCGCCTCGGCTTGAGAGCAGTCCCATGGAGAATGGCGACGCGTTGACCACGCCGATGCCTCGCTCCTCGAAGAACGGCAGGTAGTCGAGCAGCAGTTCGTCGTTCAGGCTGTAGTGGCAGAAGCAGAGCACGGACTCCACGGTGCCCTCGGGCGAGTGCTCGATGACCCATCGCAGGTTCTCGGGCTGCAGGTCTGTGATGCCCACGTGCCTGACGATGCCCTCGTCGCGCAGTTTTGTCAGTGCGGGGAGCGTCTCGTCGACAATCTTCTGCAGGCCCCCCTCGCGGTCCGCCTGGAACTCCACGTCGTGCACGTTGATGAGGTCGATGTAGTCGATGTTGAGCCGTTCCATGCTCTCGTAGACGCTTTGTGTGACGCGTTCGGCCGAGTAGTCCCACAGGTTGACGCCGTCCTTGCCGTAGCGTCCCACCTTGGTGGAGAGATAGTACTTGTCGCGCGGAATGTCTTTGAGTGCCTTTCCGAGCACGGTCTCCGCCTTCAGGTGTCCGTAGTAGGGCGACACATCGATGAAGTTGATGCCGTTGTCCACGGCCACATGCACGGCTTCGACGCCCTCCTGCTCGCGTATGTCGTGGAAGACGCCGCCGAGCGAAGAAGCCCCGAATCCCAGGTTTGACAGTCGCATGCCTGTTTTTCCTAATTCGTTGTATACCATAATGTTTCTTTGGGTTGATTCTTTCGGTTGCAAATGTACACAAAAAAGTCGAAATAAAGCACGTGTAGTAAAAAGAATTTGTGAGAACCATGGTGACAGAGCGAATCGTCGACACGTCGGTCGGGTGCAGTCAGAAGGGCGGAAGGTCGGCTGTTTGCAGTGCGGCAGGCTGTAAAAATGCAGTTTTTCGGCTGAAAAGAAGAGAATGTAACATTAAAATTGTAATTTTGCAGTTGAATTGGTCAATGACCGAAAAACAGTCGATTATCGAAAGATAAAAACAAAGAACAACAATGCAGGCAATCATCTTGGCGGCAGGAATGGGCCGCAGGCTGGGAGAATACACCAAGGAGAACACCAAGTGCATGGTGCCGGTGAACGGCGTCAGGCTCATCGACCGTCTGCTGGGGCAGCTGTCGCAGCTCGCGCTGAATCGCGTGGTCATCGTCGTTGGCTACAAGGGTCAGGAACTGAAGGACTACATCGGTCACCGCTACGACGACGTGCTGACGATAGAATACGTTGACAACCCCGTCTACGACAAGACGAACAACATCTATTCGCTGTCGCTGGCCAAGGAACAGCTGCAGGAGGACGACACGCTGCTGATAGAAAGCGACCTCATCTTCTCCGACCGCCTGTTCGACATGATCCTTGCCGACGAGGAGGCCAACGTGGCCCTTGTGGCGAAATATGAATCGTGGATGGACGGCACGATGGTGCGCATCGACCAGGACCGCAACATCGTGAACTTCATTCCGAAGAAAGCCTTCCGCTACGAGGACGCAGACCAGTACTACAAGACGGTGAACATCTACAAGTTCTCGCGCGCCTTCTCGTGCGATGTCTACGTGCCTTTCCTCGAAGCCTACTGCCACGCCTTGGGCAACAACGAGTACTACGAGCAGGTGCTGCGCGTGGTGACGCTCCTCGACCGCTCGGACCTGAAGGCACTCGACATCGGACAGGAGAAGTGGTACGAGATTGACGACGTGCAGGACCTGGACATCGCTGAGACCATCTTCACCTCGGGCGAAGACCTGTGGCGCAACTATTCGCGGCGCTACGGCGGTTTCTGGCGCTTCCCCCAGCTGCTCGACTTCAACTATCTGGTGAACCCCTATTTCCCGTCGCACCGCATGCTGCAGGAACTGAAGGCCAACTTCGACGTGCTGCTGACGAGCTATCCCTCGGGCATGGGCGTGAACTCGCTGCTGGCAGGCAAATATTTCGGCATCCGCCAGCAATATGTGGTCCCGGGCAACGGCGCCGCCGAGCTCATCAAGGCCGTCATGGAGCAGCTGCCGGGACGTGTGGGCGTGGTCTACCCCACCTTCGAGGAATATCCCAACCGCAAACCCGAAGACGTGGAGGTGATGGTGCCGCAGAACGCGGACTTCAGCTACACGGCCGACGACCTGATGACCTTCTTTGCCGAGCACCGCGTGGAGACGCTGCTGCTCATCAACCCCGACAACCCGTCGGGAAACTTCATCGCCAAGGAGCAAGTCATCGAGCTGGCTGCCTGGTGCCGCGAGCGCAAGATGCGCCTCATCGTGGACGAGAGCTTCGTCGACTTCGCCGAAGGCTACCCGATGAACACGCTCCTGCACAACGACATACTGGAGGCGAACCCCAACATGATGGTGATGAAGAGCATCTCGAAGTCGTATGGCGTGCCCGGGCTGCGCCTCGGCGTGCTGGCCTCGGCCGACGATGAGCTGATACGCTCGGTCAGACGCGACGTGTCGATCTGGAACCTGAACTCGTTCGCCGAATACTACATGCAGATTTTCGGCAAGTATACGGCCGACTACGACCTTGCCTGCCGCAAGTTCCTCCGCGAACGCCAGCGCTTCGGGCGCGAACTGCAGTCGATACCCTTCCTGCGCGTCATCCCCACACAGGCCAACTACTTCCTCTGCGAGGTCGACGCGACGATTTCGTCGTCGCAACTGGCCATCCGGTTGCTGCGCGAGGCCAACATCCTGGTGAAGGACTGCGCCTACAAGAAGGCCTTCGAGGGCAAGAACTACGTGCGCATTGCCGTGAGGAACAAGCGCGAGAACGACGCGCTCATCAGCGCCCTGCGAGCATTGTCAACAAAATAGGAGGAGAGAAATCATGGTTAGCAATACGGTAAGGATTATCAGTACACAAAAGATAGAGCAGGCCGCCATCACACCAGCCACATGCATACGGTGGGTGGAGGAATCGTTCCGCATGAAATACGAGTCGCAACTGCCGGCCAAGGTGAGCGTGCACCCTCAGAGCGAGGACTTCTTCACGTCGATGCCGGCACTGCTGCCCGAACGCTTCGGCCGCTTCGGCATCAAAATCGTGAGCCGCATCGACAGTGACATTCCGGCCCTGAAGAGCGACATCCTGCTCTACGACAGCCACAACGGACACCTGCTGGCCGTCATCGACGGCGACTGGATCACCGCCATGCGCACGGGAGCCGTGGCCGCACTGGCCATCAAGACGCTGAAACGGCGCGGTGCCGACACCTATTCGATGATGGGGCTCGGCAATACGGCGCGGGCAACAGCCCTCTGTCTGCTGGCCGACCATCCGGGCGAGCAGGTGAACTTCCGACTGCTGCGCTACAAGGACCAGGCCGAGCAGTTCATCGAGCGCTTCAGCGACTACGCCAATGCGAAGTTCGAGATCATTGACACCATCGAGGAATTCGTCGGAGGGGCGCAGGTCATCGTCTCGTGCGTGACGGCCGCTTTCGGCAAGATCTTCTGTCCCGACGACAGCCTGTTCCAGGAAGGGGTTCTCGTGGTGCCTGTCCATACGCGTGGATTCCAGAACTGCGACCTCTTCTTCGACAAGGTCTACGGCGACGACACCGGCCACGTGTGCAACTTCAAGTACTTCGACCGGTTCCGACAGTTCGACGAGTTCAGCCACGTGCTCCTCGGCGACAATCCCGGACGCGAGAACGACCGCGAGCGCATCCTGAGCTACAACATCGGTCTCGGTCTGCACGACGTGCTCTTCGCCAGCAAGCTCTATGACCTGCTGCCTGCCGACGGCGGCGACACGTTCACGCAACAGCGCGAAAGCGAAAAATTCTGGGTATGACAAACGACGAACTGCGACAACGCTTCAATCCCGACGGCTCGCTGCTGCGCCGACAGCAGATGCGCATGCTCGAACTGCTGCAGGTGGTTGACGACATCTGCCGCCGTCACGGCATCAGCTACTGGCTGAGCAGCGGCACGCTGATCGGTGCCGTGCGCCACGGCGGCTTCATCCCGTGGGATGACGACCTCGACATCGAGATGATGCGCGACGACTACCTGCGGCTGATCGACATTCTGCCGCGCGAACTGCCCCCGACAATGGCCTTGCAGACCCACGACACCGACCCCGCCTACTTCTTCTGCTATGCCAAGGTGCGCGACCGGCGCTCGCGGCTCTCCGAGGGTAACAACTACGACCGGGCATGGCGCGAGCAGGGCATCTATATCGACATACTGCCGCTGGAGCGTCAGCGCATGTGGCTGCACCGTCTGTCGGAGAAGACCATCGGCCACATGTACAAGGTGTGGCGCACCAGCACCGACGACGCTAAGGCCCTGCGCAGCGTGAGGCGCATCTTCGAGATCAACGAGCACGGGCTCTACCCTTTGTTCCGATTGCTGAACAAAGCGCTCGGTGCCCATATCATCACCAGCGGACTGGGACTGCCCTATCACAAACCGCGCTACGCCGAGGACATCTTCCCCCTGACGACGCTTCCCTTCGAGGGCATTCCCTTCCCCGTGCCGCACGACTACGACCACCACCTGCGCCTGCTCTTCGGCGACTACATGCAGCTGCCCGACCTTGACAGCCTGCAGCCGCATGTGGGCACGCTGGAGTTTCTATAAAAAAAACGTTATACCGTTATTCCGTGATCCCGTGATGACGACACCACGGAATTACGGAATAACGGTATAACGGAATAACGAAAAACCGAAAAAACCAAAAACTACACCCAGCAATCCTACTGGATGGGCTGGCGGCTGAACGTCTGGAAATACTTCAGACAGACGTCGCGCCACTCGCGGGCGTTCTCCACCTGGTGCTGCAGGCGGTCGTTCACCTCGTTCCAGCGCTGCGCATCACCGCCGTCGATGGTCAGGACGTGCTCCTTCATGCGCTCCCAGATGGCGGGATACGTCTCCACTTCGGCCACGCCTTGGTTGTATTTCAGGCAGAGCTCCTGCCACAGTGTGCGTCCGCTCTTCATGCGGTAGGTCCAGGGCACGTGATGGAACCAGAGCAGATACTGCTCGGGGCAGGTCTGCAGGTTGTCGTACAGCGAGGCGTAGGGCTCGTTGTACTGCGACACGGCGTTGGTCCCCTTGCTGCTGCGGTCGAAGCCGACGCCGTCGGCATCAGCCTTATGGTAGTAGACGGGGCACCACTCTATCGGGTATTCGGCCTTGAAGCCGTCGGGCTCGGGTCCGTAGTGGTGGTCGAACTTGAAAATGTGGTGCAGTCCGAGGGGCATCATGTAGTTGACACAGGCCTCGCGGCTGCCCAGCATCAGCGTGGTCATCGTGCTGACGAAGGCTGGATCGTTGTCGAAGGTCTGACTGAGCCACTCGCGTGCGATGGCTTCCGACGACAGTTCAGGATTCCAGGCCAGTCGTCCGAAGGCGTACCAGTTGGCCTGCGAGAAGTGGTGTCCGCACCAGTTGCGGTCCTTTCCGATGTTGGCCACACCGGCGATGCCGCGCAGGTTGCAGGGCGGAACGAAGGTGAAGAACTCCTTCCACATCGGAGCCAGATAGACGAGATGGCGCGACTGGCCGAGATACTCCTGCGTAATCTGCAGCTCGGCCATGTTGGGCGTCTGGCGAATCTGGTCGAAGACGGGGCTGTAGGGCTCGCGCGGCTGGAAGTCGAGCGGTCCGTTCTTGGTCTGCAGGATGACGTTCGGACGGAATTTCCCGTCGAGGGGCTTGAACTCGGAGACGGCTTGTTTCACGCGGTCTTCACCCTTGTGGTTGGCACCGTAGACAAAGCAGCGCCACATGACGATGCCGCCGAAGGGCTTCAGCGCGTCGGCCAGCATGTTGGCACCGTCGGCGTGCGACCGTTTGTAGTCGCCGGGGCCAGGCTGTCCCTCGCTGTTGGCCTTGACCAGGAAGCCGCCGAAGTCGGGAATGAGCTGATAGATCTCCTTGGCCTTGCGCTTCCACCACTGCGCCACCTGCGCGTTGAGCGGGTCGGCAGTCTTGGTGTCGCCGAGTGCCATGGGGCTTGCGAAGTTGATACTCAGGAAGACGCGGATGCCATAGGGCCGAAGGATGTCGGCAATCGTCTTCACCTCCTTCAGATAGTCGGCGGTGAGGATCTTCGGCGAGGCGTTCACGTTGTTCAGCACGGAGCCGTTGATGCCGATGGATGCGTTGGCGCGTGCGTACTGGCGGATGCGCTGTTCGTCGAGATGGAACCACTCGAAGATGCTCTCGCCCGCATAGCCGCGCTCGATGCTCCCGTCGAGGTTGTCCCAGTGGTTGAGCAGACGCAGGGGGAAGGCCGGGCGCTCGGTCTTGTCGACGTCCTGTCCGTCAAGTCCGACCCTTGGAGCAATGCCGCCTGTGTTGAGGACGTCGGTGTTCTGCAGTCGCAACAGCTCGTAGGCGCCGTAGAGCAGGCCCCGGTCGGTGCTGGCATAGACGGTGGCCTGGTAGCTTCCCGTGCATCCCAGCTCCTTGCAGGTGGCCACGACGCGGTAGCCCTCGTCGAGCTTCAGGCTCTTGTCGAGCACCAGCTTCACCTCGTCGCCCAGCTGCCAGCCGTTGGCGAGCTCGCTGCAGGCAATGTCGATGGTGGCCGACTTGGCGTTGGCCGTCACCTTCGGGGCGTTGGGCCGCGTCTGATTCCACTGCCCGAGCCATAGTTTGTAACCGTCGTCTGCCCTGGCGATGAGCGCCATGAGGCATAGCGAAATGAGCATGAATGACTTTTTCATATTGTTCGTGTTTTGATTTTGATTCAGGTACTGCCGTCACGCCTCTGTCTTGGCCGAACGTTCCTGTTCGCTGTACTCGGTGGGCGTCATGCCGAAATGCTTCTTGAAGATGGTGGAGAAGTGGGTCTGGTTGTTGAAACCGACGGCGTAGGCCACCTGCGTGACGTTGATTTTCTTCTCCTTGATGAGCCGGGCGGCCTGCTCTAAGCGCAGGTTGCGGATGAAGTCGCCCGCCGAGATGCCTGTGATCTCCTTCATCTTGCGGTGCAGCTGAGCGCGGCTGATGCCGACCTTCTCGGTCAGGCGCTCCACGTTGAAGTCGGGATCCTGCAGGTTCTCGTTGATGCATTTCATGATGCGCTCCATCAGGGCGTCGTTGTTGCCTTTCACCTCCACTTTCTCGACCTTCTCTTCCTGCTTCTGCGCACCGGAGAACTTGCCGCGCAGACGGCGCACGTTGTCAACGAGATTGTCGATGAGGATGTGGAGCTCCTCCATGCTGAAGGGCTTTGCGAGGAAAGCGTCGGCCCCTTTCTTCAGACCTTCAAGGCGGTCGCTGACCTCGGCCTTCGACGTGAGCAGGATGACGGGGATGTCGCTGATGTTGGTGTTGCCCTTGATGTTCTTCAACAATGTGATGCCGTCCATCTCGGGCATCATGATGTCGGAGATGACGAGGTCGTAGCTGCCGGTGAGGAGCAGCTTGAGCGCCTCCTTGCCGTTCGGGGCGGCATCGAAGCGGTACCAGTTTCCGAGTTCGGAGCGGATATATCCGGCAATCTCGGCATCGTCGTCGGCGATGAGGATACGGAAATTCTTCGAGGCCTGCTTCTTCGGTACGTTGCCGAAGGTGGGTTCTTCCGACGTTTCAATCTCTTCGGGCTTCAGATGTTCGTTGCCCATGGGCAGCAGGATGGTGAGCACGGTGCCGCGCATGCCGTCGGGACGGTTGGCAGCACTGATGGTTCCGCCGTGCATGTTGACAATGGCCTGGCTGAGGTTGAGCCCGATGCCAGTGCCGTCGAGGTGGAGGTCTCGCGCGTTGGAGCCCTGATAGAAACGGTCGAAGAGTCGTTCGGGCTTGTCTTCCTTCAGTCCGATACCGTTGTCGATGACCTGAATGACGGCCTCGGGCTTGCCCTCCTTCGATGTCTGCTGCGAAAGCACGACGTCGATCTGTCCGCCGTCGAAGGTGTACTTGAAGGCGTTGGAGAGCAGGTTGCTGATGACCTTGTCGAAGTTGATACGGTCGATCCACACGGGAATCGCGGGCTTGGGTTGTTCGCTGTCGGCCTCGTTACCGTCGGTCTCTCCCTGCGCTGTCTTCACCTGCATGCTGAAGGCGATGTTGCGCTGCTGCGCGTTGTAGTTGTAGAGTGAGCAGATGCCGCTGACGAACGACACAAGGTCGGTCTCACGGCAGTGGAGCTGCATCTGGTTCTTGTCGATCTTCCGCTCGTCGAGAATCTGATTCACCAGCAAGAGCAGACGCTGAGCGTTGCGGTCGATGGTTTCGATGTCGCTTTGGCACTCGGCATCGGTGACGCGCTCCTTCAGTTTCTTCAGCGGACCCATGATGAGCGTGAGCGGCGATCGGATGTCGTGGGTGGCATTGATGAGGAACCGCATCTTCGACTCTTCGAGCTCTGCCTTGCGCTGACGGTCGAGATAGTAGAAGAGGAATCCGGCAATGCTCATGAGAGCAAGGATATAGATGAAGTAGGCCAGTGTGGAGGAATACCATGGGCCGCGCACGATGACGGTGACGAAGCGCGAACTTTCGGAATAGCTGCCGTTGCATGTCGCGCGTACCTCTATAATATATCGCCCGGGCTTCATCTTGTTGAACGAGATGGCGTTCATGCCCTCGTTGGTCGAAATCCAGTCCTCGCTGCCGTTCATGCGGTATTGAAAGGATATGTTCTCCGTGTTCTTGTAGTTGAGCAAGGAGAATTCGAGCGTGAACGAGTTCTCGCCGTAGGGCACGGTGAACGTGTCGGCAAGCGGGCACACCATTTCGTTGCCGATGAGGAAGTTGGTGAGGAACACTTCGCCCATCTCGATACGACTGTCGCGCACGGTCTGCGGACGGAACGTGGTGATACCGTCGTTGGTACCGAAGCCGATGGTGCCGTCGGCAGCCTGCATGACGGCTCCCAGCACGTACTCCTTGGTGGAGAGACCGTTGCCGTGGAGATGACCGATCCACGAATTCGACTTCGCGCTGTGCTGCCAGATGCCGTTCGACGTACTCACCCAGATGTCGCCCTCAGCGTCGGTCACGATTCCGTAGATGAGCTTGTCGTTGAGCTCTTCGGCATTGGGGAAGGGCTCCACCTTTTTCTTCATGCGGTCGAAGACGTAGAGTCCGGCGTTGGTGCCGATGAGGATATTGCCCTGTTTCTGCTCGGCGAAGGCAGTACACTGATGAGCCACCAGCTCCACCTCCCATCCGAAGCTCTTGAAGTTATGGTTGCGGGTGTCCATCACCGACATACCGTTCGACGTTCCGATCCACAACATACCGTAGCGGTCGACGAAGAGCGACTTGATCCAGTCGTTGCACAGGGTGCCGAGCGTGGGGTTGCTGTTGTCCATGCTGATGAGCTGCTGCTCGCCTGTTGCGGTGTCGAGGATGCGCAACCCCTTGCCGAAGTCGCAGATATAGAGTCGGCCCTGACTATCGTCGGCCATGCAGTTCAGCCCCCATCCGCTGCCAGTGAGCCGAGGCTGGCTGGCTCCTGTGGCAGGCTGGTAGCTGAAGAGGGTGTTCTCGGTGCTGATCCAGTAGTTGCCGCGACGGTCGCGCAGGATAGCCTTCGTGCCGTCGGGAGCGGGCAACGCAGCTTCTATCTTGCCTTGGCTGTTGATGCGGTAGACGTGGTTGTTCTGCGCCGTGCAGAACACGTCGCCGTTGTCGTTGCAGACAATGCCCGACACGCTGCTGCCGATGTTGATATTCTGTTCGGAGAAGCGCCAGCTGCTGAAGGCTTCGGCACCGGTGTTCAGTTGGTAGAGGCCCTTCTGGTAGCAGCTTACCCAGATGTTGCGGTCCTTGTCCTCCATAATGTCGTTGACATGGGTCATCGACATATCGTACTTCACGTTCACATTCTCCACAGGCCGCATCTCGCGCGAACCTTTGGGAATGATCATCAGGCCCAGTCCCGTCGTGCCGACATACAGGTCGCCGTCTTTGCTGAGCATGGCCTTGCGAATGGAGATCTGCTGACCGAGGGCCGACAGGTCGTAGCCGGCATCGGCAACGCTCTCGGTGGCGTAGTCGTAGCGCAGGATGCCGTACATGCATACGATGAGAAAGCCGCCGTCGTCGGTCTTGATGAACGACATCGGTGCACCGAAAGGCGATTCAAAGTCTTTCTGCGCCACGGCCTTGTGGTTGCGAATGGTGATGCGCGAGAAAGTGTTGAGGTGACTGCTCCGCCACAGGCAGTGCTGGTCGTCCTCGAAGATGCGGCTGTAGAAGGCGTCTTCTTTCCGCTTGTTGAAACTCTCCTCGCGGCTGATGCGCTCCTCACCGCGACGAATCTGATAGAGGCCGTAGCCAGCCGTGCCGATGAAGAGATCGCCATCGGCTGTCATGAGGAGCGAGTTGACACGGGGCACCCGCTGGTCGGGGAAGGTGTAGCGCACGAAACGGTTGTGCTCGTAGTCGTAGCGCGAGAGTCCCTTGCCGGTTCCCACCCACAGCCGGCCCTCACGGTCGGGCAACACCTTCACCACCTCGTTGTCGCTGAGCGAGAAGGTGTCGGCGGGAGCATTGAAATAGCTTGTAAAGCGATAGCCGTCGAACTTGTTCAGCCCGTACTCCGTGCCTACCCAGAGGTAGCCATAGCGGTCTTGCACCACGCAGTCGATGAGCGAGCTCGACAGACGGTCGCCGGTAAAGAGTCTCCTGACATCGGCCCGCATGATCGGGGCCAACGTCAGGAGGATGATAATATAAGTTAGTCGGTAATGGTTCCTTTTCATAGATGAGAGTGATGATCAATCCGATTATTCCTGTGTCCTGGGAGACTCCTGGCCGAAGAGGAACGACGGCCGGTAGCCACCGCAGTCGACAACGACTTTTTCGAAGACGATGGCAGGATCGAGGGGTTCAATAACGAGCGTGTGCTGTCCGGCTGAAGCCTGAATGTCGGCATTGGCGACGACCACACGCCGGGCCACCGTCGGATAGTAGAGCGAATAGATGTTCTCGGGTTTCTCGTTCAGGTCTTTATTGAAATTGCAGACGACAGGCTCTTTCCCGTCAATCGTAACACGGAAGCAATGACCGCCTTTGTTTTGGAAATCGAGCGTCGACTTCACCACCACATACACGCCCTTGACGGCATTCTCGGTGCTGAAACGATAGGTGAGCGTAGGGTTGCCCGAGGGTTTCAGCGCCACATTGTAGGGCTGAAGGCTGATACCGCTCAGTGTGCGCCCCATGTCGGGAATGACGGTCCAGCGCAGTCCGTCGCCGTCGTGGCGGTCGAAGAAATGCTCTGCTTCGATGGCCACGATGCCATCTTGCTCGGCAAAGAGGTTGTTGCCAGTCTTTTCGTCGATGCGGAATACTTGAGGCATGATGTCCTTGGGTCCGAAATCGTCGTTCCATGAGCGATAGCCGATGTGCTTCTGCACCATCATACCGTTCCACTTGCCACCGGCAATGTCGTTATTATACTGTGCGCAGAGCACCGAGTCGCGACGGAAAGCCTGCTCGGCACGGTCGGCCCAGATGTTGCAGTCGGGATTCTTCTCCTTATAGAGCTGCCTGTTCATCGCCACCGCCTGATAGAGACGATAGATGTTGCCCATGGCCTGGATGGGGAAAAGGATTAGCTGACGGTAGGCGTCACGCTGGTTGGCCTTCAACGAGAGGAACTGGTTCAGGGCGGCCGTCTCCAATTCAGCATAATCGGCAACGACGCCGGCCCATTCGTCGAGGGCATAGGTGGTGGCATCGAGCATCTCGGCCGTGCTGCGACCGTTGAGCTTCGACACTCGGTTCAGCAAACGGGCAGCCTCGTCGGCCTGCTCTTCACCGAAGCAAGCGCGACAGAACGCTCTCACATGGGGCATGCAGTCGACCTGCGGCATGCCATCGGCATTGTCGGCAATGCTGGCTGCCGACTTGGGGTTCCACGCCATGTCGAGGAACAGCTGGATGGGATATTCCATGGGTTTCAGGTCGCCCACGTTCAGGATCCACATCTGATCGATGCCATACTGCGAGGCAAGCGTGAGCTGTTCCCACATGTTCTGTACGGGAGTGACATTGAGCCATTTCGAGTTGCGGGGTGCTCCCACATAGTCGACGTGGTAGTAGAGTCCCCATCCGCCCTTGTGCTCTTTCTCTTTCTTCGTCATGGGCACGCGGCGCACGTTGCCCCAGTTGTCGTCGCAGAGGAGGAAGATGACGTCGTCGGGAACCTTCATCCCGGCATCGTAGTAGTCCATTACCTCTTTATATAAGGCCCATACCTGAGGCGTCTCCTTGGCCGGACGCTTCGTCACCTGCTCAATGATGCGTCGCTGATTCTTCACCACATCTTCCAACAGACGCGTATCGGCCTCAGCACTCATGGCTTCGTCGCCGTCGCCGCGCATGCCGATGGTCACCACGTCCTCTGTTCCCTGCCGACGCTCCATGCCTTCGCGGAAGAATTGGTCAAGTTTCTCCTTGTTCGTGCGGTAGTTCCACGGTCCCCATTCCTGTCGTTTACGAGCGTACTCCTGGTGGTTGCGTGCCATAGGCTCATGGTGCGACGTGCCCACGACAATGCCCATCTCGTCGGCAATGCGACTGTTCTCGGGATCGTCGGCATAGAAAGCCCACGACCACATGGCAGGCCAGAGGAAGTTACCCTTCAGTCGGAGCAGCAATTCGCACACACGCTCATAGAAACGATGGTCACCGTAGTTAGTTCCGTAAGTGTATTTCACCCATGAGGTGAGGCAGGGAGCCTCATCGTTAAGGAAGATACCGCGATAGCGCACGGCTGGCTCGCCGTCGGTATAGGTGCCACGCTTGATGAAAATCTGATCGTGAGCCTCAACGGGGACGTCGGCCCAGTCGTACCACGGCGACACTCCTATTTGTCGCGACAGCTCGTAGATGCCGTAGATGGTGCCGCGGCGGTCACTGCCCGCAATAACGAGCTGGTCGCCGACGGATGTGATGATATACTTTTCACGTTTCCCTTGAAGTTCTTTCTTGTTGATGATGCCTTGTTTCACTAACCGGTCGATGACCTTACTGTGGCCGATGGTCCCCACGACGACGGGTGCATCCTCTTTCGACGTCACTTCCGAGGGGAAGCCAGTCACCTTATTTATATCGGTGGTAAGGTCTCTGGCAGCACGAGCCACCCCTTTCTGGTCATTAGAATCCATGTAGACGAGCACAGGGAACGTCTTGTTCAGGCAATAGTCGCCGCTGGTGAACGACACGAACTGGGGCGCTGCCACACCGCTGGCATAGCTCATCAGCACTAAAGAGAGTAACAAAAAGCGATAACGAAGTTTCATGATTATTGTGTTTAAATTTGTTGCAAAGTTAAGATTTGTTCCAATAACTTCCTAATTTCTTGGCATGAAATATTAACAATGAGACATATTGAAACAAATTAGTTACTAATTGTGTTGCTAATACGGGAAGTTGTGTGTAATTTTGCATCATCAATCTAACAACATTCATTACACTAAAGATCAAATCAATGAAACGTATCTGCGCATTGTTGCTGGCTCTTGCAACCATCGTTGCGACGCAAGCGAAAGACTCTGATTTGAAATGGACGGGAACATGGGCAGCAGCAGCCGAGTTCACCGGCCAGAATGACATGCCGAAGAGCAGCCTCTCCGATCGGTCGTTGCGCCAGATTGTGAAGGTATCAATCGGTGGCACCACGCTCCGACTGCAACTATCCAACGAGTTCAGCAAGGAACCCGTGGAGATACGCTCCATTTACATTGCCGACGGAACCGAGACATGGACCATCGACACAAAGAGCGCGCGATTCCTCACCTTCGGCGGCAAGCGCAACGTCACCATCGAACCGGGGAAAACCGTCTTCTCCGATGCCGTGAAGTACAACCTGCGACCACTACAGCGGCTCGCCATCACCATCAACTACGGCAGCCAGACACCCGTCAACGCCACGTCGCACCGCGGCTCGCGCACCACATCTTATATTATTAATGGCACATCGAAGCCCAAGACGAGTTTCGAGGACGGCGAACGTGCCGACCACTGGTACAACATTGCGGCCATCGACGTGCTGGCCGACGCCAACACGCCCTGCATCGCCGTCATCGGCAACTCCATCACCGACGGGCGAGGCTCCACGACGAACCTGCAGAACCGCTGGCCCGACTTCCTGATGGAAGCCATGGGCGGACAGGCTGCCGTGCTGAACCTCGGTATCGGCGGCAACTGCGTGGTGGAAGGAGGTCTGAGCGAGCCCGCCTTGAAGCGTTTCGACCGCGACATTCTCGGCCAACGGGGCGTGAAGACACTCATCATCTTCGAGGGAGTGAACGATATCGGAGGCAGCGTGGGACAGGTGGAACGCAAGGTGCGACTGCTCATCGAGGCATATCAGACAATCATCGCCAAGGCCCGCGAGCACGGCATGCGCGTCTATATGGGCACCATCACACCGTTTAAGGGCAACAGCTACTACAAACCGTTCCAGGAGACGGCACGCCAGGTTGTGAACGAATGGATACGCACCACCGACCTCATCGACGGTGTAATCGATTTTGACAAGGCTACGCAAGACGAGAAGGATCCTGCACAACTGAAAAAGGAATACTCCGACGACTGGCTCCATCTAAGCCCGAAAGGCTACGAGCTCATGGGACGCCTCGCCGCCGACGTGCTGAACCGCTGACGAACCTAATAAAACCCAATAAATCATGGAGACAAAAGCAACAAACATGGAAGCGAAAGGCTTCTACAAACTATCGTGGCTGCAACGCATCGGCTTCGGATCGGGCGACCTGGCGCAGAACCTGATTTATCAGACCATCGCCATGTACCTGCTGTTCTTCTACACCGACATCTACGGACTGAAGCCGGCACACGCCGCCACCATGTTCCTCGTGGTGCGACTCGTCGACGTGCTGTGGGATCCGCTCGTGGGAACCTACGTCGACAAGCACAACCCCAAGATGGGAAAGTACCGCTCATACCTCGTTCTCGGTGGCATCCCGCTCACGGCACTGGCCATTTTGTGCTTCTGGAACGGCTTTGCCGACAGCAGCTACACCGTGAAGCTCATCTACGCATACATCACCTACGTAGGTCTGTCGATGCTCTACACCCTCATCAACGTGCCCTACGGAGCCCTGAACTCATCGCTCACACGCGATACCGACGAGATCACCATCCTCACATCCGTGCGTATGTTCATGGCCAACTGCGGAGGTCTGGCCGTCGGTTCTGGCCTCCCGCTCCTTGTGGCCTTCCTCGCTCCTATGGCAACAGGTGACACGTCGCTGCCGAAGGATCCTGGAGCATGGTTCACCACGATGACCATCTACGCCCTTGTGGGTCTGGCCCTGCTCATCTTCTGCTTCAGCCAGTGTAAGGAGCGCGTGGTGATGGACGAGAAAGAGACGGCCAACGTGAAGGTGAGCGACCTCTGGACAGAGTTCCTTCGCAACCGTCCCCTGCGCATCATCGCTTTCTTCTTCATCACTGCCTTCGCCATGATGTCGGTGGGCAACGCCGCCGGCTCCTATTTCGTCACGAGCAACCTGCAAGGTTCGGCAGCCGAGCTGTCTATCTTCATGGGTCTGGGCTCTATTCCGGCATTCATCTTCATGCCTTTGGTGCCGGCCATCAAGAAAGCCATCGGCAAGAAGAACATGTTCTACGTCTTCCTCGGCATCGCCATCATCGGCATGGCCTTCCTCTATGTCGTGGCAAAGATGGAGAATCCGAGCATGACGCTCATCTACATCGCACAGTTCGTGAAGTCTACGGGTGTCATCGTCGCCACCGGCTATATGTGGGCATTGGTTCCTGAAGTGATTTCCTACGGCGAATACACCAGCGGCAAGCGCATCTCGGGTATCGTCAACGCTCTGACAGGCATCTTCTACAAGGCTGGTATGGCTCTCGGCGGCGTCGTTCCCGGTGCCATTCTCTCCTATGTGAACTACAACAAGGACAGCATCGTGCAGACTCCGATGGCCGAAGAGGGCATCCTGTGGCTCGTCTGTGTCATCCCTGCCCTGCTGCTGATGCTCGCCATGTGGATCATCTCGAAGTATGAGCTCACCGACGACGTCATCGACAAGATCAACATGGAGATTGAAAGCCGTAATAAATAATATAAGGTATATGCTGAAGAAGACCATATCCATAGCCCTGCTCGCCTGCTGCTGCCTCACCATGGGCGCACAGACGACGCTCCGCGAGGCCTATCGCGACTATTGGCGCACCAGCGTCAGCGTGAACCAGTGGCAGGTAAAGGCCGAGACGGGCTCCGCAGGCAACGTGTCGTACACCGGACAGGTGTCTCTCGACCAGACTGCCGACTGGAACGTGGCCGTGAAGCACTTCGATTGGGTGGTGGCCGAGAACTGCATGAAGTGCGAGGTCATCCATCCGAAGGAGGGAGTCTACGACTTCACCCTCGCCGACCAGTTTGTCGACAAGGCGCGTGCCGCCGGGTTGCGGGTGCTGGGTCACTGTCTCATCTGGCATTCGCAGTGCGCGCCCTGGTTCCATGTCGACGATAAGGGTCAGCTCGTGTCGAAAGAAGTGCTCAAGAAGCGCATGCGCGAGCATATCACCACGGTGATGAGCCACTTCCGCGGACGTGTCGATGCCTGGGACGTGGTGAACGAAGCCTTCGAAGACGACGGCACACCGCGCAAGAGTCTTTTCTGGCAAATCCTCGGCGACGACTATATCCCACTCGCCTTCCAGTATGCCCACGAAGCCGACCCCACGGCCGAACTCTACTACAACGACTACTCCATGTTCAAGAAGTCGAAGGTGGAGGGCGTTGCCAACTTCTTCCGACCCCTCATCGAGAAAGGGCTTCCCATCACAGCCATCGGCATGCAGGGACACATGATTCTGGAAGACGGACCGGAAGTCATCGACCAGTATGAGCACTCCATCAACACCATCACCAGCCTCGGCGTGCCCACGTTCTATTCGGAACTCGACCTCTCCGTGCTCCCCAATCCCTACGGTTTCTCGGGGGCCAACGTGAGCGACCGCTTCGCCTACAGCGCACAGATGGATCCCTACGTCGACCGTCTGCCCGCCGACAAGGAAGAGGAGGCCGCACGCTTCTGGGAGCAGTTCTTCACCATGCTGCTGCGCCATAAGGGCGACATCCTGCGCGTGGGTTTCTGGAACATCAACGACCGCAGCTCCTGGCGCAACGACTTCCCCATCCGCGGGCGTCACGACTACGCCACTCTCTTCACGCGCGACAACCAGCCGAAGCCCGTCGTCGACAGGCTCATTCGGCTCGTGAGTCCAGCTCCTGCCACCACTCCCAAAGCCAAAAAGAAAAAGAAATGACTCTCCGAAGGCTGGGAACACTCTTCTGAATAACGAATCATCATTCTCCGTAGGCAGAGGATCTTCCCCTGCCTACCCTAAAAACAAAAAATATGAAAGCAAGGTATCTTTTCCCAAGCGACTACATGGCCGACCCGTCGGGCAACGTCTTCGACGGCAAGTTCTACATCTACCCCTCCCACGACTGGGAGAGCGGCGTGCCTGAAAACGACAACGGCGACCATTTCAACATGAAAGACTATCACGTGTTCCGTCTCGACGACCCCGACAGCGGCGAAGCCACCGATCTGGGCTGCATACTCTCCGTGGAAGACATCCCATGGGCTGGCCGACAGCTGTGGGACAACGACGTCGTGGAGAAAGACGGTAAGTACTATCTTATCTTCAGCATGAAGGACAAGACCGACGTGTTCCACCTCGGCGTCGCCGTGGCCGACACACCCGCAGGCCCCTTCGTGCCGCAAGCCGACCCCATCCGCGGCTCCTACTCCATCGACCCCTGCGTGTTCAAGGACGACGATGGCCAGATTTACTGCTACTTCGGCGGCATCTGGGGCGGACAGCTCCAGCGCTACGACCGTCGCGGCAAGCATCTTGAGAACGCTCACCTGCCCGAGGGCGACGAGAAAGCCCTGCCGCCACGCGTGGCCCGCATGACCGACGACGTGCTGCAGTTTGCCGAAGAGGCCAAGGCCGTGCTCATCGTCGACGACAACGGCGAGGAGCTTGCCGCCGACAATCCCTGCCGCTTCTTCGAGGCTTCGTGGATGCACAAGTACAACGGCAAGTACTACTTCAGCTATTCCACCGGCGACAGCCATTTCCTCTGCTACGCCGTGGGCGACAACCCCTACGGACCGTTCACCTTCAAGGGCAAGATCCTCGAGCCCGTGGTTGGCTGGACCACTCATCACAGCATCGTGGAATACAACGGCAAGTGGTATCTGCTCCACCACGACAGCGTGCCCAGCGGTGGTCGCACGTGGCTGCGCAGCATGAAGATCATGCCGCTGGAGTATGATGCCGAGGGCAACATCAAGACGATGGTGAGCGAATAGGCCTTTTAGTTGATAGTTGACAGCTGATAATAGTAAAAGGGAAGTGGACAGTTTGCTACCGCAGTGATTGACTGGCGCGTTGCAAACTGTCCACTTTCCTTTTTTGTTTTTCTGGGGAAAACCGCAATGACCGCCGGCTTTTCTCCCTCCTTTCAGCCCTTTCAGCAGCGAATCAGTTGGCCACTTCGCTGAGGAACTTGATGCGCACCAGACGTATCTCATCCTCGCTGTAGTCGCTGCCGAGCTCATCCATCGCCACGTCGAGGCTGTCGGTGTCGCTCTCGCTGAAGTAGTCGAAGATGTCGTCCACGTGATCTTCGTCCATCACCTCGTCGAGGAAGTAGTCGATGTTGATCTTCGTGCCGCTGTAGACGATGGCTTCCAGCTCGTCGAGCAGCTCATCAAACTCCAGACCTTGCGCGTTGGCAATGTCGTCGAGGGCCACCTGGCGGTCGATGCTCTGGATAATCTTCACCTTTAGCATCGATTTCTTCGCCACCGTGCGCACACGGAGGTCGGCCGGACGCTCTATCTCGTTCTCCTCGCAGTGCTTCTTGATGAGCTCCACAAATTCCTTTCCGAACTTCTTCGCCTTTCCGGCACCCACACCTTGGATGTTCTGCAGTTCTTCGAGCGTGATGGGATAGATGGTGGCCATCTGTTCCAGCGAGCCGTCCATGAAGATGACGTAGGGAGGCAGGTTCTTCTTCCGTGCCATCTTCTGACGCAGGTCTTTCAGCATGGCGTAGAGCGTGGGGTCGAGTGCACTGCCGTGGGCCTCCGACGTTTCGTCGTCATCGTCTTCCTTGAACTCATGGTCTTCCACAATCATGAAGGGTTCTGGCGACTTCAGGAACCGTTTGCCTGCCGACGTGAGCTTCAGCAACCCATAGTTCTCCACATCTTTCTTCAGGAATCCGGCGATGATGGCCTGCCTGATGACGGGGTTCCATAGTTTGGGATCCTCGTCCTCGCCCAGTCCGAACTCTTCCAGCTGGTCGTGCTTGTGGGCTACGATGTCTTCGGTGGCGCGTCCCATCACGAAGTCGATCACATAGTCGCTGCGGAAGTCCTCCTTGATGCGTTGCACGGCCTGCAGCACCATCACGAGCTGCTTCTGCGCCTCGATCTTCATCTTCGGATGCAGGCAGTTGTCGCAGTTCTCGCAGTTCTCTTTCTCGTAGTCCTCGCCGAAATAGTGGAGCAGCAGCTTGCGGCGGCACACGCTCGATTCGGCGTAGGCGGCCGTCTCTTGCAGCAGCTGTCTTCCGATGTCCTGCTCGGCCACGGGTTTCCCTTCCATGAATTTCTCCAACTTCTGCAGGTCCTTGTAGCTGTAGAAGGCGATGCACCGGCCTTCGCCGCCGTCGCGCCCGGCACGTCCCGTCTCCTGGTAGTATCCCTCCAGACTCTTTGGAATGTCGTAGTGTATGACGAAGCGCACGTCGGGCTTGTCGATTCCCATGCCGAAGGCGATGGTAGCCACGATGACGTCGATGCGCTCCATGAGGAAGTCGTCCTGCGTCTCCGACCGTGTCTGGCTGTCAAGTCCGGCGTGGTAGGGCGCAGCCTTGATCTCGTTGGCACAGAGCACGGCAGCAAGTTCCTCCACCTTCTTGCGCGAGAGACAGTAGATGATGCCGCTTTTTCCCTCGTTCTGGCGGATGAACCGCACGATCTGCTTGTCTATTTCCTTCGTCTTCGGCTTCACCTCGTAGTAGAGGTTCGGGCGGTTGAACGAGCTCTTGAACTCCACGGCGTCCATGATGCCCAGACTCTTCTTGATGTCGGTGCGCACTTTGTCGGTGGCCGTGGCCGTAAGGGCGATGACGGGGGCATCGCCTATCTCGTTCACGATGGGCCGTATGCGCCGGTATTCGGGCCTGAAGTCATGTCCCCACTCCGATATGCAGTGGGCTTCGTCGATGGCGTAGAAGCTGATCTTGCACGTTTTGAGGAACTCCACGTATTCGTCCTTCGTCAGCGACTCTGGTGCCACGTAGAGCAACTTCGTCTTTCCCGCCGTGATGTCGGCCTTCACCTGGTCGATAGCGGCCTTGTTGAGCGACGAGTTGAGGTAGTGGGCCACGCCGTCCTCCTCGCTCATGCCGTTGATCACGTCCACCTGATTCTTCATCAGGGCGATGAGGGGCGAGATGACGATGGCCGTGCCGTCCATGATGAGCGACGGCAGCTGGTAGCAGAGCGACTTGCCGCCACCCGTCGGCATGAGCACGAAGGTATTCTTCCCTGCGAGCACACTGCGCACGATAGCCTCTTGGTCGCCTTTGAACTTGTCGAAGCCGAAGTATTGTTTCAGCTTCTCGGTGAGGTTCACGTTGCTATTCATAAACGATACGTTCTCCTTTCTTTCTTTTTTCGTTCTGTTTTCAATAGGTGTCGCGCTGCGCTCAGGCAGTGGCCTGCATGCCCAGTTTCGACTTCTCAAGCTGCTGCCGCGCGTAGTCGAGGGTCACCACGAACGTCTTCTGCCGTTTCGACGGTATCTCGAACATGGCGTCCATCATCACGCTCTCCACGATCGACCGCAGTCCGCGCGCCCCGAGCTTGTACTCCACGGCCTGGTCCACCAGGTAGTCGAGCGTGTCTTCGGGGAAGGTGAGCTTGATGCCATCCATGGCGAAGAGCTTCTCATACTGCTTCACGATGCTGTTCTTCGGTTCCACCAGTATCCTGCGCAGTGCTTCGCGGTCCAGCGGGTTCAGGTAGGTGAGCACGGGCAGACGGCCGATGATCTCGGGAATGAGTCCGTACGACTTCAGGTCCTGCGGCAGGATGTACTGCATCATGTCCTTCTTGTCGATGTTGCGCACGTTCTGCACGCTGTTGTAGCCCACCACGTGGGTATTGAGGCGCTGGGCTATCTTCCGCTCGATGCCGTCGAAGGCTCCTCCGCAGATGAAGAGGATGTTGTGAGTGTCCACATGGATGTACTCTTGGTCGGGATGCTTGCGCCCACCCTGCGGCGGCACGTTTACCATCGTTCCTTCCAGAAGCTTCAGCAATCCCTGCTGCACGCCCTCGCCGCTGACGTCGCGCGTGATGCTGGGGTTGTCGGCCTTGCGCGCTATCTTGTCAATCTCGTCGATGAAGACGATGCCTCGCTGCGCCGCCTCCACGTTGAAGTCGGCCACCTGGAGCAACCGGCTCAGTATGCTCTCCACGTCCTCGCCCACGTAGCCGGCTTCTGTGAACACGGTGGCGTCGACGATGGTGAAGGGCACGTCGAGCAGCCGGGCGATGGTGCGCGCCAGCAGCGTCTTTCCCGTGCCGGTGCTGCCCACCATGATGATGTTGCTCTTCTCTATCTCCACGCCACTGTCGTCCTGCGGCTGCATCAGTCGCTTGTAGTGGTTGTAGACGGCCACCGAGAGATAGCGCTTCGCCTCGTCTTGTCCGATGACATACTGGTCGAGATAGTCCTTGATCTCGCGTGGCTTGGGCACCTTCTTCAGCTTGAAGGGCTCGCCGCTGCCTTGCGGAGTGCCCTTGATGCCCGACGATTCCACAATCTGGTAGGCCTGCTCGGCACAGCTCTCGCAGATGTATCCGTTGAGACCGGTGATGAGCAGCCGCACCTCCGTCTCGTTGCGACCGCAGAAACTGCAAACCTTCTTCTTCATGCCTTCTTCCTCAACACAGTGTCGATCATGCCATACTCGCGCGCCTCCTCAGCGTTCATCCAGTAGTTGCGGTCGCTGTCGGCCCACACTTTCTCGTAGGGTGTGTGCGAGTGCTCGCTGATGATGGTGTAGAGTTCCTTCTTGAACTTCATGATTTCTTTCGCCTCAATCTCGATGTCGCTGGCCTGACCCTGCACGCCGCCCAGCGGCTGGTGGATCATCACGCGGCTGTGGGTCAGCGCCGAACGCTTGCCCTCCTGTCCGCTCACCAGCAGCACGGCAGCCATCGAGGCGGCCATACCGGTGCAGATGGTGGCCACGTCGCTGGTGATGAACTGCATGGTGTCGTAGATGCCCAGTCCGGCCGTCACGCTTCCGCCGGGCGAGTTGATGTAGATGGAGATGTCTTTCCCGGGGTCGGTAGAGTCGAGGAAGAGGAGCTGCGCCTGCAGCGTGTTGGCCGTGTAGTCGTCGATCTCGGTTCCGAGGAAGATGATGCGGTCCATCATCAGTCGCGAGAAGACGTCCATCTGCGTCACGTTCAGCTGGCGTTCCTCCAGGATATAGGGGTTAAGATACTGTGCCTGGGCGCGCACGACGTCGTCGAGCGCCTGGCCGTTCATGCCTAAATGTCTTGTTGCGTATTTTCTGAATTCGTTCATATACTCGATTTGTTTTTGGGGATGAAAAAAGAGGTTGTCCGCCTCTTTCTCCGATATCTAAATACAAAGATAAGAAAAAAAAGTGGATAACCTCCTATGAAAAGAGATTTTTTTCTAAAAAAAATGTTTTTTAAGCCTCTTCGGCCTCAAAAAGCTTGTTGAACTCGTCCAAAGTGACCGTTTTCTTGTTCAGCGTGACGATGTTCTTCAGCACCTCGGTGAGCTTGCGGTCGATGCTGCGGTCCACGAGTCCGTCCACGTATTCCTTCTTCTTGAGCATGTCCTGGGCGTAGTTCTCCAGATACTCGTCGGGAATATTGTTCATGCCATACTGAGCAAACTGTGCGCGGGCGGCTTCCTTGGCAGCGTTCTTCACGTCGGCGTCCTCAATCTTGATGCCGTTGGCCTCCACGAGCTGCTCCTTGATGAGGTGCCACTTCAGCTCCTTGATGCTGGCGTCGAAGTTGCGGTCCACGTATTCCTCACCCTTGTCCTTGTTGTTGTTCTTCATCACGCGCTTGAGCAGCTTCTCGGGGAACGTCAGCTCGCCCACCTTCTGCTCGCAGTAGTGGCGCAGGTCGGTGATGAAGCGGAAGTCGGCATCGGTGGCAAACTGTGCCTTCAGGCCCTCGCCAATCTTCTGGCGGAACTCCTTCTCGTCCTTCACCGTGCCTTCGCCGTACACCTGGTCGAAGAGCTCCTGGTTCACCTCGGCCTTCACGTAGCGCGAGATCTCGGTCACCTGGTAGCTGAAGTCGCCCGTGTGGAAGCCCAGCTCGGCCTTGTCCACCTTCAGGAACGATGCCAGCTCGGCGTCGCTCTGGTAGGTCTTGCGGGGGTTGAAGGTGATTACGTCGCCCAGCTTGCATCCGTCGAAGAGTTTCTTCTGCTCCTCGTCCTTCACGTAGGTGGGCATCACGGTGGCCTCGCTGAGCTCTATGCCGCCCTCCTTCGTGCTGCCGTTCTCGTCGAGCTCGCGCAGGTCGCCCTTCAGCATGTCGTTCTCCTGGTAGTCCTCGGCCTTCACATAGTGGCCCGAGCGCTGTGCGAACATGTCCACCTGGCGGTCGATGAGCGCATCGTCGACGGTGATGTCGTAGAAGTCTACCGTGTCCTTGTCCGTCAGCTCAATCTTGAACTCGGGAGCCACGGCGATGTCGAACACGAAAGTATAGGGAGCCGGGCCTTCCACGTCGACGGCCTCCTGCTTGTCGGAGGGCATCGGCTCGCCCAGCATCTGGATTTTGTTGTCGTTCACGTACTTGTAGATCTCCTGGCCCAGCAGCTTGTTGATCTCTTCCACCTTCACGGCGGTGCCATATTGGCGCTTGATGAGGCTCATCGGCACCATTCCCGGACGGAAGCCCGGCATCTGCGCTTTCTTGCGATAGTTCTTCAGGGCCTTCTCCACGTTTGCCTGATAGTCGGCTTCCTCAACGGTCAGCGTCATCAGGCCATTCACCTTGTCAGGATTCTCGAATGTTACTTTCATCTTCTTTATCTGTTATTTTTTAATTGATATTCATGTCTCTGCGGCCTGCACATTCATCTGCGCAGGCACAACAGTCCAAATTGGGGTGCAAAATTACGGAATATTTTCCTAATATTATTATATAAGGTGGAAAAATACGTTTTTTTAACGCGAACGGGAGGCCTTCGGCCTTTATCATCTAAGCCGAAGACCACCTTGATCGTTTATTCACTTCTCTCACTGAATCACCACCCGGCGGCCATCAATGATGTAGACACCTTTTTGGGTGGGCAGCTCGTGCAGCTTGCGGCCGTCGAGCGTGTAGATGCCCTTCACGGTGTTTGCTTTGGCGGGAACCGCTTCGATATGGGTGACGAGACCTGAAATATCTGAGAAGTAGCCCGGGTTGCTCGTGCTTTCGTCGATGTGAGCGTAGGTCTTGTCCTTCGGGTTCGAGTCGTTCCAGGTCGTACCCTGACCGCCCACTAGATTGTAGCAGATTGCGAACATATTGTCGGATTCCGTCACCTTATCCGTGCTCCAGCCATCGCCCACATAGATGGTTTTCAGATTTTCGCAGCCATAGAACATTTGTCCCATATTGGTCACGTTGGAGGTGTTGAAGCTGCTCAGGTTGAGGCTGTTCAGGCTGTAGCAACCATTGAACATATTAAACATTTCGGTCACCTTGGACGTGTTGAAGCTGCTCAAGTTGAGGCTCGTCAGGCTGGTGCAAGAACTGAACATACCCACCATATTGGTCACCTTGGCCGTGTTGAAGTTGCTCAAATCAAGGCTCGTAAGGCTCGTGCAATTTGTAAACATATAATTCATATTGGTCACCTCGCTGGTGTTCAGATACTCCATACCCGTGATGGATTGAAGATTATTCATATAAATGAACCAAGAGTAGGTGGTCGATGGATAGACACTAGCGAACGATGAGTCGAAGACCACCTGGGTCGCACTGGCATAGGCGCCATCGCGGGACCATCCGGGATCGTTGTAGACCGTGTTCAGGTCGTAGGTCCTGCTCTCGCTGCCCTCGCGAGAGCTGCGCTGGTTGTCGTAATAGAACGTCAGCGTGGTGTTCGACCAGGTGTAGCAGGCATAGGCCTCGGGAGGTGTGGTGAAGTAGCCGGGGTTGCTCGCGCCGCCGTCGATGTGGGCGTAGGCCTTGTCTACATAGCTGGCAGCATAGGTCGTACCCTGACCGCCCACTAGGCTGGTGCATTCACTGAACATCAAGAGTGAACTCGTCACTCTTAATGTGTTCCATTCATCGCCCACATAGATGGTTTTCAGATTTTCGCAGCCATAGAACATTTGTTCCATGTCGGTCACATTGGCCGTGTTGAAACTGCTCAAGTCAAGACTCGTCAGGGCAGCGCAACAAAGGAACATGCCTTCCATTTTTGTCACGTTGGCCGTGTTGAAGTGGCTCACATCAAGGTTCGTAAGATGTGTACAATTCAAAAACATAGCACACATATTGGTCACCTCGCTGGTGTTCAGGTATTCCTTCATGCCCGTGATGGATTGAAGATGATTCATCTCGTAAAACCATCTACAGGTCGTTGTCGGGCGAGCATCAGCGAACGATGAGTCGAAGACCACCTCGGTCACGCTTGCATAAGTATCGTCGAGGTACCATTCGGGAACGTTGTAGTCTTTGTTCAGGTCGTAGATCGTGCCCGTGCGGGAATTGCGCTCGGTGTCATAGTAGAACGTCAGCGTTCCATTTTCAAAGGCGGCATAAGCCTTAGAGCTGAAGTAGCCCGGGTTGCTCGCGCCGCCGTCGATATGAGCATAGGTCGCGTCCTTCGGGTTGGAATCGTTCCAGGTCGTACCCTTACCGCCCACCAGACTGGTGCAGTTTAGGAACATATAGTCAGACTTAGTCACATTATCCGTGCTCCATTCATCGCCCACATAGACGGTCTGCAAATCGCTGCAATCACCGAACATGTAACTCATGTCGGTCACCTCGGACGTATTGAAGCTGCTCAGATCAAGACTCGTCAAGCCGCTACAGTAATAGAACATGTAAGCCATATTGGTCGCCACGCTGGTGTTCAAGAAACCGATACCCTCGATGGCTTCAAGTTTTGTCATTCCATAGAGCCAACCGAAGGTGGTAGTCGGGCGGGCTTCAGCAAACGAGGGGTCGAAGACCACTTGGGTTACATTGTCATAGGTTCCGTTTGTAAACCAATCAGGACTAACAGCTTCCGTCTTCAGGTCATAAGTCGTGCCCTCGCGGGAACTGCGCTGGTCGTCGTAGTAGAACGTCAGCGTGGTGTTCTCAGACGTGTAGCAGGCGTAGGCCTCTTGGGCATTGGCGCCAAGGGCGCACATCAAGGTCGCCACCAGGACGGCCATCCTTCGGAGTAAAGTGTTCGGTTTCATAAGCTTATCTTTTAGTTGTTGTTTACTGAGTAGATGATAGCTGGCTCTTCTCTCACTGAATCACGACCCGGCGGCCATCAATGATGTAGATACCCTTTTGGGTGGGCAGCTCGTTCAGCTTGCGACCATCGAGGGTGTAGATACCCTTCACGGTGTTTGCTTTGGCGGGAACCGCTTCGATGTGGGTGACGAGACCTGAAATATCTGAGAAGTAGCCGCGGTTGCTCGCGCCGCCGTCGATGTGGGCGTAGGTCGCGTCAATATGGCTGGCATCATAGGTCGTTCCCTGACCGCCCACCAGGCTGTTGCAGTCGGAGAACATTTTACTAGAACCCGTCACGGCTTCTGTGCTCCAGCCATTGCCCACATAGATGGTTTTCAGACTTCCGCATTTCCAGAACATGGCGCCCATATCAGTCACTTGAGCCGTGTTGAAACCACTTAGGTCAAGAACCGTTAATTTTTTGCATACTGCAAACATACCAAACATATTGGTCACCTCGCTGGTGTTCAAATAGCAAATGCCTTCAATGGATTCAAGATTCGTCATTTGATAGAACCATCTGTAAGTAGTCGTCGGGCGTACTTCAGCGAACGAGGGGTCAAAGACCACCTTGGTCACACTGGATTTGGTGCCGTCGGTGTCCCAACCAGTAGCGTTTTTGCCTGTATTCAGGTCGTAGGTGGTGCCCGTGCGGCTATCGCGCTGGTTGTCGTAGTAGAACGTGAGCGTCTTGTTCGACGACGTGTAGCAGGCATAGGGTCTTGGCGCATGAATGTCGGTGAAGTAGCCCGGCCCACCATTCCCGTCGATACGGGCGTAGGTCTTGTCAACGTGGCTTTCATCGTAAGTCGTTCCTTGCCCACCCTCCAGACTGAAGCAGTTATAGAACATCTTACCGGACTCTGTGACGGCTGCCGTGTTCCACCCGCTTCCCACATAAATGGTTCGCAGGTTGGGGCAATTCTCAAACATGTAACTCATATCAGTCACCTTCGAC
>DEJE01000056.1:76882-80278 GCA_002353205.1 Prevotella sp. UBA2756 | reverse complement strand
ATGGAACTCATATCAGTCACCTTGGACGTGTTGAAACTACTCAAATCAAGGCTCGTAAGTTTTGTACAATTCATAAACATATAAGCCATATTGGTCACCTTGCTGGTGTTCAGGTAATTCAAGCCCGTGATGGACTGAAGATTGTACATGTAATAGAACCAAGCGTAAGTCGTCGTCGGGCGGGCATCAGCGAACGAGGGGTCAAAGACCACCTGGGTCACATTGCCAAAAGTGCCATCATTTCTCCAATCAGGCCAACCAGGAGCGTTGTAGTCTGCGTCCGAATTCAGGTCGTAGATGGTGCCCGTGCGGAAGGCGAACTGATCGTCGTTGTAGAACGTGAGCGTCGTGTTCTCAGACGTGTAGATGGCGTAAGCCTTTGCAACAGCGGTCAAGTAGCCGGGATTGCTCGTGCCACCATCGACGCGGGCGTAGGTCTTGTCAACGTGGCTTTCATCGTAGGTAGTGCCCTTGCCGCCCTTCAGACTGGTGCAATTCCCGAACATACTTGCGGATTCCATCACCTTAGCCGTGCTCCAGCCATTGCCCACATAGATGGTTTTCAGATTTGTGCAGTCACTGAACATGTAATCCATAAGTTGCACCTTGGCCGTGTTGAAACTGCTCAGGTCAAGGCTTGTCAAACCTATGCAGCCACTAAACATAGATGAAAAAGAATACACTTGCGACGTTTCCCAGCTGCTCAGGTCAAGGGTTGTCAGGCTGGTGCAGCCAGAGAACATGGCGACCATCTCATACACCCGGGATGTGTTGAAATGGCTCACATCAAGGCTCGTAAGTTTTGTACAATTCGTAAACATATAAGCCATATTGGTCACCTTGCTGGTGTTCAGGTAACTCATGCCCGTGATGGATTGGAGATTCTCCATATCGTAAAACCACATGAAAGTAGTCTTTGGGCGAGCATCAGCGAACGAGGATTTAAAGACCACTTTGGTCACTTTGGATTTGGAGCCATCGGTGTCCCAACCGGTATTGCTGCCGTTCGTGTTCAGATCGTAGGTTGTGCCCGTGCGGCTATCGCGCTGGGTGTCGTAGTAGAACGTGAGCGTCTTGTTCGACGACGTGTAGCAGGCATAGGGTCTTGGCGCATGAATGTCGGTGAAGTAGCCCGGGTTGCTCGTACCGCCGTCGATGTGGGCGTAGGTCGCGTCGTCTGTCCAGCATGAAGCGTATTCGGTGCCCTGGCCACCTACCAGGTCGTAGCAGCTAGCGAACATCTCTGCGGAGGACGTCACGGCTGCTGTGCTCCAGCCACTGTCCACATAGATGGTCTCCAGATAATAGCAGCCATAGAACATGTAACCCATATCAGTCACCTTCGCCGTATTGAAACTGCTCAAGTCGAGGACCGTCAGCTGACTGCTATAGAACATGTATTTCATGTCAATCAACTTTGACGTGTTGAAATGGCTCACATCAAGGCTCGTAAGCTTTGTACAATTCTGAAACATATAAGACATGATAGTCACCTCGCTGGTGTTCAGATACTCCATGCCCGTGATGGATTCAAGTTTCTCCATATAGCAAAACCAACGGTTGGTAGTCGTCGGGCGGGCTGCGACGAACGAGGGGTCAAAGACCACCTGGGTCACATTGATTTTGGTGTCATCGGTGTACCAACCGGGGTCGTTGTTGCCCGTGTTCAGGTCATAGGTCGTGCCCGTGCGGGAGCTTCGCTGGGTGTCATAGTAGAACGTCAGCGTCGTGTTCGACTCTGTGTAGCAGGCATAGGCCTCTTGGGCGTTAGCGCCAAGGGCGCACATCAAGGTCGCCACCAGGACGGCCATCCTTCGGAGTAAAGTTTTCGGTTTCATGAGCGTATCTTTTAGCTGTTAAGATTTATTGGGTATTTCTCACTTAATCACGACCTTGTTCCCATCTATGATGTAGATACCTTTTTGGGTGGGCAGGTCGTTCAGTTTGCGGCCGTCGAGCGTGTAGATACCCTTCACGGTGTTTGCCTTGACAGGAACCGCCTCGATGTGGGTGATGAGACCTGTGGCTGCATCGGTGAAGTAGCCCGGGTTGCTCGAGCCGCCGTCGATGTGGGCATAGGCTACATCGATATGATTGGCATCATAGGTCGTGCCCTTGCCGCCCACCAGGCTAGTGCAGTTAGAGAACATAGAAGTTGAGGACTCCACAGCCGCAGTGCTCCAACCATCGCCCACATAGATGGTCTGTAGATTGTTGCAACTCTCGAACATTCGACCCATTTTGGTCACGTTGGAGGTGTTGAAACTGCTCAAATCAAGGCTCGTCAAAAGATAGCAGGTGGCGAACAAGCTCTTCATACTGGTTACCTTGGATGTATCGAAATGGCTCAAATCAATGCTCTTCAAAAGAATGCAGCTACAAAACATATAACCCATATTGGTCACCTCGCTGGTGTTCAGGAACTCCATACCCGTGATGGATTGAAGTTTAGTCATGGAATAGAACCAATCGTAGGTCGTCGTCGGGCGGGCGTCGGCAAACGAGGGGTCGAAGACCACCTGGGTCACTTTGGAGTTGGTGTCGTCGGTGTCCCAATCAGTATAGTTCTCGCCCGTGTTCAGGTCATAAATCTTACCCGTCCGGCTGCTGCGCTTGCTGTCGTAGTAGAACGTCAATGTCGTGTTCTCAGACGTGTAGCAGGCATAGGCTTCGGGCGGTGTGGTGAAGTATCCCGGGTTGCTCGTGCCACCGTCGATGTGAGCATAGGTCTTGTCAACGTGGTTGCCATCATAGGTCGTTCCCTGGCCGCCCTCAAGGTTTTCGCAGAGAGTGAACATATAACTGGATGATGTCACGTTAGCCGTGCTCCAGCCGCTACCCACATAGATGGTTTCCAAGTTCGTACAATTAAGAAACATCAACGACATGTTGGTCACCTTGGCCGTGTTGAAATGGCTCAGGTCAATGCTCGTCAAACTCTGGCAGAAGGAGAACATGCTGTTCATGCTTGTCACCTTGGCCGTGTTGAAGTGGCTCAAATCAATGCTCGTCAAACTTTTGCAGCTACAAAACATATAAGACATGATAGTCACCTCGCTGGTGTTCAGATACTCCATGCCCGTGATGGATTGAAGAGCCTGCATAAAATAGAACCAATAGTAGGTGGTCGTCGGGCGGGCATCAGCGAACGAGGGGTCAAAGACTACCTTGGTCACATTCTTATAGGCGTCATCGGTGTCCCAACCGGGCCGGTTCTCGCCCGTGTTCAGGTCGTATTTCGTGCCCGTGCGGGAGCTGCGCTTGCTGTCGTAGTAGAACGTCAATGTCGTGTTCTCAGACGTGTAGCAGGCATAGGCCTCACGCGTGGTAACATCGGTGAGGTAGCCCGGGTTGCTGGGGCCGCCGTCGATGCGAGCATAGGTCTTGTCAACGTGG
>DEJE01000056.1:839-76709 GCA_002353205.1 Prevotella sp. UBA2756 | reverse complement strand
CGTGTTGAAGTGGCTCAAATCAAGGCTCGTAAGGCTCGTGCAATTTGTAAACATCCAAGCCATATTGGTCACCGCGCTGGTGTTCAGATACTCCATACCCGTGATGGATTGAAGAGCCTGCATAAAATAGAACCAATAGTAGGTGGTCGTCGGGCGGGCATCAGCGAACGAGGGGTCAAAGACCACTTGCGTGACATTGACTCTGGTGCCATCGGTGTACCAACCGGGATCGTCGTAGTCCTTGTTCAGGCTGTAGGTCGTGCCCGTGCGGGAGCTTCGCTGGGTGTCATAGTAGAACGTCAGCGTGGTGTTCTCAGACGTATAGCAAGCGTATGCCTCTTGGGCGCTGGCGCCGATGGCACACATCATGGTCGCCACCAGGACGGCCATCCTTCGGAGTAAAGTTTTCGGTTTCATGAGCGTATCTTTTAGCTGTTAAGATTTATTGGGTATTTCTCACTTAATCACGACCTTGTTCCCATCTATGATGTAGATACCTTTTTGGGTGGGCAGGTCGTTCAGCTTGCGGCCGTCGAGCGTGTAGATACCCTTCACAGTGTTTACTTTGGCGGGAACCGTTTCGATGTGGGTGATGAGACCTGTGGCTGCATCGGTGAAGTAGCCCGGGTTGCTCAAGCCTTCATCGATGTGAGCGTAGGCCTTGTCAATGTGGTTGGCATCATAGGCCGTGCCCTGACCACCCTTCAGGCTGGTGCAGCTATAGAACATTTCATTGGAATCCGTCACGGCAGCCGTGCTCCAGTCATCGCCCACATAGATGGTTTTCAGTTTTTCGCAGTTCTCGAACATTCGGGTCATTTTGGTCACGTTGGAGGTGTTGAAACTGCTCAAATCAAGGCTCGTCAAAAGATAGCAGGAGGTGAACATGTGATTCATGTCGGTCACATTGGCCGTGTTGAAACTGCTCACGTCAATGCTCTTCAAAAGAATGCAGCTACTAAACATATAACCCATATTGGTCACCTCGCTGGTGTTCAGGTATCTCATGCCCTTAATGGATTGAAGAGATGTCATGGAATAGAACCAATCGTAGGTCGTCGTCGGGCGGGCGTCGGCAAACGAGGAGTCGAAGACCACCTGGGTCACTTTGGATTTGGTGCCGTCGGTGTCCCAACCAGTATATGTCTCGCCGGTGTTCAGGTCGTAGGTCGTGCCCGTGCGGCTGCTGCGCTTGCTGTCGTAGTAGAACGTCAATGTCGTGTTCTCAGACGTGTAGCAGGCATAGGCTTCGGGCGGTGTGGTGAAGTATCCCGGGTTGCTCGTGCCGCCGTCGATGTGAGCGTAGGTCGCGTCAACGTGGTTGGCATCATAGGTCGTGCCCAGACCGCCCTCAAGGCTGGTGCAGTTCCAGAACATACTACTGGAGTACGTCACGGCAGCCGTGCTCCATTCATCGTCCACATAGATGGTTTCAAGCTTTCTGCAACCAGCAAACATCGACGCCATATTTTTCACCTTGGCCGTGTTGAAACTGCTCAAGTCAAGACTTGTCAGGGCTGTCAAGCCGCAGAACATAGATTGCATATTGTCCACGTTGGCCGTGTTGAAACTGCTCAAATCAAGGCTCGTCAAAAGATAGCAGGAGGTGAACATGTGATTCATGTCGGTCACCTTGGCCGTGTTGAAATGGCTCACGTCGAGACTCTCCAACTTATAGCAATAAGCAAACATCCAAGCCATATTGATCACCTCGCTGGTGTTCAGGTATCTCATGCCCTTAATGGATTGAAGAGATGTCATGGAATAGAACCAATCGTAGGTCGTCGTCGGGCGGGCGTCGGCAAACGAGGGGTCAAAGACCACCTTGGTCACTGATGAATAGGTGTTGTCTTCGTACCAACCAGTTTCGTTTTGACCCGAGTTCAGTCTGTAGGTCTTGCCCGTGCGGCTGCTGCGTTTGTGGTCGTAGTAGAACGTCATCGTCGTGTTCGACTCTGTGTAGCAGGCATAGGCCTCACGCGTGGTAAAATCGGTGAGGTAGCCCGGGTTGCTCGTGCCGCCGTCGATGTGAGCGTAGGTCTTGTCAACGTGGTTGGCATCATAGGTCGTTCTCAGGCCACCCTCAAGGCTGGTGCAGTTAGAGAACATGTTTTCGGATGATGTCACGGCAGCCGTGCTCCAGTCATCGCCCACATAGATGGTTTCAAGCTTTCTGCAATCAGAAAACATCGACGTCATATATTCCACATTGGCTGTGTCGAAATTGCTCAAATCAAGGCTCGTCAAACTACTGCAGCCAGAGAACATCGAATTCATATAGCCCAGCTTCTCCGTGATGAAACGGTTCAAGTCAAGGATCGTCAAGAGTGCGCAATCTCTGAACATATAACTCATATCGATCACCCCGGACGTGTCGAAGTGGCTCACGTCAAGGCTCGTCAAGAGTTTGCAATTATCAAACATGAAACCCATATCGGTCACCTTGTCCGTGTTGAAATGGCTCACGTCAAGGCTCTCCAACGAATAGCAACCAGCAAACATCCTAGACATATGGGTCACCTCGCTGGTGTTCAAATAGCTAATGCCCTTAATGGATTGAAGAGATGTCATATCATAGAACCAACGGGAGGTGGTCGTCGGGCGGGCATCAGCGAACGAGGGGTCAAAGACCACTTGCGTGACATTGACTCTGGTGCCATCGGTGTACCAACCGGGATCGTCGTAGTCCGTGTTCAGGCTGTAGGTCGTGCCCGTGCGGGAGCTTCGCTGGGTGTCATAGTAGAACGTCAGCGTCGTGTTCGACACTGTGTAGCAGGCATAGGCCTCTTGGGCGTTAGCGCCAAGGGCGCACATCAAGGTCGCCACCAGGACGGCCATCCTCAGAAATAAAGTTTTCGTTTTCATAAGTTTATCGGTTTTAGTGGGTTGATACTGTTTGTTCGCATTTTGCTGCAAATTTAACAAAAAAAAAAGAAATGGCCAAGAAAACGAAAGGATTTCTTACAACAAGTAAGCAAATTGTCGCAAATCCTCGGCTCGTTATGTTAACCATGGCACTACGGACGGCTATCTCAAATGTGCCATAATAAAACAAAACGACCCGCACATTTGAGCTTTCAACTTGACGGTACGGCCCCGATGGCCGGCCCGAGCTGCCTCTGTAGCTGGCAAAACAAATTGAATTGCAAAGTAAAACAATTTGGATTGCGCAGCAAAATAATTTGAATAGCGCAGCGAAATAATTTGGATTGCAAAGCGGAAAGACGAAAAATGCCAAACGAAAGCTTCCTTCTGTCAACAGGAATGCTTTCGTTTGGCATGTTAAGAACTTGTCACAGAAGTATTAACTCGTCAACTTGCCCGCTCGACCTTTGGTCGCTTGCAAAGCAAGAACTTGTCAACTAAAGAAACCAACTCGTCAGGCAAACGAAGCAAACCGCTCAAGGGCTTCGCGCAGGACGGCGCGCGGACAGGCGATGTTGATGCGGATGAAGGGCTGGCGCTCGCCATACATCGCCCCGTCGTTGAACCACACGTCGTGATGACGGTAGAGACGGTCGGTGATATCGGTCGACGACAAGCCCAGGGCCGAGCAGTCCACCCACACGAGGTAGGTGCCTTCGAGCCTGACGACGCGCAGCTGCGGCATGCGCTCGCCAATGAAGTGGCACAGCATCTGGTAGTTGCCGTAGAGGTACTCGTTGAGCTGGCGCAGCCATTCGGCGCCCTCGTCGGTATAGGCCGCCTCGGTGGCGATGACGCCGAAGGGGTTGACGTCGCACACCTCGTGGAGATTGATGGCGCGGTCGATGCGCTCGCGGCGCTCGGGGTCGCCGACGATGATGTTGGCAATCTGCAGTCCGGCGATGTTGAACGCCTTGGTGGGTGCCACGCAGGTGGCACTGTGGCGCATGAAGTCGGCCGAGAGCGATGCGAAGGGTGTGTAGCAATAGCCGGGCATCACGAGCTCGCAGTGTATCTCGTCGGCGATGACGAAGACGTCGTGGCGGCGGCATATCTCCCCCATGCGCAGCAGCTCGTCGGCCGTCCACACGCGCCCTGCGGGGTTGTGGGGGTTGCAGAGGATAAAGATGCGCACGCGGCTGTCGGCGCATCGGCGCTCGAAGTCGTCCCAGTCTACGGTGTAGGTGTTGTCGGCATAGACGAGAGGGTTCTCCTCGATGCTGCATCCCTGGTTGCGGATGCTGGAGAAGAAGCAGTTGTAGACGGGTGTCTGGATGAGCACTTTGTCGCCCGGCAGCGTCAGCGCGCGCACGATGGCCGAGATGGCCGGCACGACGCCCGATGTGTAGATGATGTCGTTGCGGCCGATGCCGTGGAGGCCGTGACGGCGGCTGAACCATCCGATGACGGCCTGATAGTAGCTTTCGGGCACGTGGGTGTAGCCGAAGATGCCGTGGTCGACGCGTCGGTGCAGGGCTTCTACGATCTGCGGCAGGGTTCGGAAGTCCATGTCGGCCACCCAGAGGGGCAGCATGTTGTCGTCGGCCGCCTCGTCCCACTTCACGCTGTTGGTGTGGCGGCGGGGTATGATTTCGTCGAAGTTGTATCTCATTTTTCCACTTGTAAACTTGTTAACCTGTCAACTGTAACTGCTCGGTTATGCCTCTTCTTTGGACAAAAATCTGCAAAAATCTTCCGAAAATCAATAATTAGGTGCTGGTTTGGTAACCATTGTGTCAGATTTTTGAAGATTTTTGTCCTTAAATGACCTTTTGGTTCGACATGACTAAGCAGTTACTGTCAGCTATGAACTACGAATTACGAACGACGATCTGACAATCGGCCGGCTGCTTGACGTTCTCGTCGATGGTGACGGAGCCGATGGCGTCGGCCTCGATGCGCCCCGTGCGCGGGTTCTTGATGTTGGTCACCGCGCCGCGGATGGTGGCCTGCACGTCGGAATCCTCGAACATGCGGTCGCAGTCGGCCCCGAAGGTGCAGTCTTCCAGCACCAGCTGCTCCACATAGCAGAAGGGCTGCTCGCCTGTGAAGTGGCATCGCACGAAGCGGATGTTCTTGCTGTGCCATCCGACGTACTCACCGTCGATGACACTGTCGTAGACCACCACGTTCTCGCACTCCCAGAACGAGTCTTTCGTGGTGATGCGTGCGTTGCGCACGACGACGTCGCGGCAGTACTGGAACACGTATTTCGAGTCGCTCTCCAGCCCGTCGACGTCGATATGGCGTGAGAACATGAAGGGATATGTGCCGTCGTGGAGCTTCACGTTGCGCAGCTTCAGGCCGTCGACGCGCCAGAAGGTCTCGTCGGCATCGTTGATGACAACGTTCTCGAGCGTCAGGTTGCGCATCTCGCGGAAGAATTTCGGCCCGTCGATGACGCTGTCGCGCATCACCATGTCGTTGGAATACCAGATGGCCGAGCGCGAACCCACCTCGAAGTAGCAGTTGGTGATGAGCGAACGGTCGACGTGCCACCAGGGATACTTGCCGATGAAGCGGCAGTGGTCGGCCTCCAGGTCGTGGCAGCACTTGATGCCCGACTCCCCTTCGGTGATAGTAACGTTTTCCAGACGTGTGTCGTGGATGGCGAAGAGCGGCCGTTCACCGCCAAACTGTTGGTCTTTGATGATTTCCATTCTTTTCTTTCCTTTCTCTTGTTTTGCGTGCAAAGGTACGAAAGAAAATCGAGAAAAGACCTACCAAAAACGCTGTATTAAGATTCATTTTTACGGTTTTCACTGTTTTCCTTGTACAAAAAATGTGAAATACTCTCTTTTTTGGAAAGGTTTTCATATTTTTGCAGTCAATAGCGAAACGAAATGGTTACGAACAACAAAACTCACACCACAAACGGCATACAGCGCCTGCACGAAAAAATCGATGCCATGGCGAGGTTTCTCGACCTCGACAAGTACATCAAAGGCGACAAAAACTCGCTGAAGCAGATACGCTCCTACTACCGCATCAACATGTGGGCTTACAGGCGATACCACTCGCACGACGGCTTCATGCACTTCCGCATCTCGGATGACGGGCAGTCGTTCACCGACAAAGATACCTACCGCCAGCCCGACTCCATCTCGGAGCACATCCGCGACGGGCACCGCGTGCTGGAATTCGGCTTCGGACAGGGCTCCAACATCTTCTATCTGGCACGCCGACACCCGAAGGCAACGTTCTACGGCATTGACCTTTCGCCCATGAGGAAGAAGGACATCCCCGCCAACGTGCACCTCTACCGAGCCGACTACTGCCAGCTGCCGCAGTTCGACGACAACTCCATCGACGTGATGTACGCCATCGAGACCATCGTCCACAACTCCGACAAGGAGCGCATCTACCGTGAAGTGGAGCGCGTGCTGAAGCCCGGGGGCTGCATGATTGTCTACGACTACGCCCTCGGTGCTCCCTTCGAGAGCTACGACGAGCACATTCAGAAGGCCATCGCACTGCTGTCGAAGGGCGGAGCCAGCGCGATCATCGAGTCGGGCGACGAACTGAAACGCCACTACACGAACTGCGGCCTGGTGGTGGAGAGCCAGACGGACTACACAACCAACATCCGCCCCGACCTGAAGGCGCTGGAGCGCAAGGCGGCGAACATCCTCGAACGGCCCTGGAAGGCCCGCCTGATGTTCAAGCTGCTGCCCGACCAGTTCGTGACCAACATCATCCTGGGATATCTGGGATATGATTTCTCGAATACCGACGTGCTCAGCTACCAGGAATGGGTGCTGCGCAAACCGGTGAAACAGGAAGGCGCCCGCCAGCAGTGAGCGCATAGTGTAACGAAAAGGAAAAAGAAACGAACATATTTAAGCAAAAAAAAGACGAGATGCAATCAATAAACGTGAAGCCTGCAGAGGGCAAACTGGGAATTCTCGTCGTGGGCTGCGGAGCCGTAGCCACGACATTCATGACGGGCGTCCTGATGGCTCGAAAAGGTCTGGCCAAGCCCATTGGCTCGATGACACAATATGACAAGATCCGCATGGGACGCGGCAACGAGAAGAAATACCTGCACTACGGCGACATCGTACCGATGGCCAAGCTCGACGATATCGTCTTCGGCACGTGGGACGTATACCCGCAGAACGCCTACCAGGCCGCCATGTATGCTCAGGTGCTGCAGGAAAAAGACATCAATCCCGTGCGCGACGAGCTGGAGACCATCGTACCGATGAAGGCCGCCTTCGACAAGAACTACGCCAAGCGCATCGACGGCGACAACGTGAAAGACTGCGCGACGCGCTGGGATATGGTGGAAGCACTGCGCGAGGACATCCGATCGTTCAAGGCCAAGAACGGTTGCCAGCGCATCGTGGTGCTCTGGGCCGCCTCGACGGAGATCTACGTGCCGGTTGACGAGAGCGTCCACTACAAGCTCAGCGACCTGGAACAGGCCATGAAAGCTGACGACCGGCAGCATGTGGCGCCGTCGATGTGCTACGCCTACGCCGCACTCAGCGAAGGGGCGCCCTTCATCATGGGCGCACCCAACACCACCGTCGACATTCCCGCCATGTGGGAACTGGCCGAGAAGACGCACATGCCCATCGCCGGCAAGGACTTCAAGACCGGACAGACACTCGTCAAGAGCGGCTTCGCGCCCATCATCGGGACACGATGTCTGGGACTCAACGGATGGTTCTCGACCAATATCCTCGGCAACCGCGACGGTCTGGTGCTCGACGAGCCCATGAACTTCCGCACCAAAGAGGTGAGCAAGCTGTCCACACTGGAGACCATCCTGAAGCCCGACGCGCAGCCCGACCTCTACGGTCACGGCAACGACGACGACACGCAGTACTACCACAAGGTGCGCATCAACTTCTATCCGCCGCGCAACGACAACAAAGAGTCGTGGGACAACATCGACATCTTCGGATGGATGGGCTACCCGATGCAGGTGAAGATCAACTTCCTCTGCCGCGACAGCATCCTCGCAGCACCCGTTTGCCTCGACCTCTGCCTGCTGAGCGACCTCGCCGCACGCGCCGGACGCTACGGCACGCAGCGCTTCCTGAGCTTCTTCCTGAAGAGCCCCATGCACGATTACACCCACGGTGAGGAAGCCGTGAACCATCTCTACCAGCAATACACCATGCTGAAGAACGGCATTCGCGAGATGGGCGGCTACGAAGCCGATGAAGAGATAGACTAAAGCGAGATATGAGACCCCGAAGCCGATAAAAAAATCGACTAAAACAACGAAATGGGTAAAGCCAAACAGATTGACAGAAAGACAACAGTGGGGCTAGCAATGGCTGCACTGTTGTTTTTGGTTATGGCCATTCTGCTCGTCATGCGGCTCCTGCCCACCGACGACGAAAGGCTGGAACACAGCCAGGCTCTGCTCGAATACAGCACGCACTACGAGATCGGCATCGACGGAGAACCACTGTTCTACATGGACGACTACGACCACTGGCAGACGGCTCGCATCTCGACGAACGGCCTCGACATTCCAAAGAGCCGGCGGATGGTGACAGGCGTGTGGACACGACGCTTCTTCACGCCCGCCTGTCGCGGACGGTTGCTCGCCGAGGGCACCGATCCCGCACCTTGGGAGAAGACGGCCAACGACAGCATCGCCGCCACGCTGAGCCAAAGGCTGCCGGTGCTGACGCATCGCGCCGCTGCTCTGGAGAAACGCATCGAGGAACTGGACTACTTCCTGCGTGTGCACAACGTGATGGACGAAGGCTACAACACCATCGCCAACTACAAGACGACGTCGGAAGTGGAGCTGCAGAACATCAGCAAGGTGGTGGATCTGCTCTCCGACAGCACGCGCCGGGGCAAGATGCAGGTGCGCCTGGTGCAGCAATACGCCCTGCCCACCGACGGCGAGAACAGCATTCCATGCACCATCAGCGAGATGGACGGCACGACGGGGACCTGTATGGTGCAGACAGCGGACCGCTGGATGCCCGACAGTGCCTACGCCCTCTACGATTCACAGTTCTCAATAGCCCTGCGCCGCGAGGCCGACTCCATCAGAAGCATTCCCTCCGACACCGTGAACGCCGTGGTGCAGACCACCAACGGCGTCTACCACGGCGAGACCGACAGCCAATGGCAACCCCAGGGTCACGGCACCATGCACAGTCCGAACGGCAAGATCTACGACGGCATGTGGGCCAACGGACAGCGCAACGGCTTCGGCATCTCGCTCGACAGCGACGGCAAGGTGCGCATCGGCGAATGGCGCGACGACGTATACCAAGGCGAACGACTCACCTACACCGCCGAACACGTCTACGGAATAGACATCTCGCGACACCAGCACGAGAAAGGGCGCCACAAATACGGCATCACATGGCCCCAGGTGCGCATCACTCATCTCGGGTCGAAGAGCCCGAAACGCATCAGTGGCAGCGTGGACTACCCCGTCGACTTCTGCTTCATCAAGAGCACCGAGGGTGCCAGCGTGGTGAACAAATACTACAATTCGGACTACGTGAGGGCGCGACAGGCCAGCATACGCGTGGGAACCTATCACTTCTTCTCGGTGAAGAGCGCCGTGCGCGAGCAGGTGAGCTTCTTCCTGAAGAACTCGCGGTTCAGGCCCGGAGACCTGCCCCCCGTGCTCGACGTGGAGCCCACGAACGCGCAGATCAGCCACTACGGCGGAACGGAGAAGCTGCTCTCGGCCGTGCGGACGTGGCTCAAGCTCGTCGAGGAGCGCGTGGGTGTGAAGCCCATCCTCTACGTGAACCAGAACTTCGTGACGAAACACCTCGCCAATGCTCCCGACATCAAGCGCGACTACCGCATCTGGATAGCCCGCTACGGCGAATACAAGCCCGACCTGCGGCTCACCATCTGGCAACTGGCGCCCGACGGACGGGTGCGAGGCATCCACGGCGAGGTGGACATCAACGTGTTCAACGGCTACCGCGACCAATACGAGGCGTTTCTCGAGCAAGACAGCATACGAGCCCAATAGCGGCGAAGGCGCCAAGACTCTTTTTCAAAACCCTATCACCAATCAACAACACCTATGAACAGGAAACATCTTCTCGCTGCGCTGCTCATGGCAGCCACCGCAATGCCCGCAACGGCACAGAAGGCACCGGCGTTTGCCAAGGGTGCCGACATCAGTTGGATCACACAGATAGAGCACAACGCCAAGTATCAGCTCGTCGACGACGAGGGCAAACCCACCGACGGCTTCCAGATGATGAAGGACTGCGGCATGAACATGGTGCGCCTGCGCGTGTGGGTGAACCCCCGCCCCGACCGCCGCGACGGCATTGCATGGTGCGACACGCGCGACATGGTCAGCAAAGCCGTCCGCGCCAAGCGTGCCGGCATGCAGGTGATGCTCGATTTCCACTACAGCAACTGGTGGGCCGACCCGAGCAAGCAGCACGTTCCCGAAGAATGGAAGCAGTGCAACATCGAACAACTGTGCGACTCGGTGGAGATGCACACCAAGCAGGTGCTCGTCGCCATGATGGAGGCGGGCGTGGAACCCACGTGGATACAGGTGGGCAACGAGACGCCCACGGGCTTCATGAAGCCGCTGGGCGACGCTACGGAGCACCCGGAGAACTTCGCACGGCTGTTCCGACGCGGCGAACAGACCTGCAAGCGCATCTGCCCCAACGCCATCACGATGGTCCACATCGACAACGGCTTCCTGCTGGAGCGCACGGAGTTCATCCTCGACATCCTGAAGAAGTACGACGTGCACTACGACATGCTCGGATGGTCGCTCTACCCCGCCATGAACTGGCTCGCCACACCGCCCGTGGTTGACCTGAACTGGCGCGTGAAGGCCGACCAGTGCATCGCCAACGTGGCTGAGATCTACCGCAAATACGGTAAGGAATCGATGATTGTGGAGATCGGAATCCCCGACGATCACGAGCAACTGTGCAAGGATGTGATTGAATATATGATAGGGAATGCGCCCGAACACATGCGCGGCCTCGTCTACTGGGAGCCCATCACCACGCCCGACTTCGGCTATAAGATGGGTGCCTTGAAGCAGTATAAGGACAACCAATACATGGCCAATGATGGCTTCAAGGCGTTCAAGGGAGGTAAGAAGTAAGTGGTAAGAGGTAAGAAGTAAGAAGAATAAGAGGTAAAAAGTAAAGAGGTAAGAATTAAGAAGCATTTGCATCGTAAGCAATACTTCTCAATTCTTACCTCTTAATTCTTAACTCTTAACTAAAAAAGCTACTCTTCAGGAGCCTGATCGATGAGATCCATGAACTGGTCGAGCTTCGGAGTGATGATGATCTGGGTGCGGCGGTTGCGCTGCTTGCCCAGCTCGGTGTCGTTCTTTGCCAGCGGATTGTACTCACCGCGGCCTCCTGCGGTCAGACGTTTCGGGTCTACGCCGTAGTTGTTCTGCAGAGCCTGCACCACACTCGAGGCGCGCAGACAGGAGAGATCCCAGTTGTTGCGGATGTTCTCGCGCGTGATGGGTACATTGTCGGTGTTACCCTCGATGAGCACATCGTAGTCTTTGTAGTCCTTGATGATCTTCGCAATCTTCGAGAGCGTCTCGGCAGCGCGGTCGTTGATTTCATACGAGCCGCTCTTGTAGAGCATGTTGTCGGCCAGCGAGATGTAGACCACGCCCTTGAGCACCTGCACGTCCACCTCTTTCAGCTCCTCCTTCGAGAGCGAGCGCGTCAGGTTGTTCGTCAGCACCATGTTCAGCGAGTCGCTCTTCGACTTCACCTCCACCAGATGGCGGATGTACTGGTTCGACTCGTTGATCTGGTCCACCAGCTTCTCTATCGAGATGTTGTTCTGCGAAGCGTTGGTCAGACTCTTGTCGAGCGAGCCTTGCAGAGCGGCATAGTCCTTCTTTGTCTGGGCCAACTGCTCCTCGAGCGACGTCACGCGGGCGTTGGCGGCCGCCAGTTGCTCCTTCGTCACCGACCACGACGTGTTCAGATCCTTATTCTCGTTCATCAGCTTCTGGTTGTCCAGACGACAATTCTCCAGGTCTTTCTTGCTGGCACAGCCCGTCAGCACAAGAGCTCCGGCCATCAGCACGACCATCAATCCATTCTTCTTCATCTTGTTTTTTCCTTTCTTTGATTGTTCGATATTCATTGAAAAAATCGTTTTCGGGTGCAATAATAGCGTATTTTCTGTTATTAAGACGAACAATAAGGGCTAAAATTACATGGGTTTAGCGATTTTTAACCACGCCCACGCGCTACTTATCTAATATTAACACCTGTTCAAGCGGTGGTCTCCTCCTAACTTCAACAAGCAAAGCCCCCACCCCAGACCTCCGCGAAGGAGGGTGAGAGAGTGGATAGGTGATAGTGGATAGGAATATGTCCTTCTGTTATTCTGTCTTTTAAATATTGTCCTTCTGTTATTCTGTGTTCAAAAAATTTGGCTCTTCGCCCGACTTTTCGTACCTTTGCCGCGACATTTGTATATATAATAGGTAGACAAGCAAAAAAGGTATGAAGATTGAGAACGAAATAACGGCCGCCGTCATCAAGGCCGTGAAGGAGCTCTACGGGCAGGACGTGCCTGAAAAGATGGTGCAGTTGCAGAAGACGAAGGCAGGATTCGAGGGCAATCTGACGCTCGTGGTGTTCCCCTTCCTGAAGATATCGAAGAAGAAACCCGACCTCACAGCCGACGAGATAGGACGCTGGCTGCAGGAGCAGACCGCCGTCATCGACCGCTACAACGCCGTGGGCGGCTTCCTCAACCTCGTCATCGCCGAGAAAGCCTTCGTGAAGTTGCTGGCCGACATCGACGCCGATCCCGCTTTCGGCACGCGGAAAGTCACCGACGAGAGCCCGCTGGTGATGATAGAATACTCATCGCCCAACACAAACAAGCCCCTCCACCTCGGTCATGTGCGCAACAACCTGCTGGGATGGAGCCTGGCACAGATCATGCAGGCCAACGGCTACCGCGTGGTGAAGACCAACATCGTGAACGACCGCGGCATACACATCTGCAAGTCGATGCTCGCATGGCTGAAATACGGCAACGGCGAGACGCCCGAATCGAGCGGAAAGAAGGGCGACCACCTCATCGGCGACTACTACGTGGCCTTCGACAAGCATTATCGCGAGGAAGTGAAACAGCTGAAGGCGCAATTCGTTGCCGAAGGCATGACCGACGAGCAGGCTGAGGAGAAAGCCAAGGCTGAAGCTCCGCTCATTAAGGAGGCACACGCCATGCTGGTGAAGTGGGAACAGGGCGATGCCGAGGTGCGCGCGCTGTGGGAGAAGATGAACTCGTGGGTGTATGCCGGTTTCGACGAGACTTACAAGGCGCTGGGCGTCAGCTTCGACAAGATATACTACGAAAGCCAGACCTATCTGAAAGGCAAGGCGAAGGTGGAAGAAGGACTGGAGAAAGGTCTCTTCGAGCGCCACGACGACAACAGCGTGTGGGCTGACCTCACCGATGAGGGCCTCGACAAGAAACTGCTGCTGCGCTCCGACGGCACCAGCGTGTACATGACGCAGGACATCGGCACGGCCGAGATGCGCTACGAGGACTTCCCCATCGACAAGATGATCTACGTAGTGGGCAACGAACAGAACTACCACTTCCAGGTGCTTAGCATCCTGCTCGACCGTCTGGGCTTCAAGTGGGGCCGCGAACTGGTGCACTTCAGCTACGGCATGGTGGAACTGCCCAACGGAAAGATGAAGTCGAGAGAGGGAACGGTGGTCGATGCCGACGAGCTGGTGGCCCAGATGATCGACGACGCGCGCCAGCTGAGCGAGGACAAGGTGAACAAGCTCACCGACATCACGCCCGAAGAGAAGGAGCAGATAGCACGCATCGTGGGCATGGGAGCGCTGAAATACTTCATCCTGAAGGTGGATGCGCGCAAGAACATGCTCTTCAATCCCGAAGAGTCGATCGACTTCAACGGCAACACCGGACCTTTCATACAGTACACCCACGCTCGCATACGCAGCATCCTGCGCAAAGCGGAAGCCCAGGGCATCGCGCTGCCCGAGACGCTCGACGTGGAGAAGGGCCGTCTGAACGAGAAGGAGGTGCTCCTCATACAGAAGCTCAACGACTTCGGAGCTGCCGTGGAGCAGGCCGGCAAGGACTATTCGCCCAGCGGCATCGCCAACTACTGCTACGAACTGACGAAGGAGTTCAACCAGTGGTACCACGACTACAGCATCCTGGGAGCCGACGACGAGCAGGTGCGCATGACGCGTCTGGTGCTGGCCCGCAACGTGGCCAAGGTCATCAAGACAGGCATGTCACTCCTCGGCATCGAAGTTCCGGAAAGAATGTAAACTGTGAACAGTGACCGGTTTTTTCCTTGTTGCCGTGATACGGCAACTGACGGGACAGAGAAAGTAAACTGTGAACTATGAACTGTGAACTATGAACAATGAGGCTGTTTCACCTCCCGACTACCGCCACGACACGGTGCTGCCCCTTCCGATGGAAGTGACGGCCGACGCGTGGGCGGTGGATGCGGCCTGCTCGGGCAATCCCGGACGCATGGAATATCAGGGCATCGACCTCGCCACGGGGGCGCAGGTGTTCCACTTCGGACCCGTTCACGGCACGAACAACATCGGCGAGTTCCTCGCCATCGTGCATGCACTGGCACTGATGGAGAAGACGGGACAGCGGAAAACCATCTACAGCGACAGCCGCAACGCCATCATCTGGATTCAGAAAGGGCGCTGCAAAACCACGCTCGAGCACACGCCGCAGACCGAACAGCTGCACCAGATCATCGCGCGCGCCGAGACGTGGCTCCGCACCCATGCCTTTCGCGTACCTATTATTAAATGGGAGACCTCACAATGGGGCGAGATTCCGGCAGACTTCGGAAGGAAATGATTTCCTTCCGTTTTTCTTTTTCTTCTGTTTCTTGTTCCTGAAAACCAATAGGGAAGATTCGTCTGCCTTTCGGGAACGGTTTGAACACATCCGGCCGTGCGACGGCACAAAAAAGGGCGCACTCACCAGTGCGCCCCACGCATCAACCGATGCAACTATTATACAAGAGAGAATTTTTTATTCAGGATTCTTCGAGTGGTAGAAGTCCAGCGGCTCGCCCTTGATGGCTTCTGCAGTGTGGTTCATCCAGATCTGACGGACGGTGGGAAGGTCGAGCAGACCCTTCTCAATCATCGTCGAATTGTCGCAGGTGTAGCCCATGTGGTGGAAATACATCTTCCAAGAAGTATCCTCCACTTCGCCCTCATCGTTGGTCTGGAAGCCTTTCTTCTCGTCCCAAGCATCGTCGTCGCCAGCCATATCGTTGTGACCGTGGTCGCCGTCGATAGACATCAGCGGGTGGCAGAACACCTTACCCGACTTGATACCGTTGGCCTGCATGCGGGCAAGCACATGGGGCTTGAAGTTATCCTTCATGTCTACCGTGCCGACATAATAGTTCTTGTTCAGCTTCTGCAACGCGTTCTCCAACTGCGTGTAGCGGACGTTGGCCTTGTAGGTGTCGTAAGAGTCGGGGTTTCCGTGTCCCATGAAAGCCACGACGCCCTCGGCAGCCTTCGAAGCATAGATTCCGTTCAGGGCATTTGCGACGGCGTTGACGTCGATATCGGCATCCTGCATCAGGGGCACACCCAGTTTCAGCACGACGCTGGCCAGATACTTGTCGTCGATGTCGCCGTTGGAGTTGTTGGCGAAGTCTTTGATGTAGCTGATGACGCGCGTGTACTCCTCGCCGGGAATGACCTGAAGGCTCTGGATGACGATCTCGCTGTACTTCACACCGTCCTGAGCAAAGGCAGTGAGCCAGAAGGGAGGAGCGTAGTAATTGCGCACTTCGGCACCGTCGGCAGCATTCTCACCGGCGGCAGCGCGGTTGATGCAGATGGCCGACGAGAACGAGAGGAACACGTCGTAGCCGGGGAACTGCTGCTTGTAGGCTTCGATGGTACTGTCGAAAGCATCGTAGGCCATCTGCCATGTGCTTCCGAAAGCGACGAGCAGGATGGCTTTCGAGTTCCTCTTCTGCGACTTCACCGTCTGGTTGACGGCTTTCTGATAGCGCTCGTAGTTGTAGACGGAATCATCGTCGTCGCTGCTGCAAGCTGTGAAACTGAACGAGATGACCATTGCCAGCAAGGCCATCATCAGGAATTTGAAGTTTTTCATAAAATGATTTTTAAATGATTAATAAGTGGAATATTTTGTTCTTTATTGTTTTTGCAAGCGGCTGCGGCAGAGGAAGATTGGTCATTCCTCAGCATCTTCCGACGACCGGCGTTGCGTTTTGTTCGATAGTTTCTTGCCTTCGGCGAAGCGGATGGTGAGCGAAGCGAAGACGGTGCGGCCGGGCGTCGTCGTTCCGAGATGCAGACCGTGGGGAGTTGTATCGCAATAATCGAAGATGTTGTCGATGCCCGCTTCCAACCGGTAGCTCAGCTTGCGGCGCGATGCGAAGTCGTGGGTCGTGGTGAGGCGCCACAGCTGGTAGCCCTTGCCGTTACCGTTGATCTGATAGTAGCGCTTCGACGACATGCGGCCGTAGAGTCCGATGCCCAGACGATAGGTCTTGAAGTCGTGGTTCCATGTGGCGAAAGCGTTGGCGCGATGGTGCGCCATGCCGTCGATGATGACGGTGTGCATGCGGTCGTTGTCGGTGTTGTACTGTTCGGCCTTCGTGTCCAGATACGAATAGCCCACACCCAGCGTCAGTTCCTTCAGCGTCAGGCGTGCCGTGAGGTCAAAGCCGTAGGTCTTGGCTTCTTCGATGTTCTGGTACTGGCGCGTTTTCACCGGATCATACTGCACGATATACGCTTCCGGCGCCTGATAGTTGGGGATGGTGACGAGCGCAATCATGTTGTCCACGTGATTATAGTAGCCGGTTGCCGTGACGGACAGGCCCGCCCAAGTGTATTCGCCGCCCAGCGAGAAGTAGTTGCTGGTCTGCGGTGTCAGGTCCGTATTGCCCAGATAGAGATAGGTGCCGCTCATCTGCCTCACGTAACGGTACCACAGTTCCTTGGTCGTGGGCGTCTTGAAGCCCTGGCTCCACGTCGCACGGATACGCCAAGGGTTTCCCATCCTCATCATAGCCGACAGTTTCGGCGTGAGCTTCAGCCCGAACAGACTGTTGTGGTTGAGGCGCAGTCCGGCGGTAAGATGAGCCGAAGCGTTTCCGCCAAGTGCCGTTTTCCATTCATCCTGGAGGTAAAGGGCCTCGTTGGTGTCGTGCACCTTCGCCCCCACGACGCGGTTGGGCGCGTTCAGCCAGTCGTAGCGCACTTCGAGACCGGCGCTCAGCAAGTTGTCGGCGGGCAAGGCGAAGACGCTCTTCAGGTTCACCATCGTCCGTTGCTGGTCGCTCTGGAGTGCTTTCTGGTTGGGCAAGTAAGGGAAATAGGGATAGTAGATGGTTCCGGCGCTCTTTTCGTAGTCCTCCATCAGCGTGTTAGCCGTGAAATAATAGTAGTAAGCATGGCGGTTCCAGTCAACATCGAGCGTCACCATGTCCGTCTTGTTCAGCGTCCACTTGGCTCCTGCCGAGGCAGAAGCGTTGTTATACTGCATGTCGTAGGTGTTGACATCATAGTGGGCGTACTTGCCGCTCGGGCGATAGATGCGCTTCCAGTAGATGCTTCCGTCCGCGTAGAGCTGCAGGGCGGGGTTCAGCTGGAACGTCAGCCGCTCGCTCACTTGCCAATTGGTGTGGCGGTTGACCGTCTTGTTGCTCGAATCAAGGATGGGTGCCTCCGAACTCATCGTGTGTTCCACCGGTGTGTTCTGCCATCCGTCGGAGTGCTGCAGCTGGAAATTGGTGTAGCTGCTCAGCTTGCCGCTGTTCAGTGCGACGCCGTTGTGCTGCCGGATGTCCGTATAGCTGCCCAACCGTGTGGTGTTTTCGAGCAGGATGCCATGTTGGTTGTGCTTCTTCGTGATGATATTCACCACACCGGCGATGGCATCGCTGCCGTAGAGCGCCGACGAAGCACCTTTCACGATCTCAATCTTCTCGATGTTCTGCGGGTCGATCAGGCTCAGGTCGTTCTGTCCGCCCACGTCACCGTGGATGCGTTTGCCGTCAATCAGGATGAGGATGTAGTTGTTTCCCAGTCCGTTGAGCTGCATCTGCGAGCCCATATCGTCCTCGTTGAAGTCGAACGAGGCCGTGAGCATGCCGAGAATCTCCTCGATGCTCTTGCCCGAGAAGTTGCGCAGCTGTCGTCCGCTGATCACTTCGGTCTGCAAGGGCGCATTCTTCAGCAGATGTTCCGTTCCGGTTCCGGTGACAACGACTTCGTCGAGCTGCACTTCGCGTTCTTTCTGCGCACTGAGCACGAGCGGAACGAGAAGCAACAGGATGATCAAGAATTGTTTCATCAATCAAATGATATTGGTTCGAGTCTGCACTTCCGACGCAGATGTTCAGCTCTGTCAGCCACGGATGCAATCCGTCCCAGACATACAGTTTCCAAGTCCCGGCGCTTCCCGCGTCAATGTGGGCATACAACACCAAGTGTCGTACGGAATCACATCTGTCCTTGCATCAAAAGACAAACCTATAATCTCCTCTGCCGTTCCTTTTTCCCGAGGATGACGGCTTCGGTAAAACACTTGACTGGCAGGTTTCCTGACTTCCTCCCGGATGTCCGCCTTCCCGCTTTCTTTCGAAAACAGTGGCTTTTGCTGGACTTCCCACAATGGAGATTACAGTAGCGGGCACTGTTCAGGTCTTGCACCTGATTCCCTTTTATGCCGGAGCCGATGGCCTCAGCATCACCAATCTGGTTGCAAAAGTACAACTATTATTCCATTTATCGGCCTAAAAAGCGAAAAATCTTTCTTTTTTTATTCATTCGCACGGTTTCCTGACCCCAATGCCGCTGTTGTCTTCTGCGTTTCTTTTGCAAGTGTCCTACGACACATTGCACTTTCTTCCTCGTTTTCACAAATAGCACGAAAAAGAGAAAAACAGGCAAAAGCTTGGGCGAATGGATTTTTTCGTGTAACTTTGCACCCACTATTATCTTACATTTTTCATCATGGAACAGACATTATTGATTTATAATACGCTGCACAGGCAGAAGGAACGCTTCGTGCCGCTGCACGCTCCCAACGTGGGAATGTACGTCTGCGGTCCCACCGTCTACGGCGATCCGCATCTCGGACACGCCCGCCCGGCCATCACCTTCGACATTCTCTTCCGCTACCTGAAGCATCTGGGCTACAAGGTGCGCTACGTCAGGAACATTACCGACGTGGGACATCTGGAACACGATGCAGACGAGGGCGACGACAAGATTGAGAAGAAGGCGCGCCTGGAGCAACTCGAGCCGATGGAGATAGCGCAGTATTACACCAACCGCTACCATGAGGCCATGGATGCGCTCAACGTGCTGCGCCCCAGCATCGAGCCTCACGCCACAGGACACATCATCGAGCAGCAGCAACTGGTGAAGCAGATTATCGACAACGGCTTTGCCTATGAGTCGAACGGCTCCGTCTACTTCGATATTGAGGCTTATAATAAGAAGTATCAGTACGGCAAGCTCAGCGGACGATCGCTTGAGAATGTCATCAACGAGAGCCGCGCCCTCGACGGCGTTGGCGAGAAGCGCAACCAAGCCGACTTCGCCCTGTGGAAGAAAGCGCAGCCCGAGCACATCATGCGCTGGCCTTCACCCTGGAGCGACGGCTTCCCCGGCTGGCACTGCGAGTGCACGGCCATGGGCAGGAAGTACCTCGGCAACCACTTCGACATTCACGGCGGCGGCATGGACCTCATCTTCCCGCACCACGAATGCGAGATAGCACAGTCGGTGGCATCGCAGGGCGACGACATGGTGAAATACTGGATGCACAACAACATGATCACCATCAACGGACAGAAGATGGGCAAGTCGCTCGGCAACTTCATCACTCTGGAGCAGTTCTTCACCGGCAACCATCCCAGCCTGACGCAGGCTTACGGCCCGATGACCATCCGCTTCTTCATCCTCTCGGCCAACTACCGCAGCCCGGTAGACTTCTCGAACGAGGCCCTGCAGGCCAGCGAGAAGGGTCTGGAGCGACTGATGAATGCGCTGGAAGACCTGAAGCGTGTGCCGGTTTCCGCCAAGTGCGACGCCCAGACGGAAGCCTTCGTGAAGGCTTTGCGACAGAAATGCTACGACGCAATGAACGACGACCTGCAGACACAGATCGTCATCAGCCACCTCTTCGAGGCATGCCGCGTTGTGAACACGCTCCTCGACCACAAGGCAACCATCTGTGCCGACTGCCTGAAGGAGCTTTCCGACACGATGCATCTCTTCGCCATCGACCTGCTCGGACTGCGTGAGGGCGCCGCAGGAGCCTCCGCTTTTGGTAACAACGGCAGTGAAGCGCGCGAAGAAGCCTTCGGCAAGGTGGTCGACATGGTGCTCGACCTGCGCGCCAAGGCGAAGGCAGCGAAGGACTGGGCCACGAGCGACCAGATTCGCGATGCCTTGGCAGCCGCCGGTTTCGAGGTGAAAGACACGAAAGACGGCGTCACCTGGAAGCTGAACAAATGAAAAATAAAAAAAGAGAGTTGAGGACTTGAGTTCTCAACTCTCTTTTTTTTGTGACTATTCGGCCGATACCTACTCCACAATGGTGAAGTCGAGCTGACGCTTCTCCACGTTTGCCCGCGCCACCTTGATGCGGATGGGGTCGCCCAGTTGGTACTTGTTGTGGTGACGGCGGCCGATGAGCATGTAGTTACGCTCGTCGAAGTCGTAGTAATCGTCGTCGAGGTCGTGCATCGGAATCATGCCCTCGCAGTGATTCTCGTCCACTTCGGCATAGATACCGTAGCTCGTGATGCCCGAGATGTGGGCATCGAACTCCTCGCCGACGTACTGTCCCATGAACTCCACCATCTTATATTTGATGCTGTCGCGCTCGGCGTTCTGAGCCAGCTGCTCCATGTCGCTCGAGTGTTCGCACAGTTCCTCGTACTTTTCCTTGCTGGCCGAGCGTCCGCCATCCTGATATTTGGTGAGCAAACGGTGCACCATGGTGTCGGGATAGCGGCGGATGGGCGACGTGAAGTGGGTGTAATAGTCGAAGGCCAGACCGTAGTGCCCGATGTTGTAGACGCTGTACTTGGCCTTCATCATCGCTCTGAGGGCCACGCTTTCAACGACATTCTGCTCGCGCTTGCCCTGCACGTCGTCCATCAGTCGGTTCAGACTCTTCGATATCTCCTCCTTCGAGCCCGTGGTCTTCACGCGATAGCCGAACTTCACGATGAACTCGCGCAGCCGTTCCAGCTTCTGCGGGTCGGGCTGGTCGTGGATTCGGTAGGGCAGCGTCTTCGCTTTCTCGCCCTTCTTCACCTTGCCCACCGACTCAGCCACCGTGCGGTTGGCCAGCAGCATGAACTCCTCGATGAGCTTGTTGGCATCTTTCGACTTCTTGAAATAGGCGCGCGTGGGCTTCCCTTTCTCGTCGACATCGAAGTGCAGCTCCTCGCGGTCGAACTTCACCGCACCGTTCTGGAACCGCTTCTCGCGCAGCTTCTTGGCCAGCGCATCGAGCACGCAGAGCTCCATGCCGTACTCGCCGACGTACTCCTTCTTCGCTGGAGCGGGCTGTCCCGTTCCGTCCACCACGCCGTTCTGCTCCAGGATGGTCTGCACTTCCTCATAGGCGAAGCGCCGGTTTGAGCGAATCACCGTATGAACCAGTCGCCAGTCTTTCACATTCGCTTCGCCATCCATTTTGAAGATGACGCTGTAGCAGAGCTTCTCCTCATCGGGTCGCAGCGAACAGATGAAGTTGCAGAGCCGTTCGGGCAGCATCGGGATGGTGCGGTCGACGAGATAAACGCTCGTAGCGCGCTTCTGTGCCTCCTTGTCGATGATGGAACCCTCCTTCACGTAGTGCGACACGTCGGCGATATGCACGCCCACCTCCCACAGCTGACTGTTGCTCTTCCCTTTGGCGGGAGCGTCGATGGGCCTCACTGAGAGGGCATCGTCGAAGTCTTTCGCGTCGTGTGGGTCGATGGTGAAGGTCACCACGTCGCGGAAGTCCTCGCGGCGTGCAATCTCTTCGGGCGTGATGGTGGCGTCGAGGCGCTCGGCGGCCTCCTCCACGCTCTTCGGATATTTATAGGGCAGGCCGTACTGAGCCAGTATGGCGTGCATCTCGGTGTTGTTCTCGCCGATTTTCCCCAGCACGTCGAGCACCTCGCCGACGATGTTTTTCGAGTCTTTCGACGGCCACTGCGTGATTTTCACCACTGCTTTCTCGCCCGTCTTGCCGCCCTTGAGCTTCCGTTTTGGGATGAAGATGTCGTAGGTGAAGAGGTTGCCGTCGGGAATGAGGAAGGCGTAGTCGCGCTCCACCTTCAGCTGTCCCACCACCTGGTCGCGGGCTCGGCGTATGATGTCGGTCACCATGGCCTCCTTGATGTGCTTTTCGCGGCGTGCCATCATCGTCACTCTGACGCGGTCGCCGTTCATGGCATACATCGAGTTGCGCTCGGCCACGAAGATGGGTTTGTCGGAACCGTCGGCCACGAACGAGTTCTTGCCGTTCGACTTGCGGATGAAGGTGCCTTCGAGCACCTGCCCCTGCGTGTTCAGGCGGTACTGGTTGTCGGCCACCTTCTGCAGGAAGTCGTCCCATGCCATTTCCTCGAGTGTGTCCACGGCCAGCATCTTCACCGGATGGGAGTCGAAGTGCAGCTGTTTGAAGATTTGCTTGAAGCTGAACGTCTCGTTAGGGTTCTGCTTGAAAAGCGTGGAGAGCATCTCTGCCACGGCTTTCTTTGTCAGGCGCTTGCCTTTGTTCTTTCCTTTCATATCTTTAGTAGTTTGATTGTCAACAGGGTCAGGAGGATGTTCAGAAGAGCGTCGTGCCGATGACGTCGTAGTATTGGAGCACGATGTCGAGCATGTCGACGGGCAGATAGCTGAACGATCGCGCGGCGATTTCGGGCGGTATGACGTAGAAGGCCTCTGCCAGTGCGCCGGTGATGTTGGCCTTCGTGTCGGTGTCGCCGTCGGCCAGCACGGCTTTGCGTATGGCGTCCTCGAAGTTCTGGCTCTCGAGGAAGCATCTCACGGCCCATGGCACGGTCTCCATGCAGGTGCCGTCGAAGTGTCCTTGCTGCCCGATGCGGTAGATGTCTTTCAGCGGCGGGACGGTGTAGCCCCAGAGCTTCTCCATCTTGCTCTCCACCTCGTCGCGGTTGATGCGCGTGGTGCGCAGCCAGTAGCAGAGCGTGGCGATGCACTCGGCCCCTTTCAGGCCCTCGGGATGGTTGTGGGTGGGCTCGGCTGTGAGCAGTGCCTGCTCCTTCACGTCGTCGTAGTCGTTGAACAGCCACGCCACGGGGCTCACCCTCATGGCGGCACCGTTGCCATACGACCCGTAGGGCTGCGGGTCGTCGCTGTTGATCCACCGGTAGAACCTGCCGCCGTAGCCGCCCATGGGTTCGGGATAGCGTCGGCACCACTCCAGCAAGGCGTCGCGGTAGCTCTTGTTGTTCATGATGGCGTCGGCGATAGCTATCGTGCATATCGTGTCGTCGGTGAAACTGCACTCGTCGGTGTAGAACTCGAAATCTGGCTTTGGGGCTTCTCCGAACTCGAATCGCGAGCCCACGATGTCTCCTATAATGGCTCCCAGCATGGTATCAAAGCGTTAATTGGTTGTTTTCATATCCCTGTCTGGCTTGTTGCGACAATGTTGCAACTCGCCGTGCGGAGGGGTTGAGTGCAAAGATACGGTAAAGATTTGAGAAAAGAAAGTTTTTCGTCTGAAAAAAAACAAAAAAAATGCGGCGCTCCCCGTTATCGCTTGCGGATGAGCGTCAGGCCGTCGCGCAGGGGCAGGATGACGCGCTCCACGCGCTCATCGCGCGCCACGTAGTCGTTGAAGTGCTCGATGCCCTGCGTCTGCCGGTCGGCAGGGCGCGGCGTCTCGAGCACATGACCGTCCCAGAGCGTGTTGTCGGCGATGATGAATCCGCCCGGCCGCACCACGCGCAGCGCCATCTCGTAGGTGTCGAGATAGGTTCGCTTGTCGCCGTCGATGAATGCCATGTCGAATGTGATGCCGAGCTTCGGCGCCTCGGTGATGGCGTCGCCGATGATGAACTCTATCTTGTCGGCCACCGACGACCCTTCTATCCACGGCCGCGTGAAGTCTTCCTGCTCGTCGTTGATCTCGAAGGTGTACACGCGCCCGTCGTCGTCGAGCCCCTCGGCCATGCAGATGGCGCTGTAGCCGCTGAACGTCCCCACCTCGAGGATGTTCTTCGGGCGGATCATGTGGACGAGCATCTTCAGCAGGCGGCCCTGCAGGTGCCCGCTGGCCATCCGTCCGCGCAGCAGGTGAATGTTGGTGGCGCGGTAGAGGCGGTACAGATAGTCGCCCTCGGCATCGATATGCTGCAAGATGTAGCGCTCCAATTCGTCGGTCATCGTTCCCCTCCCCTTGTTCAAATCAACTCGTCAACTAAGCAAACAACTCGTCAACTTGTCCGCTCGAGCTTCGCTCGCTTTGCTTGCAAAGAACTCGTCAACTTGTCAACTAAACAAACAACTCGTCAACTTGTCAACTTGTCAACTCGTCAACTCTCAACTATGAACTAACAACCCTTCCACCCCCAGGCGGTAGCTGTCGAGACCGAACCCGCAGATGACACCCTTGCAGGCGCTGCTGATCATGGAGTGGTGGCGGAACTCCTCGCGCTGGTGCACGTTGCTGATGTGCACCTCGATGACGGGACAGCGCAGCGAACGGATGCAGTCGTGCAGGGCAATGCTCGTGTGGGTGTAGGCACCGGCGTTGAGCACGATGCCGTCGTAGCTGAATCCCACCTCCTGCATCTTGTTGATCAGCTCGCCCTCGATGTTGCTCTGGTAGTAGTCGAGCTGCACGTCGGGGTAGCGCGCCTGCAGTTGCGGCAGGTATTCGTCGAACGAGCTCTTGCCGTAGATGCCCGGTTCGCGCGTGCCCAGCAGGTTCAGGTTGGGACCGTTGAGAATCAGTATTTTCATTGTCGTGACAGATTTTTCTGCAAACTTACATCTTTTTTTTCAATTACACAACACAATCCGGCTTTAATCATCGTTTTTTAGCATGCGCGGCACTGGCCGAGACGGAGTCGAAGGCTGAACGGAGCGCTGCACTTTGTAAATATTTACTACCGAAAAATCGAGCACGGATTTTTGATCGTTTTAGAGAGACGAACGCTTCTGAAACGCGGAAAAATCCATTCCAAAACGAGCTTTTTTTCATCCCGATTTTCAAAATGAGCCATTTTACACTCCAAAATGCGTCGTTTTGCTCTTCAAAATGACGCATTCTGCGAGCCAGAATGAGCCATTCTGGAGTGTAAAATGCGTCATTTTGAAAACCAAGAAAATGTAAAGAAAATACAAGACGCTTGTTTTCAACCTCTTACAACTTTCGCGAGAATCGCTCATTTGCGGCCGTCGGGTTTTAATTTCAGAATTTTGCAGCCACAGAGCGTTAAAACGAAGATTTTGTCAAGATTATTCATAGCGTGGCTTTTCGTTATCGCGGTATCCCGGTATTCCGGTATCCCGTAATAACGGAAATCCGGAATACCGGGATACCGGATTTCCGAAATAACAGCACACCGCGCTTGTTTTCTGCTATTCTGTCTTCAAAAAATTGGGCTCTTCGCTTGACTTTTCGTAACTTTGCGACGAAAGTCGCGAAGTTACTGGAACTCGGAAATGAAGAAAAGCAAGCTTTCCTTTTGCACTTCACTCGTTTTTTCGTAACTTTGCAGCCCCAAACGATATTCGTACATTATTTATATAAAGGATAATCATAAAACGACTAAAGATATGGCATATTTGTTTTCATCAGAATCAGTGTCGGAAGGACATCCCGACAAAGTGGCCGACCAGATCAGCGACGCACTGCTCGACCAGTTCCTGGCCTACGACTCCAAGGCGCGCTGCGCCATCGAGAGCTTCGTCACCACCGGACAGGTGGTCATCATGGGCGAGGTGCGCTCGGAAGCCTACATCGACCTGCAGACCATCGCACGGCGAACGATCGACCGCATCGGCTACACAAAGTCGGAATACCAGTTCGACGGCAACTCATGCGGCATCCTCACCGCCATCCACGAGCAGAGCGGCGACATCAGCCGCGGCGTGGACCGCGAGGAAGACGACAACCAGGGTGCCGGCGATCAGGGCATGATGTTCGGATATGCAGTGAACGAGACGGAGAACCTGATGCCCGTGAGCCTCGACATCGCCCACCTCATCATGCGAACGCTCGCCGACATACGCCGCGAAGGGAAGGTGATGACCTACCTGCGGCCCGACGCCAAGAGCCAGGTGACGGTGGAATACTCCGACGACGGCGTGCCGCAGCGCATCGCCACCATCGTGGTGTCGACGCAGCACGACGACTTCGACACCGACGAGGCCATGCACCAGCGCATCGAGAGCGACGTGATCAACATCCTCATGCCGCGCGTGAAGCAGCAGATACACTCGCAGAAGGTGCTCGACCTCTTCGGATTCGACATCGAATACCTGGTGAACCCGACGGGAAAGTTCGTCATCGGAGGCCCGCACGGCGACACCGGACTGACGGGACGCAAGATCATCGTCGACACCTACGGCGGCAAGGGAGCACACGGCGGCGGCGCCTTCTCGGGCAAAGACTCTTCAAAGGTGGACCGCTCGGCCGCCTACGCTGCGCGCTACATCGCCAAGAACATGGTGGCAGCGGGCGTCAGCGACGAGATGCTGGTGCAGCTGAGCTATGCCATCGGCGTGGCCAAGCCCGTGAGCATCTACGTCAACACCTACGGCAAGAGCCACGTGGCGCTGACCGACGGCCAGATAGCCGAGCGCATCGGCACGATGTTCGACCTGCGGCCGAAGGCCATCGAGCGCATGCTGAAGCTGCGGCAGCCGATGTACGTGGAAACGGCGGCCTACGGACACATGGGCCGCAAGAACGAAGTGGTGAAGAAGACGTTCACCAGCTTCTACCACGAGACGAAGACCATCGAAGTGGAGCTCTTCACATGGGAGAAGCTCGACCGCGTGGACGAGATACGGCAGGCTTTCGACCTCTAAGAGCCACAACCCTGATCCTTCACACCCCTACGCACAGTGAGAGTGTTTCAGCAGCAGGACACCCTGCAACACGCTACCCAGCCTGTCGACGACGGACAAACCGTGACCGAAGGCGCAGAGGAACAGACACCGACGGAGCAGACCAGCGCCGAAGCAGCAGCCGAGGCGCAAGCTGCCGCCGCCGAGGTGCTGCGACCCGCCACGCGCCACGCGGCAGCCGAAAAGATGGACTCCACCATCCTCGACGCCCTGCGCCTCGACAAGCCCGACACAGCGGCCCCGGCCGACACGGCACAGAGCGAGCGCTGGTCGATCATGCGCGACACCACCACCCGCACCACGCTACCACAGTTCAGCCGCGAACTGCTCTTCGGCAAGGACACGCTCTTCAACCGCGAACTGACAGGCGTGCGCTACGGCGTGCCCGGCGACCCCGTGCCCTACAACGTGCGCAACGACGACATCATCACCGGACTGCTGCTGGCATGCTTCGTGCTGACGCTCTTCTCACTGGGCCGTCTGCGATTCTTCATCTTCAGGCAGGTGAAGAACTTCTTCCGCATTCCACACAGCGAGAGCACCTCCGACCTGACAGAGACGACGAGCGAGTTCCGATTCCAGTTCTTCCAAGCATTCCTCACATGCCTGCTATGGGCGCTGCTATGCTTCATCTACGTGCACGAACGCGTGGCCGACACCTTCATCCTCGACACGCAGTATCACCTCATACTCATCTTCCTGGGGTGCTTCGTGGCCTATTTCCTGCTCAAAGGGGCGCTCTACAGCATCGTGAACTGGACATTCTTCGACAAGAAAAAAAACGAACAGTGGATGAAGTCGCAGCTCTTCCTAACTGCCATGACCGGGCTGCTGCTCTTCCCCTTCGTGATGCTGCTGAGCTACTTCAATTTCTCGCTCCAAAGTGCCATCGTTTCGGTCGGTGTTGTACTAATTTTCGTGAAAATACTGACACTTTACAAAAGTATTGTTATCTTTTTCAGGCAAAAGGCCGCTTTTATGCAATTTTTTTTGTACTTTTGCACGCTCGAAATCGTACCGTTGCTCGGCCTGGCCGCAACTTTGACGTTGATAGTGGATAAACTGAAAATAAATTTTTAAGACAATATAATGATCAAGAAAATTTTAATCTCGCAGCCGAAACCGACCAGTGAGAAGTCGCCCTATTTTGATCTTGCAGAAAACTATGGAGTTGAACTCGTCTTCCGCCCGTTCATCAAGGTTGAAGGACTCTCCAGCAAAGAGTTCCGCCAGCAGAAAGTAAGCATCGTGAACCACACCGCCGTGGTGTTCACCTCGCGCCATGCTATCGACAACTACTTCAAGCTTTGCAAGGAAATGCGCTTCGAAGTGCCTGAAGACATGAAGTATTTCTGCGTGACAGAACAGATTGCACTCTACATACAGAAATACGTTCAGTACCGCAAGCGCAAAGTTTTCTTCGGACAGACAGGCAAGATAGCCGACCTGGTGCCGAGCATGATGAAGCACAAGACGGAGCGCTACCTCATCCCGATGAGCGACGTGCACGACGACTCGGTGAAGACACTGCTCGACACGAAGAAGCTCAACCACACCGAATGCGTGATGTACCGCACGGTGAGCAACGACTTCACTGTCGAGGAAGCCGAGAGCTTCGACTACGACATGTGCGTGTTCTTCAGCCCGTCGGGCATCAGCGCCTTCCAGAAGACCTTCGGCGAGACGAAGAACGACAAGGTGAAGGTGGCTACCTTCGGACCGTCGACCACACGCGCCGCCCACGAGGCCGGACTGCAAGTGGTGATCGAGGCCCCGACGGCCAAGTATCCGTCGATGACAGGCGCCCTGAAAGCTTTCCTCGAAGAAACGAACAACGCATAAAAGAGCATTCCGACACCCCATGCCTGCTACCGCAACACACACGCTGGGCAGGGAAGAGCGCATCAAAAGCCGCAGACTCATCGAAACGCTCTTCAACGGCGGGCACAGCCGTTCAACGACGGCATTCCCGCTGCGGCTCGTCTATGTGCGCATTCCGCGGCAAGAAGGGCTCGTGCCTCACGCCATGATGGTGAGCGTGTCGAAGCGTTTCTTCAAGCGGGCAGTGAAGCGCAACCGTGTGAAGCGGCAGGTACGCGAGGCATACCGCCTCAACAAGGCGCTGCTGCCACCCGTGGCCGACGACGAATCGCTGCTGATGGCCTTCATCTGGATGGACAGCGAGCTGCACGACAGCCACCGCGTGGAGAAGAGCATGTGCCGTCTGCTGCAGAAAATGGGGGAAAAAGCATGAGCAGGGCATCGTGGACAACGGAAGCCATGCTGTTGCTGCGACGAGTGGGAAAGGCCATTTCGTGGATGGCGGTGGCGGTACTTCTCGTTCCCATCTGGGTCTATCAGAAAGCCATCTCGCCCTACACACCCCCCTCGTGCCGGTTCACGCCCACCTGTTCGGAATATGCACGACAGGCATTGTTGAAGCATGGTCCACTGAAAGGGCTCTGGCTGGCCGTCAGGCGCATTCTGAGATGCCATCCGTGGGGTGGTTCCGGCTACGACCCCGTGCCGTGACGGGCCTTGAACGCATCATTCTTGGGGATTCAGGAATTCTAGAAAATCTAGAGAATCTAGTAAATCTAGAAAATCTAGAACATCTAGAGATTCTAGAAAATCTAGAAATTCTAGAGAAAAGAAAAAAAACAAAAAGAGAAAAACGATATGAAAAACTTTGTAGAAGAACTCCGCTGGCGCGGAATGCTGGCACAAATCATGCCCGGCACAGAAGAACTACTGCAGAAAGAGATGGTCACCGCCTACCTCGGCACCGACCCCACGGCCGACTCGCTGCACATCGGACACCTCTGCGGCATCATGATGCTGCGCCACCTGCAACGCTGCGGACACAAACCCATCATCCTTGTGGGCGGCGCTACGGGCATGATAGGCGACCCTTCGGGCAAGAGTCAGGAGCGAAACCTGCTCAACGACGAGACGCTGCGCCACAACCAGGAGTGCATCAAGGCTCAGGTGGCGAAGTTTCTCGACTTCGACTCCAACGAACCCAACGCCGCCGAGATGGTGAACAACTACGACTGGATGAAGGACTTCACCTTCCTCGACTTCGCACGCGAGGTGGGCAAGCACATCACCGTGAACTATATGATGGCGAAAGAGTCGGTGCAGCAGCGCCTCAACGGCACCGCGCGCGACGGACTGTCGTTCACCGAGTTCACCTACCAGCTCCTTCAGGGCTACGACTTCCTCTACCTCTATCAGCATAAGGGCGTTAAACTGCAGCTCGGCGGCAACGACCAGTGGGGCAACATGACCACCGGAACGGAGCTCATCCGTCGCACCCTGGGCAACGAAGTGGAGACCTTCGCCCTCACATGCCCGCTGATAACGAAGAGCGACGGCAAGAAGTTCGGCAAGACAGAGAGCGGAAACATCTGGCTCGACCCGCAGCGCACCACTCCCTACAAGTTCTACCAGTTCTGGCTCAACGTCAGCGACGACGATGCCGAGCGCTATATCAAGATCTTCACTTCGCTCGAGAAAGACGTCATCGACGCTCTCGTGGAAGAGCACAAGCAGGATCCCGGACGCCGCGTGCTGCAGAAGCGCCTGGCCGAAGAGGTCACCGTGCTCGTTCATTCGCAGGAAGCCCTCGACACCGCCATCGAAGCCAGCAGCATTCTCTTCGGCAAATCGACCAAGGAAGGGCTGGAGCGCCTCGACGAACAGACGTTCCTCGACGTGTTCGACGGCGTGCCGCAGTATGAAGTTGCGAAAGATCAGCTCGGACAGCCCGCTATCGAACTGCTCACTACCGTCGCTCCCGTGTTCCCGTCGAAGGGCGAGATGCGCAAGATGGTGCAGGGCGGCGGCGTCTCGCTCAATAAGGAGAAGCTGACCGACCAGAACCGCCCCATCACCACCGACGATCTCATCGACGGCAAGTACCTTCTGGCACAGAAAGGCAAGAAGAACTACTTCCTGCTCGTGGTGAAATAAATCTTTCCGAGGGGAACGGAAAAAGAGGAAAAAAGACCGTTTGGAAGAAAAAACAGCCCGTTTGTTTTGTTCTTCACTCACTTTTTCGTAACTTTGCAGGCGAAAACCGATTGGACGATGGTGTAATGGTAACACTACAGGTTTTGGTTCTGTCATTCCCGGTTCGAATCCGAGTCGTCCAACATCACGCGAAGGCGGTTCCCGTGGGAGCCGCCTTCGTGTTTAAAAACGACAGACATGCATATAGAAGTCAACGACGAACAAGCACTGGTCAACGCCGGCATCCGCGTGACAGCCGTCAGGATGCTCATCTGGAAACAGGTGCGCCACGGATTCAGCGATGCCTTCAACCTCGCCGACCTGGAAGCCAAGCTGCCCACGGTGGACCGATCCACACTCTTCCGCACGCTCACCCTGCTCACCGAAGCCCACCTGCTCCACGAGATCGACGACGGTTCGGGAACGCAGAAATACTGCGTGTGTCACCTCGACGACACACGCCACTGCCACGGCCACGTGCACCTCACCTGCCGCATCTGCCACCGCACGTTCTGTCTCACCAACGTTCACATACCACAAGTACCGCTGCCCGAAGGCTTCGAGCCGCAAGAGACGGAGTATATCGTGAAAGGCATCTGCACGGCATGCAGCAAAAAGAGGTGAGAAGCGGCGAGCGGAGGCGAAAAGCAAAGAAAAACGAGTTTTCACGTTGTATTTCACTCGTTTATCAGATAAAATCTTCACGTTCAAGCAAAAAATGAATTGTTTGCTTCTCACTTACTCAGATTTTTCGTAACTTTGCGACAAAAATCGCGAAGTTGCTCTGTCTCGGCAATAAAAACAAACGATTTTGTTTTGTAGTGCTCTTGACTTTTCGTAACTTTGCCGTCAAATTTAAGCTTTCTGATGACGACAGGCACTTTCTTGAAGAAGATATTCAGTCCCTGGCTGTGGCTCAACCTGTTGGCTATGGCTGCCGTGGTGCTCGCACTGTGCTTCGGTGTGAGATACGGACTGGACTTTTATACCCACCACGGCGAGAAGATCAGAGTCCCCAATGTTCGTAACAAGTCGTACGCCGACGCGGAGAAAATCCTCGAGAACTCCGGACTGACGGTGCAAATCAGCGACACGGGCTACGTGAAATCGCTGCCGCCCGACTGCGTGCTCGAGCAAAGCATCGTGCCTGGCTCCATTGTGAAGTCAGGACGCATCGTGTATGTCGTCATCAACGCATCCAACACCCCCACGCTCACCATTCCCGACGTCATCGACAACAGCTCCTACCGCGAAGCACGCGCCAAACTGGAGGCCATGGGCTTCAAGGTGGGCGAACCGCAATATGTCAACGGCGAGCGCGACTGGGTCTACGGCATTAAGGTGAAGGGCCGGCTGGTGGGCAACGGGCAGAAAGTTCCCATCGACGCGCTGCTTGTCATACAGGTGGGCGACGGCCTTCGCGACATGAACGACTCCGTTCTCTACATCGATGCGCCCGAGGATGACTTCGAAGAGTTGCCCGAAGGATACGTCATCGAAGAGGAAGAAGAGCCGGAGGTGACAACAGGCGTCATTGAAAACAACGAGCCCGCCGCCACGCCATCAGCTCCCAGCGAGACAAAAGAACCCGTGACGGCCCCCGCCACCACCCCGAACGAACCCTTGCCAGAGGAATGATGATGACGGCCGACGACATGCACACCGACGAAATGGACTTCGACAGCATCGACCTGACCGAGGGCGACGGCATCAGTCAGACCGAGAGCGACATCGACCTGACCGAGGGCGACGGCATCAGTCAGACCGAGAGCGACATCGACCTGACCGAAGGCGACGACGAAGGGCAGCTCTACGAGCACTTCCGCTTCACCGCCGACAAGGGTCAGGTGCCCACTCGCGTGGACAAATTCCTCTTCGAGCACATGCAGCACAGCAGCCGCAACCGCATACAGAAGGCGGCCGAGGCAGGCTTCATCCACGTCAACGACCGCGCGGTGAAGAGCAACTACAAGGTGCGGCCGCTCGACGTGGTGACGCTGATGATGAACCGGCCGCGCCACGACGACACGATAGAACCCGAAGACATTCCGCTCGACATCGTCTACGAGGACGACCAGCTCATGGTCGTCAACAAACCGGCAGGCATGGTGGTGCATCCCGGATGCGGCAACTACCACGGCACGCTGGTCAACGCCGTCGCCTGGCACCTGCGCAACAACCCCGCCTACGACCCCAACGACCCCGAAGTGGGACTCGTCCACCGCATCGACAAGGACACCAGCGGGCTGCTCGTCGTGGCCAAGACGCCCGAAGCGAAGTCGGATCTCGGCATACAGTTCTACAACAAGACCACCCACCGTTCCTACAACGCCCTCGTATGGGCCAACTTCACCGACGAAGAGGGACGCATCGAGGGCAACATCGGACGCGACCCACGCGACCGACTGCGCATGGAAGTGTTCCCGCCCGACTCGGAAACGGGCAAGCCCGCCGTCACCCACTACCGCGTCATGGAGCGATTCGGCTACACCACGCTCGTGGAGTGCATTCTCGAGACGGGGCGCACGCACCAGATCAGAGCCCACATGCGACACATCGGGCACCCCCTCTTCGGCGACGAGCGCTACGGAGGCACCGAAATCCTGCGCGGCGAGCGGTCGGCTTCCTACAAGGCATTCATCCAGAACTGCTTCCGACTCTGTCCACGGCAGGCGCTCCACGCGCGGACGCTCGGCTTCCGACACCCCGCCACGGGCCGGCAGATGGACTTCAGCAGCGAGCTCCCCGACGACATGGGCGCCCTGATCGACAAGTGGCGCGCCTTCATCGCCGGCACACGGCGCGACCTGGAGCAGTGAATCGCGGTCAGCGCCACCTTTCCTACAAACAAAAGAAACAAGAAAAAACATTATACAAGCAACAATGGAATACACAAAAAGAAACATTGCCATCGTCTGCGGTGGCGACTCTTCCGAATACGCCGTGTCACTACGCTCGGCGCAAGGACTCTATTCTTTCTTCGACAAGGAGCGCTACAACGTCTATATCGTCGTGGTGCGCGGACAAGACTGGCACGTCAACCTCAACGACGGCACCACAACGCCCATCGACCGCAACGACTTCTCGTTCAAGGAAGACGGCAAGCTCGTGGTCTTCGACTACGCCTACATCACCATACACGGCACTCCGGGCGAGAACGGCATCCTGCAAGGATACTTTGAACTCATCCACCTGCCCTACAGCACCAGCGGCGTGCTCGTCGAAGCAATGACCTTCGACAAGTTCGTGCTCAACCAGTATCTGCGAGGCTACGGCGTGAGCGTGGCCGAATCGCTCCTCATCCGCAAGGAATACGAGGAACTCGTCAGCGACGACGAGGTGGAAGAGCGCATCGGCATGCCCTGCTTCGTGAAGCCCGCCGCCGACGGCTCCAGCTTCGGCGTGACGAAGGTGAAGAACAAGGACCAGCTGGCCCCGGCCATCCGCAAGGCCATGATGGAAAGCCCCGAGGTGATGGTTGAAAGCTATCTCGAAGGCATGGAAATCACCCAGGGCATCTACAAGACGAAGAAGAAGACCGTGGCCTTCCCCATCACCGAGGTGGTGACAAGCAACGAGTTCTTCGACTACGACGCCAAATACAACGGCCAGGTGCAGGAAATCACTCCCGCACGCATTTCTGACGAGCTGGCACAGCGCGTGACGAAGATCACCAGCCACATCTACGACATCCTCCACTGCAACGGCATCATACGCATCGACTACATCGTCAGCAAGGAGGGGCGCATCTCGATGCTCGAAGTCAACACCACACCGGGCATGACGGCCACCAGCTTCATACCCCAGCAGGTGCGCGCAGCAGGCCTCGACATCAAGGACGTGCTCACCGACATCGTGGAGAACCAGTTCTAAGGATACCGGGATTCGCGTGTCCTTCGGACAAAATGAATGTTTAACAACCGACAAATACCCATGGAATTAAAAGACTTCGACGCCATACGACCTTTCGAGCCGGAAGAGCTGCCGGCCGTCTACGACCGTCTGCTCGCCGACAAGCAGTTCCGGCAAGTGCTCGCCTACCTCTATCCGCAGGTTCCGCTTGACATCATCGCGAAGAAGATGCACGCATGCCGCACCAACCTCGACTTCCAGAAAGCCTTCTGCTACGACTTCCTGAAACAGCTCATGGCGCGCGCATCCAAGGGTATCGACATGGACACCGACAGCATCGACACCAAGCGGCGATACACCTTCGTGAGCAATCACCGCGACATCGTGCTCGACTCGGCACTTCTCGACGTGCTCCTCGTCGACGCAGGCTTCGACACCACCTGCGAGATAGCCATCGGCGACAACCTCCTCGCGCTGCCGTGGGTGAAAGACCTCGTGCGCGTCAACAAGTCGTTCATCGTAGAACGGTCGCTGCCGCCGCGACAGATGCTCATGGCCAGCAAGCGAATGGCCGACTATATGCACTACGTCATCGGCGAGAAGAACGACAACGTGTGGATAGCACAGCGCGAAGGGCGGGCCAAAGACTCCAACGACCGCACTCAGCCCGCCATACTGAAGATGATGGCCATGGGCGGCGAGGGCTCACCCGTGGAGCGACTGCAGCAGTTGCACATCGTGCCGCTGAGCATCAGCTACGAGCTCGACCCCTGCGACTTCCTCAAGGCGCGCGAAATGCAGCTCAAGCGCGACGTTGAAGGGTGGAAGAAGTCGCCACAAGACGACATCATCTCCATGCGGACAGGCATCATGGGAGCCAAGGGGCACGTCCACTACCACTGCGCACCCTGCATCGACGAGTGGCTCGCACAGCTGCCGGCCGACACGCCGAAAGCCGAACTCTTCGACATCGTAGCAGCACACATCGACGAGGAGATCCACCGCAACTACCGCCTCTACCCTGGCAACTACGTCGCACTCGACATCATAGGCGACGCCGGAGCCTTCAAAGCCTTCTACACCGACGACGACAAGGCCGCCTTCACCGCCTACATCGACAGCCAGCTGGCCAAGATCACCGACGTGCCCGGCCGCGACGACGACTTCCTGCGCGAGCAGATGCTCACCATGTATGCCAATCCCGTTGTCAACCAGATCATAGCTCGATGAAACCCCTGCCCGCTCTCATCATGCTGTGCGCCCTCGCAGGGGCATGCACCACCGACAGCTACGACGCGGGCGACAACGACCTGTCGTTCCTGCGCGCCGACTTTGCCGATGCCTACACCGACGGGAAGGCCATGATCGTCAGCGCCATGACCGACGACGGCGACTCACTCGTCTTCAGCCAGCCCACGACGTGCGACTGGGCCACGACGAAAGACAGCGTCTACCGCGCACTCGTCTATTATAATAAGGTGGACCAGCGCGTAGAGCCCACCGTCTTCTCGCCCGTGCCCGTGATGAACATCGCGCGGCGCAGCGCCATCAAGAAGCCGTTGGCCGACGACCCGCTGAAGCTCGAGAGCGCATGGCGCAGCGCCAACGGCCGATACATCAACCTCGGCATCGCCGTGAAGACGGGATATGTGGACGACGACAAGCTGAAACAATCCGTCGCACTCGTCTGCGACACCATCGTCGAGCGCAGCAACGGCAGCCGAGAGTACCACCTCCGCCTCTACCACGGCCAGAACGACATTCCGCAATACTACTCGGCCAACCTCTACCTGAGCATACCGATGGCCCACAAGGGCCTCGCCATGCGCAAAGGCGACGACATACTGCTCACCGTCAACACCTACGACGGCTATCTGACCAGGCGTTTTGCTTTCTGACACGGCAAAACGCCTTTCTTTTTACCCTTTTCGGACAACGAAACGCACCTTTCCGCCCGATTGTCCGATAACCGCTTCCCTGTCTTATACTCCTGAAGAGAAATCCGAGCGATTGTTTGCAACGAGCCCAAAAACCGCATTACCTTTGCATCGTCAAAAAGAAAAAACAAAAAAATAATAACAAAAAAAGGAGATAATGAAAATGAAGAAAAGATTATTCTGGGTAGTGATGATGATCGGTTTAATGACCACAAGTTTCACAAGCTGCATCGAAAGAGATGCCGACGAAGACAACAAGACGTACAACACACGTGCCGAACTGATCGGTATCGGATGGTGGGATCTCGAAAAAGTGCAGCAGAACGGCTACTGGAACGACCTGCACACACTGATGCTCAACTTCAAGAAGAGCCGCAACGTCACCGTCCGCATCACCCTGGGTAACGACGCATACAAGGACGTGGAAGCACAATACACCGTCAGCGGCAACGACGTGGTAGCCAAGATCGACGGTCAGGACTATTTCCGGATGAAGGTCATTTCCATCAAGGACAATGAACTGAAGTGCCACATCAGCTTCGTCAGAGAGCACAAATCGTTCGACATCAAGATGAAAGGCGTCTTCGCCTTCTGAAAACAACCTCATATCAAAAAACCTTATACTACGAAAGCGGGCGCCGGGAACTCTCCTGACGCCCGCTTTATTTCGTCTTGTCTCGGCCATCGCCGGGCCGTGAACGCGCCGCCTGCGCCGCCAACCCGTTGTTCACGGCATGCAAGACGAAGCCGTTCGTGCCGCCAGACAGGAGCTCCCGCGATGCCAAACGATCGGTTCCGGCCTGCAATTCAATTTAAATTGGTCAGCAATCCAATTTGTTTTCCGCAGCAATCCTAATTGTTTTGCCGCGCAATCTAAATTGAATGACTCAGCAAAAGAAATCGTTTTGCCGCGCTGTTCATGCTGCATGGCAACGAAAAGTCGCTGCCCGTACAAGCGAGTGTTGCTGCCCTGACAGGCGAGAGTCGCTGCCCGTACAAGCGAGAAGCATTGCACGAGCAGCCGGAAGTTTATTATTCCGGCTGCCCGTTTCTGTTGAATTTCATCCTGACTTTTCCGCCAGGAGTTGAGCGTCAGAAGGGATTGATGGAGAAGCGGAAGGTCTTGGGACCGTAGCCGACGCGGTACTGCGGCAGTGCGAAACCTTCCATGCTCCAGCTGTTGACGCCGCCCACGCCCGCATGCTCACCGTCGATGAAGAGGTTGGTGAAGCGCGAACGCGGCACGTCCTGCGGATGGCGCTGGTGCTTGTCGAGCCCTTCGTCGAGGTCGGCGATGTCGTAGTGCAGGGCCGAGGCGTAGAAGTAGAACCCCTCTCCGACTCCCCCGAGGGGGAGAGATTGAACTTCGGCTCTTGATAAGGGGATAATGCGCAAGCCCTTGCCCGTGGCATCGGTCTGTTGCCACCAGTGGACGTCGCTCTTCAGTCCCGTTTCCTGCGGTCGGATGTAGGGGTAGAACTGCTCGTCGGCCGTCTGGCTGTAGATGCCGAGGCGTTGCGACTGCTTGCGGTCGGCGTAGTTCTCCACCGGTCCGCGGCCGTAGAACTGGCTGCGGTCCATGTCGTAGGGCAGCTGCATGACCATGCCGAAGCGAAGCATGTCGGGAATCTTCACCGAATCGGGCTGTTGCGGGTAGGGAGTGAGCGTCTGTTCGACGTTCATGTCTCCGCGCGCGTATATATAATAGGTAAGTGTGAGCGTCGAGGCGACGGTGGGCATGTCGTAGGTGGCAGTGACAGTGCAGAAGTTGCTCTTTTTCTCCTTCTTCGATGTGAGGGCCGTGAGCTTCATCTCCGGGTCTTTCCACACCTGGTAGCGACGCTGGATGCCCGCTCCCATGTCGTTGTCGGTGACGGCACGCCAGAAATTGGGCTTCAGGGTACCGCCGTCGGCGAGCAGGCTGCGGCCGTCCATGATGTATTCCTTCAGGAATCCCGTCTGGCTATCGAACTTCACGCTGGTGTTGCCGGTCGTAATGCTGATGTCGGTCTTGCTCTTCTTCAGCTTCATGGGTCGCCCCACGACGGAGCCGTTGATGCACCCCAGACCATCGTAGAAGTGCAGCTGGTCGTAGGCCACGAGCTGTCCTTTCTCCATGAGGGGCTCAGCCTCCTTTAGCCGGAAGTCGATGTTGAGCAGATATTCGCCCACCTCGTCGGCATCGTCGGCCGAAACAGGCAGCTGCAGGTCGACGGTCTGCTGCGGTTGGCAGCTGATGTTGTCCACGCGTCCGTTCTTCACAGGCTTTCCTTCGCAGAGGAGCGTCCATTCCAGGCAGACATTGCTCAGGTCGCGGAAGAAATTCTCGTTGCGGATGCGCAGGTTGCCGCTGCCCTGCTTCGTCAGCTCGGCCCAGATGTTCTGGTAGAAATAGCCCACTTCGTGCATCTGCGGGTTGGGGACGCGGTCGGGACTGACGAGTCCGTTGCAGTTGAAGTTGTTGTCAGAGGGGTCGTAGCTGTTGTAGTCGCCGCCGTAGGTGTATTCTATGAACGAGGTACGAGGTGCGTTGGACGAGGTACGCGGTGCGTCGGACGAGGTGCGAGCTGACGGATGGCGGTGCAGAGCCTGGTCGACGAAGTCCCAGATGAATCCGCCCTGGAACTTCGGATATTTGCGCACGAGGTCCCAGTACTCCTTGAATCCTCCGCTGGAGTTGCCCATGGCGTGGCTGTACTCGCACTGGATGAGCGGCTTGGACTGCTTGGGGTCGGCTGAATAGGCTTCGCACCACGCATGCGAGGCGTACATCGGACACGTGATGTCGGTGTTGTCGCCCCCGTGGGCCTGCTCCCACTGCACGGGTCGCTGCTGGTCCTGCGCCTTGATCCAGCGGTAGGCAGCCTGGAAGTTGGTACCGTTGATGGTCTCGTTGCCGAGCGACCAGATGATGACGCTCGGATGGTTGAAGTTCACCTGCACGTTGTGCTGGTTGCGTTCCAGTATCTGGCGTGCGAAGAGGGGCGTAAGGGCGATGGACTGCCTGCGGTCGTAGCCGAATCCGTGGCTCTCCTGGTTGGCTTCGCTGACGAGATAGATGCCGTACTGGTCGCAGAGGTCGTACCACAGCGGGTCGTCGGGGTAGTGGCATGTGCGCACGGCGTTGATGTTGAAGCGCTTCATGAGCTGCAGATCCTCGATCATGCGCTCGCGGCTGACCACGTAGCCGCCGTCGGGATCCATCTCGTGGCGGTCTACACCTTTTATATATATAGGCTGTCCGTTGACGAGGAGCTGCGATCCGCGGATCTCCACGCGACGGAAACCCACGCGCTGGGCAATCACCTCGGTGGGCGTCGCCACCACGGGAGCCTTTGACTTGCGGCCTTTCTTCGCGGCGGGCACCTTCGTCATGGTGGCAACGAGGGTGTAGAGTGTGGGTGTCTCGGCGGTCCATTTCAGCGGGTTCTTCACGAGGAACGTGCCCGGTTCCGTTTCGGTCATGGCCACTTCGCGGCCCTCGGCATCGAGAAGTTTATAGGCAAGCGTGCCGCCCGCCGTCTGCTGGGTGCTCACCCTGAGGATGCCGTCGCGGTAGTCGTCGGTCAGCGTGGTCTCGATGCGCAGGTCGTCGACGTGGGTGTTGGCATCGCGGCAGAAGAGATAGCTGTCGCGGGCCACGCCGGAGAGCCGCCAGAAGTCCTGGTCTTCGCACCATGAACCGTCGCACCATCGGAACACCTGGAAGGCAACGAGGTTCTCACCTTTCTTCAAGAACGGAGTTACATCGAACTCGCACGCCACCTTCGAATCCTCGCTGTAGCCCACGAACTGGCCGTTGACCCAAAGGTAGATGCACGACGTGACGCTGCCGAAATGGGCGATGACCTGGCGGCCGTCCCACGATGCGGGAATGTTGATCGTGCGGCGATAACTGCCCACATGATTGTCTTTCGCCGGCGGCGGGCACCACCCTTCGGGCTGCTGACGTCCGTCGAGCGTGATGCTTCCCACGCCCCTGACGAACTCACGGTCGTCGTCGGTCAGCGTGCGCTCGCCCCACTGGTAGTCGGCTTGCGTGGGCATGGGATAGTGTCCGCGCCATGCGAAGCCGATGTTCACGTACTCGGGATCGCCGAAACCGTTGAGCTCCCACATCCCCGGAACGGGCATCGAGCCCCACGAAGAGTCGTCGTAGTCGGTGCGGAAGAAGTCGGTGGGCCGCTCGTTGGCGTGCTCCACCCATCGGAATGCCCACTGCCCGTGGAGCGAAAGGTAGTTGGCCGACTGCGTCGGGTCGCCCTTGACGGCCAGCGCTTCGTTCTCGAAGGGGAAGAATGAGGTGTGGGATGTGAGTCGGTTGACGCTGTTCACCTGCATGTCCTGCCACTCGGTGAACGTCTGCGCCTGCAGTGTGGCAGCCATAGCCGCCATTGCGATGATGCTGAAGAATCTATTTGTCATTGCAGTTTGATTTGATTTTCGTCTTGATGATCGAGTAACTCGGGATAATCCCGGAAGTGCGAAGGTACGATGTACGGCTGGGTACGAGATATCTTTCGGCTGCAAATATACAAAAAAACCGCGAAACGACGGTGCGTTTCGCGGAAAATGTTGTGTCTTTCCGAAAACCTTGCGGGCACGGAATGGCCTATCACTCCCACTCGATGGTTCCCGTGGGTTTCGGTGTGAGGTCGTAGAGCACGCGATTCACGCCTGGCACCTCGCTGACGATGCGCTTCGTGATGTGGTGGAGGAGCGGATAGGGAATCTCCTCGATGGTGGCCGTCATGGCATCGCGGGTGTTCACGGCACGAATGATGACGGGCCAGTCCCACGAGCGCTTGTTATCCTTCACGCCCGTCGACTTATAGTCGGGCACCACGGTGAAATACTGCCACACCTTGCCTTCAAGTCCGTTCTTGGCAAACTCTTCGCGCAGGATGGCGTCGCTCTCGCGGAGAGCTTCCAAGCGGTCGCGCGTGATGGCACCCGTGCAGCGCACGCCCAGTCCGGGACCGGGGAAGGGCTGGCGGAACACCATGTTGTCGGGCAGTCCGAGCTCCTTGCCCACTACGCGCACCTCGTCCTTGAAGAGCAGCTTGATGGGCTCCACGAGCTCAAACTGCATGTCTTCAGGCAGTCCGCCCACGTTGTGGTGCGACTTTACGGGTCCCGATTCCACGATGTCGGGGTAGATAGTGCCCTGAGCCAGGAAACTGATGCCCTCGAGCTTGCGCGCTTCCTCCTCAAAGACGCGGATGAACTCGGCGCCGATGATCTTGCGCTTCTGCTCGGGATCGGCCACACCGGCGAGCTTATCGAGGAAGCGGTCGGTGGCATCGACATAAACCAGGTTGGCGTTCAGCTCGTCGCGGAACACACGCACCACCTGCTCGGGCTCGCCCTTGCGCAACAGACCGTGGTTGACATGTACTGAGACCAGCTGCCGACCGACGGCCTTGATGAGCAGAGCTGCCACCACCGACGAGTCGACGCCTCCCGAGAGGGCGAGCAGCACCTTTTTGTCGCCGATCTGTGCCCTGAGCTCCTGAATCTGTTCTTCAATGAATTTCTGTGCCAAAGCGGGAGTGGTGATCCTTTCCATCGACTCCGGCCTGATGTTTCCTGTACTCATAGTTTCCTTTTGTCTTTAATATTATACAATCTTGATGTTCGGGGGTACGAAATTTCAAACTTTCTGTTAATGATAATCTGTTGGCAAAAGTAACAAAAAAAAAGCAAACAACAAAACAAATGGGCTCCTTCTTTAAAATGATTAACGTTGAGGAGAAAAACGAAGCGGCAAGTCGCAGGTTAGTCAGCTCGTCTTGCTGAAAATCGCCATTCGTTTTACCTTCGTCAAGCAGATGTCTAAGAATGATATAGAAATGATTCCATAATCTTTATTTTTGCAACAAAAAGACACGTTTTTCTCCCTTTTGAGAGCAAATTTGTTAAAAAACGGGGTAAAATCGCATTTTTTTACATCAAAAGTTTTGTGTTGATGAAATTTTACTTAATTTTGCAAAACATTATAACCGCCTATCGAGCGAAGGATAACAACGACTGTGCGGAAACGATGCCAGTACATACATCATTAGAATTTATATAATAACTAACGAGAGAGTATTTATGAAAGTAAGATTGACAATGCTTTTGGCATGCCTTTTCCTGTGTTTGGGAGGGGCATTTGCTCAGACGCAGGTAAGCGGTACGGTAGTATCGCAGGATGACGGTCTGCCTGTCATCGGTGCCACCGTGCAGGTTCCCGGTACGAATGTCGGCACCGTTACCGATGCCGACGGTAAGTTCTCGCTGACCCTTCCGCAGGGAAGCAACATCCTCCGCATCAGTTATGTAGGCATGGAGCCCATCGAGGTGAGTGCCCGCAGGAACATGCGCATCGAGCTCCGCAGCGATATCGGTTCGCTCGACGAGGTGATTGTCGTGGCATACGGAACGGCGAAGAAGTCGTCGTTCACCGGATCGGCCTCGCAGGTCAACTCCGAGGAGATCGGAAAAGTGCAGGTGTCGAACGCCGTGGAGGCCATCACCGGTAAGGTATCGGGTGTGCAGATCAACAACCCGACGGGCCAGCCCGGCCAGACCGACGACAATTTCTCGATCCGCATCCGTGGTATCAGCTCGATCAACGCCAGCAACTCGCCCCTCGTCGTCCTCGACGGCGCACCCTACGACGGTGACCTGAACAACCTGAACACGCAGGATATCGAGTCGATGACGGTGCTGAAAGACGCCGCAGCCGCAGCCCTCTACGGTGCCCGCGGTGCCAACGGTGTCATCCTCATCACGACGAAGAAAGGCCGCGGCGGCACCAGCTCGATCACGGTCGACGCCAAATGGGGCAGCAACTCAAGGGCCGTTCCCACCTATGAGTACATCGACAGCCCGGCACGCTACTACGAAATGTGGTATCAGGCTCTGAACAACTACGCCAAGAACACATGGAACTACAGCGACCTGCAGGCCATGCAGTTCGCCAACAACAACCTGACGGGCAACAACTCGTACGGTCTGGGCTACAATGTCTACACCGTGCCCGACGGCCAGTACCTCATCGGCGCCAACGGCAAGCTGAACCCCAATGCCACACTCGGCCGTTCGTTCAACTACCGCGGCACCGACTACTATCTGACTCCCGACGACTGGGAAGACCTTGCCTACCGCAATGCCCTCCGTCAGGAGTACAGCGTGTCGGCCAACGGCAGCAACGACAAGAGCTCGTTCTACGCTTCGTTCAACTATCTGAACAACGAGGGTATCACCCTGAACTCCGACTACGAGCGCATCACCGGCCGTCTGAAGGCCGACTACCAGATTAAGCCCTGGCTGAAGGTGCTCGGCAACATGTCGTATGCACACTACAAGGCCAACCGCCTGAACGAGGACGGCAGCGACGTTAGCTCGGGCAACCTCTTCGCCGTGACGCGTGTGGCCCCCATCTATCCCGCCTACATCCGCGATGCCAACGGCAACGTGATCCAGGATGTGAACACCGGCATCGCCCTCTACGACTACGGTGACGGCAAGATCAACGGCCAGCAGCGTCCGTTCATGGCACAGGCCAACCCGCTTTCGGCCAACCAGCTCGACGACAACAGCTACGAAGGCAACTTCTTCAGCGCCGTGGGAACAGCCGAGCTCACCTTCCTGAAAGACTTCAAGTTCACCACGCAGAACTCTGCCAACGTGAACGAGACGCGCGAGACGAACACCACGAACGCCTTCTACGGTTCGTATGCCTCGTCGAACGGTATGGTTTACAAGTACCACACACGCCGCTGGAGCTACAACTTCCTCCAGCAGCTCGACTGGCACCACCTCTTCGGCAAGCACGACCTGCAGGCCATGCTCGCCCACGAGGCTTACCGCTCGCGCTACTACTACCTCTATGGCTACAAGACCAACCAGTTCAGCCCCGACAACGTGGAACTGAGCGGTGCCGTGAAAGACGGTGCTTCCAACTCGTATGTCACCGACTACAACACGGAAGGCTATCTGGGACGCTTCCAGTACAACTACGATGAGACCTACTTCGCCAGCGTTTCGTTCCGTCGCGACGCTTCTTCACGCTTCCACAAGGACCACCGCTGGGGAACATTCTGGTCGGCATCGGCCGCATGGCTCATCAACAAGGAGAAGTGGTTCAACGCCGAGTGGGTGGACGAACTGAAGCTGAAGGCTTCCTACGGTGAGCAGGGTAACGACAACATCGGTACCTACCGCTACACCAACTACTACAGCATACAGAGCGCAACGGGCGCCGTCTCGCTGATCCCCGACGCGAAAGGTAACGAAGAGATTTCGTGGGAGAAGCAGGGTAACTTCAACATCGGTGTCGACTTCAGCTTCTTCCGCGGACGCCTGAGCGGTACCGTGGAGTACTTCAACCGTAAGACGAAGGACATGCTGGCATGGTTCCCCCTGCCCGCCTCGTTCGGTTACACCGGCTACTACGCCAACATCGGCGACATGGTGAACAAAGGTGTGGAGGTGGAGCTCAACGGCGACATCATCCGCACGAAGGAACTCACATGGTCGGCACGCCTGAACATGACGGCATACAAGAATAAGATCAGCTATCTGCCCGATGAGCGCAAGACATACTGGATCGACGGCGTGCCCGGATACTCGAGCGGCAACTTCTTCTACGGCGAAGGCGAGTCGATGTACACATGGTACATGCCCCGCTATGCCGGCGTAGATCCCGAGACGGGTAAGGCTCTCTACTGGAACGACGTGTACAAGAAGAACGCCGACGGCACCGGATATGAGCTCGATGCCAACGGCCAGCCCATCGTGGAAAGCCAGGAGAAGATCGAGAAGGCCAGTGAAGCCACGCGCCACCTCTGCGGCTCTCCGCTGCCCGACGTCTACGGCGGCTTCGGAACATCGCTCAGCTGGAAAGGCTTCGACTTCTCGATGGACTTCCAGTACCAGCTCGGCGGCAAGGTCTACGACTCCGATTACCAGAGCAGCATGGGCAACCAGCGCGGTCACGCCATGCACGTCGACCTGGAGAAATCGTGGACTCCCGAGAACCCCAACACCGACATCCCACGACTGCAGTTCGCCGACAGCTATGCCAACAGCACGTCAGACCGCTGGCTCGTCAGCGGTTCCTACCTGAAGCTGCAGAACATCACCATCGGCTACACGCTGCCCATGAAGTGGACATCGAAGATCGGCATCAGCAAGATGCGCATCTACGGCGTGGCCGACAACGTGTGGGTATGGTCGAAGCGTCAGGGTCTTGACCCCTCGCGCAGCTTCACCGGCGAGATGACATCAGCCTACTATTCACCCATCCGCACCATTTCCGGCGGTGTCACGCTTACGTTCTAATTCACTACGTTCACAAGTATCAAGTAAAAGAAAGGAAATAAAACATGAAAAGATATTTCAAGTCATTCCTGACGCTTGGCGTTTTCTCGCTGGCCTTGGCCAACTACAGCTGCATTGAAGACGGATTCGACACCCGCGTGGCAACGGAAGAGGAAACGACATCAAGCTCGAAGGCAACAGAAGCCCTGCTCTTTGGTATCCCTGCGCAGATCAACGCTGAGGACGCCGACAACGGACACTATCGCTGGGGCTACGGAGCCATCATGCACATCCGCGACGTGATGACCGGCGACATGCCGATCGTCTACAGCAGCTACGACCATTTCAGCTCGTGGGAGACCAACAAGAACCAGGGTAAGACCTACGCCATCGGGCAGTATATCTGGAACTACTCCTACAAACTCATTCAGACCACCAACGGCGTGATCAACGCCGTGAACGAGGAAACGGCCACCGACGCCCAGCTGGGCATGAAGGCCGCCGGCTATGCCTACCGCGCACTGGCCTATCTCGACTTGGCCCAGATGTTCGAATACCTGCCCACCGACGGCACGACGAGCACCAATGAGGACAAGAACGACGTCAGCGGCCTCACCGTTCCCATCGTCACCAACGAGACCACCGAGGAACAGGTGCGCAACAACCCGCGTGCCACCCGCCAGCAGATGGCCGAATTCATCCTGAGCGACCTCGACAATGCCGAGAAGAACATCAGCAAGCTCACCATCAGCAGCAAGGTGATGCCTCACCTCGATGTCGTCTACGGACTGAAAGCGCGCTACTACATGTGGCTCGCCGACTATGCCAACGCCGAGAAATACGCCCGTCTGGCCATCAATGCCACCAGCGGCAGCGTGATGACCAAGGCCGACTGCCTCGACAAGGCAACGGGCTTCAACACCGATATCAAATGGATGCTCGCCTCCGAACTCACCAGCGAGGATTCCCAGGTGCAGACAGGTATCGCGAACTGGACGGCATGGATGTCGAACGAAGCACAGTATGGCTATGCCGCTGCCGGCCCGATGAGCATGATCGATGCCAGCATGTACGCACGCATCAGCGACACCGACTTCCGCAAACTCTTGTGGAAGGCTCCCGAGGGCGGTGCCCTGGCAGGCCAGGAAAGCTATCTCGACGAAGCCTTCGGAGCCTCGCTGCCCGAGTATGCATCGCTGAAGTTCCGCCCCGCACAGGGTAACGTTGAAGAGTACCAGGTGGGATCGGCCACCCAGTTCCCGCTGATGCGCGTCGAGGAGATGTACTTCATCGAGGCCGAGGCTGCCGCCCATCAGGATGCAGCGCGCGGACAAGCCCTGCTGGAAAGCTTCATGAAGACCTACCGCGACAGCAAGTACGCCTTCAGCGGAACCGACATCGTGGAAGAAATCGTGTTCCAGAAGCGTGTGGAACTGTGGGGTGAAGGCCTGACCTTCTTCGACATCAAGCGCCTCGACATGCCCGTCACACGCGGATACGCAGGCACCAACTTCTACGACACCGCCCGTCTGAACACCACCCGCCGCCCGGCGTGGATGAACCTTGTGATCGTGCAGACCGAGGAGAACAACAACTCGGCCGTGAACCACTTCAACAATCCCGACCCCACCGACTGCTACACACCGTGGAAAGAGTAACCGTGGGCCAAGAGAACAACAGAGATAATCAAGAACACATCATTAAAGGAAATTATGAATACAGCATTCAAATATAGCGTACTGCTCGTGCTCGCCGTGCTCGGACTCGCTTCGTGCACCAAGGACTACGACTACGAGGCTGCCACGGTTGCCGGTCAGCAGGTATTCTTCAGCAAAGACCTCAAATCTCAGGTGAGTCTCTCCGAGAGCAGCAACACCTTCGACATCAAGATCAACCGCTATGTCACTACCGAGGCCGCTACCATCAACCTGAATGTCAGCGATCCCAGCGGATTGTTTAAGATTCCCACATCCGTCGCCTTTGCGGCCGGTGAAGACTCGAAGAACATCACCGTCGGCTACAATCCCGCCGACTTCACCTACGACGACTTCAAGACCGTCACGATATCCATCGGCGACGAGAGCTACACAACGCCCTACGGACTCTCCACCTACACCTTCCAGGCCGGCGTTCCCTCGCCACTGAAGTTCCTCGGCGAAGGTGAGCTGCAAGACCTCTACTACTTCGGACTGGCAACAACGGTGGAAATCTACCAGAACACGAACACACCCAACGTCTTCAGAATCATGCGTCCCTACGACGGCATCAGCAACGAGACAAGGGGTGAGGACTATGCCGGATCGGAGTTCATCGACATCACCATCCTCAAGCCCGGCGACCAACTGGGCGGACAGACCATCACCGAGGAGAACACCGTGTTCTTCAGCGACACCAACACCGGTTATCACAACACCAACTACGACGCCGACGTGATGCTATACCACCCGTCAACGGGCTTCAAGAGCACACCGACGCCCGACACTTGGACCAAGAGCCGCGTGGTGGCTTATCAGGAGAACGGACTGCCCGGTGAGATCCACCTTGCACCATTCTACTACATGGACGGCATCGGCGGCTGGAACGCCACCGCCGAAGATGCTGCCATCGTCATCCTCTTCCCCGGATACGAGCCGAAAGACTACTCGATCGAATTCAACTACGACGGACGATTCACCTCGACCGACGACGTTGACTTTGCCGAAGGCACCATCACACTGGGTGAAGACGTGGCCAGCGCTCGCTGGTACATCACCAACAGCGCCGACAGCATCGAGAGTGTGTATAAGGGAATACAGGACGGAACCATCGAAAGCAATGTCATCCGCGGCACTTCCACCATCCGACAGCAGCTCACCGATGCAGGTAAGTACTACCTCATCGTCGTAGCTTACGACGCCGACGACAATGAAGTGGCAAGCACATACTTCATGTTCAAGTTCCAGCCCAGCAGCCAGACGGAGGAGACATGGACGCCCGTATATGTCGGAGACTACGTCTACGGAGCCAAGAGCTACGCACAGGATGGCTCCATCTTCTTCGACCAGACCACCACAGCCGAAGGACTGACGCTCTACCAGAGCGACCAAGACGAGAACCACTACCGCATCGCACCGTGGTGCGAGAGCGAGACCGGACTCGTCTTCACCATGAACGATGACGGAACTGTGGTGGTAGAAGACGTCGAGACGGGATTCGTCGACGAGAAATGGGGCATGATCTATGTCACCGACATCAAGACCTACGGCGCTGCCGACCTGCCGAGCTACTACGAGAAAGGCGTGTTCTACTTCAACCTGACGTACCATGACTACGACGGTGTATGGGCCTACGAGCAGGACACCTTCACCCTGACGGGCGAAGCAGCAGCCAAGCTGATGGCCAAGGCTTCTGCCAAGAGCAAGTTCACGCCGAAGAACGGCAATGCGAAGAAAGCTGCTGCCAGAAGGACATTCATCATGACCGGCAGCAACGAGCGTGTGAAGTAATCATCGTTGTGTAATCACAACGAAATAACCTTCTCATGTAAAAACATTCTTATTTGAGATGAGAGTCCCACCTGACGTTGATGTCACGTGGGACTCATTTTTTCACGGCCAGCGCAAAGCATCTGCTTATGCCGAAAGCCGCCGGGAATCTTGCCCGAACGGCCGTTCTGAGCGGCCGGAACGGCGATTATAACTTGCAAGAACGCTCACGTCGGTCAGCAACACAATTTAAATTGCGCTGCAAAATAATTTGAATTGCGCGGCAAAACAATTTGAATTGCGCGGCAAAACAATTTGAATTGCACGGCAAGACAATTGATGTTGCATCCCGAGACGACTCCCGAAGCAGAATAAATACACTTTTCAGCCAACAGAAGACAGACGAACAGACATTCGGCCGATGACTGAAATGCAAGAAAAAAGCATGCAAAAACGAATGTCATTCTGACACTTAATATTTATTCTTTCGTCGTTTTTTGATAATCGAAAAGCCAGATTTGTTAAATATTTGCATATTTTTTTGCTAAAATTTCAGTTTTATGGGCAATATTTTGCAGGTTTTAGAAAAAACTCGTATATTTGCAAATCTGAATGCGTACCACCTATCGTTGTGAATAATAATACAAAAAAAATAGTTTAATAAGATTTATGAGAAGGAGACTGATTTTTACATTAGCATGCCTATTCCTCTCTCTGGGGATAGCCATGGCTCAGACTACGCTGTCAGGTACCGTCGTCTCTTCAGAAGACGGCGAACCGATCATCGGAGCCTCAGTACTCGTGAAAGGCACACGCCAAGGTGTTGCGACCGACATCGAGGGTAAGTTCTCGCTGACAACCAGTCACAAGAACCCCCAGCTCGTCGTGAGCTACATCGGCATGAAAACAGAAACCGTGAAGGGCGGACAGAACCTGAAGATCACCCTCTACCCCGACGGAGCAGCACAGCAGCTCGACGAGGTGGTGGTGACGGGTATCCAGAAGATGGACAAGCGCCTGTTCACCGGTGCCACAACGAAGGTGGACGCCGAGAAGGCGAAGCTCGACGGTGTGGCCGACGTCAGCCGTGCGCTGGAAGGCCGAGCCGCCGGTGTGTCGGTGCAGAACGTGTCGAGCACGTTCGGTACGGCACCGAAGATCCGCGTGCGCGGTGCCACGTCAATCTACGGTTCGTCGAGCCCTCTGTGGGTGGTCGACGGTGTGATCATGGAGGATGCCGTGAACGTGTCGGCCGACGATCTGTCGTCGGGTGACGCTACAACGCTGATTTCCAACGCTATTGCCGGTCTGAACGCCGATGATATCGAGAGCTTCCAAGTGCTGAAGGACGGATCTGCAACCTCTATCTATGGTGCCCGCGCCATGTCGGGTGTGGTTGTCGTGACGACAAAGAAAGGCCGCGCCGGACACAGCACCATCAACTACACGGGCGAGTTCACCTACCGCATGAAGCCCAGCTACCGCGACTACAACATCTCGAACTCGCAGGAGCAGATGGGTATCTACAAGGAAATGGCCGCCAAGGGATGGCTGGAGTTCTCACAGGTAGCCAACGCGTCTTCAGCCGGTCTTTACGGAAAGATGTACGGTCTGATGGATCAGTACAACGAACAGACGGGAACGTTCTCGCTACCGTTCACTGATGCCGCCATGGCTAAGTACTTACAGGAAGCAGAGTTCCGTAATACCGACTGGTTCGACCTGCTTTTCAACAGCAATATCATGCAGACACACTCTGTCAGCATCTCGTCGGGTACCGACAAGTCAAGCATGTATGCTTCGCTTTCTGCCATGGTAGACCCGGGATGGACCAAGGACTCGAAGGTGCAGCGCTATACAGCAAACATCAATGCTTCTTACAACTTGTCGAAGAACCTCACCGTCACCCTGCGTACCAACGGTAGCTACCGCGACCAGCAGGCTCCCGGTACGCTGAATCAGAGTACCGACGTCGTTTCGGGTGCTGTCAGCCGTTCTTTCGACATCAACCCCTTCAGTTACGCACTGAATACCAGCCGTACGCTGGATCCCTATCAGATGTATACGCGTAACTACGCTCCGTTCAGCATCTTCCATGAGCTGGACAACAACTATATTGATATCAACGTGATGGACCTGAAGTTCCAAGGTGAATTGGAGTGGAAGCCGCTTACCGGCCTTTCTGTCAACCTCCTTGGCTCATACCGTATCAACCGTTCGGCACGTGATCACTCCATCAGGGACAGTTCAAACCAGGCCGAGGCTTACCGCGCTGGTGTTGACAACCCGAACATCATGTATTCGAACCCTTACCTCTACAGTGATCCCGACAAACCCAACTCACTGCCCATCTCAGTGATGCCAGCGGGAGGTATCTTCATAGAGAATCTTAACGAGGTGAAGCAGCTTGACTTCCGTGGAACAGTGAACTACAACCATGTATGGTCTGTTAACGACGAGGAGACGCACATCTTCAGCGCCCTCGCAGGTATGGAAGCCAACCGCGCCGACTACGACGCACGTGAGCATCAGGACTACGGTGTGAACTACAACATGAACCGTATCGTCACCATCACGCCTGACTTCTTCAAACAGGCCAAGGAGGAAGGAACAGACCTTACTTCTTTCTCACGTTCATGGAACCGCCGTCTGGCTTACTTCGGCAACGTGAACTATTCTTACAAAGGCCGCTATTCTGCCAACTTCACGGCACGTTACGACGGTTCAAACCAGCTGGGTAAGAGCCGTCAGAGCCGCTGGCTGCCGACATGGAATGTCTCAGCATCGTGGAACGTTCACGAGGAACCTTTCTTCAAGCGTTGGGCAGAAAAGACCAACTACGCCATGTCTCACGCTACGCTTCGTCTGAGCTACTCACTCGTAGGTGAGCAGACTGCTGCATCCAATGCCAAGCCGATCTTCCGTTCCACCAACATGTGGCGCCCGCAGGGCGACCAGCAGGAGCTGGCCCTCTATCAGTCAAGTCTTGGTAACAAGGACCTTACTTATGAGAAGAAGCACGAGTTCAACGTCGGTATCGATCTCGGTTTCCTGAACAACCGTATCAATATCGTTACCGATGCTTACTGGCGCGACAACTTCGACCTGATGGGTTACTACTACGGCCAGATCATCGGTCGTCAGTATTCTAACGTCGCTTCGATGAAGTCTCATGGTGTGGAAGCTACCATTTCTTCCACGAACATTCGTGCAAAGGACTTCACTTGGAGCACCGACCTTACCTTCGCTTACAACCACACTGAGATTACCGACCTGATGTCTGTATCGCGTGTCATCGACCTCGTTTCTTCGAACGGTTACGCACGTGAAGGCTATCCGCATCGCGCTTTGTTCTCGTTCCAGTTCCAGGGACTGAACGATGAAGGTATTCCGCAGGTAATCAACGAGAGTGGCGTGAAGACCACGAGCGACATTTACTTCCAGGAGTATGAGCGTCTTGACCATCTGGTGTACGAAGGACCGTCAGAACCAACCATTACGGGTGGTCTGAACAACATGTTCCGCTGGAAGAACTGGCGTCTGAACGTCTTCATCACCTATTCGTTCGGCAACAAGCTTCGTCTTGATCCCGTCTTCTCGTCCAGCTATAGCGATCTGGCAGCCATGCCGAAGGAGTTCAAGAACCGTTGGGTGCAGCCCGGCGACGAGAACCTGACCGACATCCCGGCCATCGCTTCTGTCCGTCAGAATTATAAGGACAACTATCTGGGCTATGCCTATAACGCATACAACTACTCTACAGCCCGTGTGGCTGACGGTGGTTTCATCCGTATGAAGGACATCTCGCTGACTTACGATTTCTCACCGAAGTTCGCCAACAAGATCGGTCTTTCCTCTGCCTCTCTGAAGCTCGACGCTACCAATCTCTTCCTGATTTATGCAGACAAGAAGCTGAACGGACAGGATCCTGAGTTCGTCAACTCGGGTGGTGTGGCAACGCCGCTGTCTAAGCAGTTCACCTTGACCGTTCGTCTGGGAATCTAAAGCATGTTTTTTGATTGGATTTTAAAAGAATACGAATTATGATGAAAAAAGCATATATATATAATAAGGTGAAGAAGATCGGATTCCTCTCACTTTCTTCGCTCCTCTTTGTCTCCTGCAACGATTTCCTCGACAAGGAGCCAGACGACCGCGTGGAGCTGAGCACCGAGAATCAGATCATCATGTTGCTGTCGGGCTCTTATCCCGATTCCAACTACGGTTGGTTCTGCGAGCTCTCAAGCGACAATATCATGGACCTCAACGCCGAGCATTACCCCATTGCAAGTGATGCCGAACAGAAGCTGACGCACTATAATTTGGCTTCTTCTGGACGTCAGGACGACGAGTTATACCGTTTCGAGCCTGTAAAGTCTTCCACTTCCAGCGATACCCCCGGCGGAATGTGGACCAGCACCTACCTGACCATCAACTCCGTCAACGAAGTGTTGCAGGCCATCGACGAGCTCGTCAGCAAGGGACAGCCGATGTCGGCAAAACTCCAGGCTGCGAGAAGTGAAGCTCTGCTCATCCGTGCCTACTGTCACTTCATGTTGGTGAACATCTTCTCGCAGGCCTATAAGACAGATGAGCTCAGCAAGCAGGACATTGGTATTCCTTATATCACCAGTGTCATCAACACGGTTGACGACAAATACTCTCGTGGTAATGTGACTGATACTTACAAGAAGATCATCGAAGACATGGAAGAAGGTCTGAAGTATATCAGTAACATCAACTACGAAAAGCCAAAATGGCATTTCAATGAAGAGGCTGCCCATGCCTTCGCGGCTCGCGTCTATCTGTTCACGCACCAGTGGAGCAAAGCTGTTGAGCAGGCAAACATGGTGCTGGGCACTGATAACGCTCAGCTCGTGCCGAAGTTCTTCGACTATGCTCCATTGGACGACTGCTCTTACCTGAGCGACTTTGCTACGGTGTGGCAGACGCCTTACGATTTTAACAACCTGATGCTCATCGATACCTATTCCACCATCTTCCGCAAATCGCGCTATCGCTATGAGCAGGGTGGACTGGTTGCCCGTGAAATCTACTACCATAACACGCCGATGTGGAGAAACTGGGCTGCCAACGCCACCATCTGGGTGATGGGACTCTTCGGTTCGCGTGACTATGGCTTCGCACCGGGATGGATCGGAGAGCAATTCCAGTACACTGACAAAGTGGCCGGCATCGGTTATGCTCACACCATCCGCCGTGAGTTCACGCTGATGGAGTTGCTGTTAGAGCGTGCGGAGGCAAAGATTAACCTCGGTGATTTGGCTGGAGCCAGCGACGACCTCTGCACCTACCACCTGAGTACGATGAACTTCTCTGAGAAGACAAAGACCACGCTGGTCGCTAACGGTAAAATGACGCCGATGACCGATGCTCTCATCCATAGCTATTTCGGCGTTGCCACCAATTACAACTGCTTTGAGAATTGGGACTTCCTGAAGAATATGGATCCTAACTGGAACATTCCTGCCGAGGCTGTTCCTTATATGAACTGCCTGAATTACTGGCGCCGCTTTGAGACCAATTTCACTGGAAAGCGTTTCTTCGACCTCAAGCGCTGGGGTATGGAGTACTACCACGTCTATGGAAACAACACCTCTACCGGTGTGCAGAACGACACCATCCGCATGACGTGGAACGACCCGCGCCGAGCTCTCGAGATTCCTCAGGATGCCATCGCTGCAGGCATGGAACCAAGCCAGCCCACCAGCAAGACCACCAGTGGGAGCACAAGCAATATCAAGCCCTTCTCGGCCACGACCGACCTGAGCGAGTTGTTGTATAAGTAATGAACTTTGAACATTGAAAATTGGATATTATGAAGACCAAGAAATATAGTACAAGAAAGGGACTGCTCATCGGTCTGTCTTTGATCCTTTGTCAGTTCACACTGAGTATTGCACTCACGTCGTGCAGCGAGGACGACTTAGGCCCCAGTATCTATGACACCAATGAGTATCCGCTGGATCGCTCCGCCTACACCTTCCCGCTGGACACCTTTGTGAAGAAAAACTTTCTGGAGCCTTATAACCTGAAGTTCATCTACAAGATGGAGGATGTTGGCTCTGACATGCAGAAGAACCTCGTGCCCGCCACCTACGAGCGCAGCGTCGATCTGGCCGTGCTGGTGAAATACCTCTGGCTCGATGTCTATGCCAAGCTGGCAGGAGAGAAGGATGTGTTCCTCAAGAAGTATTCTCCCCGCATTATCCATGTCATCGGCTCGCCTGGCTATCTGAGCGACGGTTCACGTGAAGTCGGTGTTGCCGAGGGTGGTATCAAGGTGACCCTCATGGAGGTGAACAAACTCAATGTCGACCAGATTGAAGGTGCCCGTGGTCTGAACCAGCTCTTCTTCCATACCATGCATCATGAGTTCGGTCACATCCTCGACCAGACATCTCTCCGTCCGACGGCCTTCAACACCATCAGCTCGGGTCTTTACGACGCCATGGGATGGGCGCAGAAAAGTGATTCCATCCAGGCTGCGCTCGGATTTGTCACTCCTTACGGCTCTTCACAGGCTGGTGAAGACTGGGTAGAGACGCTGGCATGTTACGTCACCTACAACCAAGACCGTTGGAATCAGCTCCTCAACTCTGCGCAGTACGACTGGGAAGAGATTGACTATACGTTGGAAGAGTACCAGAAATACTACCCGCGCGCTTACCAAGAGTATCAGGCCGGTTATGCCTACATGACGCAGAACTACGACACCATCGGCTACCTTCGCCAGATGGCCAACTACGAATACAAGCTCGTACGTAAAGTCGTGCCCCGCAATGCCGACGGATTTGTAGCACTTGATAACGAGGGCAACTACACCGTCAGCACCGACATGGATAATATCAACGGACAGGCAGTCATCCTGCAGAAGCTTGACCTCGTACGCACATGGTTGAAGGAGAACTGGAACATCGATATCGATGAACTGCGCCGTGAAGTGCAGACACGTCAGTACGTAACCGACGAAAACGGCAACTTCCTGCGCGACCAGTATGGTAACTTCATCAACCGTCTGACCTACGTTTCCAGCCCCGGTGAGCCCACGCTTTACCAGAAATTGCTGGAAGAGGTTGAGCAATATAAGAAACTGCAAATCAAGAAATAACCTATAACGAACAGACGTATGAAAAAGATTATATTTTCTTTTGCAATAGCAGCCATGGCTCTCTCACTGACAGGCTGCGCAGGTGAGGAAGACAATATCTTCGAGAAGTCAGCGGCTGAACGACTCAATGAGTCCAGCGATAAGTACTCGGCAAGGCTCGAAGCCCAGCCCAACGGATGGGCCATGCAGTATTATCCCACGCTGAAGGACGAGTCTCCCGCAGGAAGCGGCTATCTGATCCTCATGGACTTCGACGCCGATCATTCTGTGCGAGTGGCTATGGACAACCGATTCAGCGGCAATGCGTATGCCACCGCTACGTCGGGATGGGAGGTCATCAAGGACAACGGACCCGTGCTCTCGTTCAACACTTTCAATTCCTGCATGCATGCATTCTCTGATCCCGAGGATATCCCCTGGACTTCTGATAACGAGCAGAGCGAGGGATGTGGTGGCGACTACGAGTTCATCATCGTCGATGCGCCCGAAGATGCCAGCTACATGATGCTCAAAGGCAAGAAGCGCGACACTTATAACCTGCTCACTCCCGTCGAGGAAGGCGTTGACTACGAGAAGTACCTTGCTGACGTGAAAGCTTTCCACAACAAGATGTTCTCTGCATCAGCTCCTGTAGGAAATATCATCCACTTCGGCCCCGACTCCATCTACAACATGGACGACTCTAATGACGGTCTGCCCAACATCTATCCGAAAGGCTCCGACGCCATCGCCAACGAGTCCTTCAATCCGTTCCTCATCACCAAGCGCGGCAACGACTACTACATCCGCTTCCGCGATGCTTTCAAGCGCGACTATCTTGAAGGAACACTGCAGGAACTGCGCTACGACTCGGAGAAGGACATGTTCATCGGCACCGACAATCCTGAGTTCAACATCCAGGGTTATCCCGTGGACGAATTCTTCAGAGACTACGCCAACGGAAAGGGGGACCACCAGTTCAATGTCTCTTTGGACGAAAATGAGATGTCGCCCAAATTCAAGACATACATCGATAACCTCTATACCGACTTCACCACAATGAGGGGGGGGAAAGCCAATAAACCTTATGGCTTCGTCGGTCTTCGTTATCAGTGGAACGTGAGGAACGATTCTTTCCAGTGGCTTGTCCGCTATACACCGGGAACAGCCTCCGCTACGAGCGTTGGCTACAACTATACATTTGAGATGAATGGCGACAAGGTTACCTTTGGTTACACCGGACATGGTATCGAAGCAAATCTTAAGCCCGATCAGACTCCAGCCAGTACAAATGTGTACAACGCCCTGCCCGCCGTTCAGGCCATCACCGCGATGTTCTCCCAGCAGTTTGTTGTGACGAATGCCCTGACGAAGTTCGACGTCACCCGCGTGAAGCTCACTTCCGTCAGCGATCCTGACCTGTGGTTCACCGTGACAATTTAATGGAATACTATTTTTTATCTCTTTAAACATCAATCATTATGAAAAAATCATTACTGTTCCTCGGTGCAATGCTGTTGGCTTCTGCCAGCACGTTTGCACAAAAGCCGACCAGCGTGAAGGCCGACATGCAAAGGGCGGCGACCAAAGAGTTCGTGAAGGCTCAAGCTGCTCCTGAAGCAATGGCTCCCGTACGCGATGTAAAGGCTACAAACTCTGTATGGCAGGCTCCACGCCGCTCAGTGGGTAATGGCTTCTGGTACCAGCGTCCTGTAGGCTCGCTCTATGTATCGGGTAGCAATAGCAGTTCTGGCGACTATTGGTCCTACCTGTACATGCCTACCTTCACCGAAGTGACTTACAAGAATATGGCTGAAGACAAGGCCAACGCTACCTGGAAGTTCGTTACCGATACTGGCGACTCGTATACTCCAGAGCAGATTGGTGCTACTGTGACCGAGGAAAACGATCTCAAAATCGTTTCTCCAAAGATTGCAGAGGGCTATATCAACCGAAACCTTATCCCGACGCTCTCTATGGGCAGAAGAACATACCGTTTCGGTGACGGCATGAACGATGGTGAGAATCCCATCCCTGCTGATGTCGCTCTCATCAACGGTGATTCCATTTCCGTTGTTACCGATGTGAATCTGGCCGTCGGTTACTACTATGGATTCTCCAATGGTTCTTCTTTCGGTTCTGGCGAGCGCAACATGACCATGGAAGACGGTTCTGTCGTTCCTGTGAAGACGAATGCGCTTTACGAGTTCTACAAGAAGCCCATCACCCCGCTTTGCATCTCTGAGCTCTTCTTCCGCGTGGTCAACTACGAGGGAACACCGCTTATGAACGACGATACCGAGATGAAGGTTACCGTTCGCAAAGTGAACGAAGATGGTACCATCGGTGATGTCATCGCTGACATGCCTTTCACCATGGCCGACGCTACTTATGTAGAGACTGAAGACGGAAAGACGTTCGGTGCTTTCCTCGTATCTCAGAAGGAGAAGGACGCTTTCGGAACTGAGTATGCCGTTCCGTTTATTGTCAAGGACGAGTTCGTCATCATCATCAGCGGCCTTGAGCAGGATGGTGTGAACATGAGCCTCTATATGACTGGTGACCTGAAGGGTGTTGATACCGACTGCTTCCTCAACGAAGGTATGGTAACTCCGACTTGCCGTTCTTATGTCAGAGCGGACACAGGTGAGCAACTCGACGGTTTGTACTATTGCCAGGCCATCACAAAGGAGCAAAGCGACAGATACAACGAGGAAGACGGTGACAATACCGATTGGACACGTCACTACAATGCTGTCATCCACATCTATGGCATGCAAGACGTTGTAAGCATCATCGACGGCTTCGAGAACATGATTGCTGATCCCGAGGGTGGTGTTGTCTATGCGAACATTGTTGAGACAAATCCCGAAACAGGTGCGGAAGAAACCAATCAGTATGGCACCATTCAGTATCAGACCACGATGCCGCGTCTCTCCACATGGGAAGGCTATGAAGGCGAGGAGAACTATCAGTTCGAGGGTATGCCCGACTGGCTGAAAATCGTTGCTCATGAAGATAAGTATTACGAATCAGATGATGTTACGCTGACACAGCTCGAGGCTGAGCCTCTGCCCGCTGGTCTCTCTGGCCGTAAGGCTGAGATCCACATCGTCAGCGAGCGTGGTGCCGACGCCGTCTTCACCGTTACACAGGGTGAGCCGGGCGACGATCCTCAGGTTCAAGAACCTGTCGTATTCGACTTCGTAGCTGCCGGTGCTGCCGGTGAGACTGTCACCAAGGCTAACCTGAACTTCCAGGTGAACATGGGTGAGGGTAAGGAAGACCGCACCAACCGCGACTTCCGCGGCTATAAGGACTACACTGGCACCGTGCTGCCCGCAGAGTGCCAGGTGGCTCTCGGCGAGGAGATGAAGTTCGACGCCGAAGGTCTCATCGTCAACCAGAACCGTTATCTGGCCATCTACGGTCTGAAGACCGGTCAGACTGTGAAGGTATGGTACGAGGGTGCCGGCGACAAGGTTGTGACCTTCTGCCCGGGTACCAGCGTTGACACGAAGGCTTCGATCAACGGCACCGAGCTCGTGACTGGCGTTTCGCCGATCGCTTCGGGCGATGCCATCAAGATTGATCAGGCTGGCGAGCTGAACTACATCATCATGTCTGTCTTCAGCGGCATGCACATCCGCCAGGTCATCATTGCCGAGGACGAGGCTACCGGAATCCAGAACGTCAACAGTGAGGCCAAGAAGCAGAACAATGCTATCTATACCCTCTCTGGCCAGCGCGTAGCTGTTCCTGTTCGCGGTCAGATCTACATCCAGAACGGTAAGAAGTTCATGGTGAAGTAAATCTGCTTCGAAACAGCTTTCAATAAAAAGAGGGTGCACTCTATTGCGGAGTGCACCCTCTTTTTATTTCTGCCTGACTCGACAGTACAACGTGCGACCGAGCTTGTCCGCATTGACGAAAGGGCGAACTCGGCCACAGTGCTTATTTCTTCATGATTGTTTTCCCACCGACGATGTAAAGACCCTGAGGCAAGCGATTCCAATCGCTCTTCTTACCCACCTTCACACCCTGGAGCGTGTAGACGTATTCTCCAAGCTGTTTGTTGGCTCCGGTCGTGCTGTGTATCTCCTTGATACCGGTGGTGACATCGGCAAGTGTGCAGAAAGTGAAGTAGGTAGGCTCGTCGTATTTGGCCGCCGTCGCATCCTTGAGATACTTACCGGTGCCTACATTCTTCAGCGTCCAGCCCTTTCCTTCCACATATTCGGGATTCCAGACAGCACCATCGGGAATCTCGTAACCCCTCTGCCCGTTCAGTCCTTGAATGAAACAGCAGTCGCCGTTGACATCCTGCGAGTTCAGATAACCCGTCTCGCCACGGATCTGAAATTCCTCGTCGTCGGGCGTAATCAGACGCAGCGACCGTCCGCCGGTGATTCTGCCACTCTTGAAAAGGAAGCCCTCGTTAGAGATGTCGAAGGCTTGTTTGAAATCACCGTAGCCCAGATTCTGGTCCAAAGAGCCATAGAAAGCCTTGCCTTCGGCCTCGTTGACGATGGCAAAGGTCTTCCCAGTGAGTGCCGACAGGCCACCCGTGAGGCGCTCGTCGATGGCAAAGGTCTTGGTGTAGGCTTCCGGATGGTTCATCACGTCCAACACCTTCTCGGCATATCGCCGCCCGAAGATGCGATAGCCTTCGGCCGAGAAGTGCCAGGGGTCGGTTCCGTTGCCGGGAATGCCTTCTGCCGAAACGACGTGGCCCGTTGGAATCACCTCGGGAATCTTCGCCACCACGGTGTTGTGCCACGAACAGCCACCCCCCATTTCGGCATATTCCGTCTCGCCGACGAAGATGTGAACGTCGGAAGCCCTCAGTCCGAGGTCTCTGAGCATGTCCTTATAGATTTTCTTCACCATGCCGGGCCAGTTCGGATCACCATTGTTCGACTCGCCCTGATGGAGCAGGATGCCCTTGATGACGCCCACCTCCTGCGCTTTCTTGGCCATTTCGATGATGCGCCCGTAGGGATTGCCGCCATAATAGCGCTTGGCCAGCTGGGCCCACCACTCGTTGGGGTTCTCATTGAACTTCTGCTCGTATAGATCTTTGTCGAACATCTCGATGGGACTGCCACCCATGGCCACGGCAATGACGCCCACGCGCTTGCCGGGAAGTTCCTGCACCATGGTCCGCCCGAAATAGTCGGACGGTCCCAGCTTACCCACAGGGCTGACGATGGGACACTCTGCCGTGTACCAGTTGCCCATGGTGCGCTTGGGATTGTCGAAATTGCATGTTGCGAGCATCTGGAAACGCGGATCCACATTGCCCACGTCCTGTGCTTCCCACTGGGCGTTGCCCTCCATGTTGGACTGCCCGAAACAAATGTAAATGTAGAAATCGGGATCTACCTCGGCGCGCACACCCAGCAGGGCGGTTGCCAGCATTGCCATTGTCAATACGATTTTTCTCATCTTTCTCTTTTATTATTAGCTATTTAACATAAGGCAAAGGTACGGTTTTTCCTCGACAGCAGGTGCATACCTACGTAACAGATATACATGCCATGTGTATCTTTCTTCGCTTCCACCCCGGATGATGGCGAAAGGAAGTCTCCTCCTCTCGTCGTTCAGGCCAAAAAAAAGCCCCGGCTCATCTCGAGCCAGGACTTTCCTGTTTATCTTACTTATAAATATAAATATTACAAGAGAATCTGTTTCACAACAGTTAGATCTCTCTTACGCAATAAATATGCCTAAATGTTTGCCTTGTCTCACGACAGGAATCAAATTAATGTAAAAATATGAATTATCAACGCACGATTGTTTTCTTTCCATCGATGATATAGATGCCCTTCGGCAGACTCTGACAGTCAACCTTCTGACCCGTCAGGGTGTAGGTGCCGCGATGATTGGCAACGCGGTCGGCCGAAACGTTGCTGATGGCCGAGGGAATGTCGCCTTTCTTGTAGATCTGAATGTTGTCGCCCATCGTATCGGAAGCATAGCAGCAGAAGAAGGTGCCGTCTTCGTTGTACCTGATCAGGTTGTTCTTGTTCTTTCCTACGAACTGGATGATGGCATTGCCCTCTTCGGTGAACGAGATGTCGGCCATGGCGTTGGCGTCAGGCTTTGCTGCCAGGCGCAGACCTTCACCGGAGCTGCCTGCCGAGAGGTAGTTCGTGCCGCATTTCAGACCCCATTCGCCCGTCGTTGCCTGCAAGAGAACGATTTCCTGCACGTTACTTTCTGCCAGAACCTTGTCTTCCTCTTCCATCATATTGATGCAGACACCAGAGCGTCCTGTATTTGTCGTCTCCTTGCCGCAGCCGATTAGGTCCGACTCGCACACGATGATGATGACATCTTCCTTGTGGAGCTGGCTGATGTCGGTCACCTTCGTGTAGGTGGTGCCTTCCGTGGGTTTGTACATGTCGGGCAGTATGCGCTCTTTCAGGTTGAACGTGATCGTCCTGTCGCCGTGCTTCATGATTTTGTAGATGGGTATGTCTTCAGACTCTGACGTATCGAACCATTTCCATGTGCTGATGTCGGTCACACCGTTGCCGTAGAGGTTGCTCATCTCTGCCGAGTAGTTCAGCTTCATACCGTCGGCGGTCTGTATGAACGCGCGTTTCGAAGCCTGAATGTTGTTCAGCACGTTCTGTGCCCAAAGGTCTCGGTTATATGTGAACTTCGTCACCATCAAGCCATTGCCCATGGTCGAGGGATACCACGTGTCGGGCTGTCGGTTCTCCAGGATGTAATACTCGGTGTTGCTTCTCGGCTTCTTGAACATAATGGCGTAGTTATTGCCTTCGTTCCTGGGGTCGCCGAGGGTGATGGCTGCCGCTTCGTCCGGCATTTCGGGAATGTCGAGCCATCCCAGATAGCTACGCTCGTAGGCTGTGTAGCCGATGGGAGCCCTGCCTTGGTTGATATTGCATCCCGACTCCATAATCGACCAGTCGCCGAAGGGTGCATCTTCCTTGTAGCTGTAGTTGGTGCAGTAGAAGTCGGGCAGTCCCAGTCCGTGTCCGAACTCGTGGCAGAAGGTACCGATTCCGTCCAGACTGCCATAGTAGCTCAACTCGTTGCCCACAAAGTAGGATTTGAACTTGAAGCCGCTCATGCTCTGATAATAGTCGGTCAGGTCGAGCTGGTGTGGCCAGATGGTGTTCTCATCGCCGCCGCTGGCTTCGCCCAGTCCTGCATAGATAAAGCTCACCAAGGGTACGCTGCCGTTAACGTAGTACTCAGAGAAGTCGATGCCTTGCATCACGGCCTGCTTGACGGCTTCGCGCACCATACCGATGACGTTCTTGTCGTTCTTCTGTGCGTTGTTGCCACCGTAGTAAGCATAATTCTTCGACACCTGCACTTTGGCCACTACGGGGAACGACGGCTTGAACATGCCGTAGCTCTGGCTGATGAAGTAGTCGCGTGCCGAGCCCACGCATCCCGGCTCGTCGGCATAGCCCGGCTCGTTGAAATAGCGGTCCAACTTCTCAATGGTGTTCTCTGGTCTGAACGCCGAGTCGGCAAACTCCACGAGAATGACGGGGATGACCACCTCGCCGATGCTGTTCACCGAGCCCATGCCGCTCTTGCCGTATTCGCCCAGACCGTCGGCTGTCGAGGCATAGTGTGCCCGGCGCGGCCCGTTGGCGGGCTTCATCATCGCTCTGTTCTCCTCTGCCTGCTCTTGGATGGCTTCGAAGTTGGTCAGCTCGTAGCTTCCGTCCTCGTTCTGCGTGAAGCATCTGCCGTCCTCTGCCTTCCAAAAGTGCATGTATTCATCACCTCTGAGCTCTACTTTCACTTGAGTCCCGTCGTCAAGGGTAACGGTACGCCATATCCCACGCTTGGCAGGAATCGCATTCAAACCGATGGCAAAGGTTGCCATCAAGATTGTAAAGAAAAGTTTTTTCATTCCTTAGGTTAATTGATTTCGCCACAAAATTACGAAAAAAAATCCATCTGCGACTCTTTCCGTCCCTATTATTATTACTTATTTCACTATTTTTTTACCTTTCAGAATATAGATGCCGTGTGGCAGTCGCTGCATGGGTCCTTCCACGCGACGCCCGTCGAGGGTGAAGATGGGAGTGAAGATGGGGCTCGCGGGTGTTGCCGCTGGCAGCGTCGGCACCTCGGTGACGACGTCTTCTTTCGGTCCTTTCATCACCGTCACCTCGTCGAGGAAGAAGCGATTCTGGTTCGATTGTATGGTCAGTTTCACATGTCCGTTTCCTTTCAGCAGCAGGTTGAAGTCGTTCCACTGCTGGGTTGCCATGTATTCATAGGGCGGTTCTTCCACCTCGGCATCGCCTTCCACGACTCTCACCGACAAGAAATTCGTCTCATTGTTCCACGGTGCAGCGCGGAATTTCAGCCTGCAAGAACCAGAAACGGGAAATGAAGGGGTCGTGATGGTGCCATATAATTCCGACGTCCCCATGCGTGCACACTGGTTGGCACCGCGCATATTGGCACCGCTCCACCCGTCGTTATCTGTCTGCAGGGCTCCCAGTGCCACGCTTCCATTCCACCGTCCGTCGTTGCCGCCGGTTGAGCTGCACTTGTCGAAGCTTTCGTAGAAGAGAGTGTCGCCCCGTGCGACGGGATGCAGTACGCGGATGTTGAAGTCCATCGTGCCGTCGTCGTTCTGACGGATGTCGGTGATGGCAGCATCCATCGTTTCCAGTCCGTTGTCACCGGCATGATGGATGGCGGCGGCAGGTACCGATGTGGCTGTCAGGCTGTCGTTGCCCATCCATGGATAGAGGTCGCCTGTCTCGTCTTCGGTCTCGTTGTCGGCGTGGAAGATGGTGCACCGCTGCACTGCTCCGCTGTTCACCTTGTTCTGTTGCCACACATCGCGGTCGAAATCCACGTGCATCACCAGCAGTCCCTGTCCCGGCAAAGCCTCGTCCCATCCCGTCTGCTGTCTGTTTTCCAGCAGATAAGCCTCGTCGGGCCAGTGGCTGTTCTCTATCATCCACGCCTCGCCGCCGTCGCCCAACGGTTTCAGGGCCGTCACGTTCGTATTGGCCAATGCCAACTCGGGGAACAACCATCCGCAGGCTGCTCGCTCCCAGCTGGTGAAGTTACACGGGCAGAAGCCGTCGCCGTTGTAGTTTCCGGCGTCCATCACCGACCAGTGGCCCATGCCGTAGTTCTCGCCGCCGTCCGATGTGTCGTAGAGGTCGGGCAGTCCGAGACAGTGTGCGAACTCATGGCACAGGCTTCCGATGCCCGCATTGCGGTCGCCCATAAGCTCCGGACTGCAAGCATAGACGTTGACGCGCTGGCCGCCGATGGTGATAGAGTTGCCCAGGGCCTCCGTGAGCACCCACTCGTGGGGCCATATCGTCTCGCTGGCTCCACCGGCCGCCTGTCCTTCGCCCGCATAGACGATGCACACCTGCTCCACTTCGCCGTCGCCATCCCAGTCGTAGTCGGCAAAGTCTACCTGCTTGGCCGCCGCCTCACAGGCCTCCACCACCATCTCGCCCGGGTTCACGTCGTGGCCCATCTCTTCGCTTTCTGCACCATAGTAGGCCTTTTCGTGTTTCAGCGGGAACGGTCCGACCACGTCGAAGCGTAGCTTCAGCTGACCGTTGCTCTGCGCCTGGAAGTAGTCGAACAGGCTTCCGCGGAATCCCAGCTCCTCGTTCTTGTACCCCACAGTGTTGGCCACGCTCTGATAGAGGGCGTTGTCGTGGGCAGGAAGGAACTCTTCGTCGGCAAACTCCACGAGGATAATCAGCCCGCGGCGCGAGCCCGTCAGGTCTGCCTGCCGTCGTGGAGCCGTCAGTCGCGTCTGCCGACGCTTGTTCTGCGCAGCCTTGCGCGCCGAAGCCGTCGTCTTGAGGTTGCTCATGTCGGTGCGCCGATGCAGCAAGCCGCGCGCATCCTCGGTATAGCACTCTCCGGTACGGTCTTGCCAGTAGTGAAACGTCTCGTCGCCGCGCAGCTCCACGACGACCGTCCGGCCGTCGGCAGTCTGCTTCTGCGCCCATAAGCCACGACGCGCAGGCACTGCCATGACAGCCGTGGCAATGGCAAGAAGGAGTAACACAACGATCTCACGCTTCATAGATTCGTGTCGATTTCTACGATTTCATCAGAATTCATATCCCAGATTCAGGAAGAAATAGGGTTTCTCGGTGCGGTTGCTGTAGCCGATGGTGGCTCCTACCGGACCGAACAGCGTGTTGTAATAGTAGGCAGCCTGAGCGCCAAGCACCACACGATTGTCGAGCAGATACTTCACCTTGTCGGCTTGCTGACCACCTGCCAAGCGCATCAGTACATAACTCTTACCGCCGATACGCTGCTGAGCCTGCAGCTGTACGGCTACGAACTGGTTGTCGACATACTCCATGTTGCCAATACCTGCAAAAGGCATCTGCTGCTCGACGTAGTGGCCGAACCAATCACCGCCGATGGTGTTTCTGAAGGGTAAGGGAACGGACGGGCCGAAGAGCAGGCGCCCGTAGACCATGGGCTGCAGGGTGAAGCGGTTGCTCAGGGCGAACGACATGCGCCAGCTGGCGCTCACGTCGCTCATGCCGGTCTTGCCGTAGAGCTTGGTGAAGTTGTCGGTCAGATAGGAGTACTCAGCCTTGAATCGTGCTCCGCGTGTGGGGAAGTACCAGTCGTCCTCGCTGATGTAGCTGACACGCGCATGGTAACTGTAGAAATGTTCGTTCTTGATGCTTGCCTGAATGCCATGCTCACCGCCCAGCATGTTGCGGTAATGGAAGAAATCCCAGCGCACCGCATACTGCAGGTTGAAGTATCGCAGGTCGTAATTGATGGGTATGAACTCGGCCTGAAGCTGATTATAGCGGACGTTGTAGTCGCGTTTCCCCTCTGAGTATAGGTCGACGTCGTTGCGGTGGAAGGCGAAGCTGATTGCAGGCCGTGTGAAGCTCGACGGATGGATGGTCATCTCGCCTTTCGCCATCAGGCGCTTGCCGAGTCGCAGGGTGATGTCGTTATTGACGGGAATGGATGTCTTCAGCGGGATTTCGAGTCCCAGCTGCACCGAGGCATACTCCTCGTTGTCGTAGCGCACGCCGCCATGCAGCTGCACCGACTTGCGGTTACCGGCCATGAGTACCACGCGCACGCCGTCGCCTTCGGGCACGAGTCGGCATTCTGCCGTTTGGTAGAACAAGTCGACGCGCATCGTTGTGGTGAGTTGATGCATCAGCTGGGCATCGATGCTGTCGGGAGTTTGGTTCTTATGGGCAGCGTGCCAGCTTTCGTCGTGCAGGTGAAACTTCCTTCGTAGGAAGCGTTCGGCCTGTGGTGTCATGTTCTCGAACGAGTACCCGACGACGCGCTGTCTCTCCGTCATCACCTGCGGACGCAGCGGATGGAGGATGGTCGGGCGGAACGACTCGTCGACGCCGATGCGTTTCTTCAGGGCGATGATGTCGTCCCAATGACTCATGGCCAGTTCCTCACCGCGGCGTATGAGCGTGTCGATGGCGGCCTGCGAGAAGCTGGCCGACCCGTAGCCCTTCGTGTCCACTTGCAGATGGAGGTCGGTGAAGGCGAGGTTCTCGTCGTACTTGTTTTTACAGTTCACGTCGATGATCTGACTCAGGATGCTCATCGTGCCGCCCATGTTCTCGGCCACCTTCGGCGCACCCTGCACGGTGACGCCGATGATGATGTCGGCACCCATCTCACGGGCGATGTCGGCCGGATAGTTGTTCTTCAGACCGCCGTCGACCAGCACCATATCGCCTATCCTCACGGGCGAGAAGGCAGCGGGGATGGCCATCGAGGCGCGCATGGCCTGCGGCAGGCGTCCGCTGTGGAAGTCCACTTCGCTGTTGTCGATGATGTTCGTAGCCACGCAGGCGAAGGGAATGCGCAGGTCTCGGGTGAAATCGAGCGAGTCGGTGTAGCCCGTACAGAGTTGCTGGAACAGTTCGGCCAGGTTCTTTCCCTTGATGAAGCCGCCGGCATTCATGTCTCGCTTGCCGAAGGTCAGGCCTGTTGAATACAGATAGGTGTACTGTTTCTTCCAGTCGCTGAGGCTCTGGCGCCGCATGTCTTCGCGGTCTGTGATGACATAGCTCCAGTCTTGCACGCGCACCATCGAGTCGAGCGCGTTGGCATTGTAGCCGATGGCATAGAGTCCGCCGATGATGCTGCCCATCGACGTGCCAGTGATGATGTCGACAGGAATCCCTGCCTTTTCAAGAACTTTCAGCACACCAATATGAGCCATGCCTTTCGCACCGCCGCCACTCAACACCACGGCCACCTTCTTGCGGTGCATAGTCGTGTCGACGGTCTGAGCATTCACCATGCAGCCCATCCATACGGCTGCAATGGCAATCAACAAAACTCTTTTCATTTTTCAGTTAGAAGTAATATGAAGCGTTGCCGCTATCGTTTTCTGATGCAAAAATAAGCATTTTCCACGAAAACGGAAGCATATTTGAACTTTTTTCTTTTCATTGGCACCCAAAGAGAACACCTTCAAGGACATTGCCGACCACGACGACTCACTTGCAACGGGGTAAACGTACGGACAAAAAAAACTGCGTACTGAACTGGGAATCAATACGCAGTGCTTTTCTAACCTGTATGATCAACTGTACCAGATGGTAGAAATGCTCGAGACAGTGTTGCGATCATAGTCTTCTTCTTCGTTCAGGTAATTGTCGAGTTCGTACTCCTCTTCGTTGTACATTTTGGGTCTTTGTCTCATGGTTACATCCTCCTCCGAAGTTCCTTCCCCCATCAAGGAACGGATTTTTAGTTATTCACATCAGACATGGGGAGTCTTTTAGCTGTTACAAATATAAAGAAAAAAAAAATACGTTGTTCCTCTTTGCAAGCAAAAAAATGATGATTTAAGCAATTTTGTCTATTTCGGCAACGATTTAACAATCAATATGCAACTTTTATAACAAATCGTCGCATTAAATGTATAACTTACAATTCTAATCGTTACCGCACCTCAACTCAGCCACGATATACTCTGAACGGGTGCCGATGCGGAACTTGCCGCCCCAGATACCGAGGCCGGAGCTGACGTAGTAGCGTGTGTCGCCGCGCTGCCAAGGTCCGAAAGCACATTCGTAGACGGCCTCAGTGATCCAGCTCACGGGCCATATCTGACCGTGATGAGTGTGTCCGCTGAGCTGGAAGTCGACGCCCTCTTCCTCCGTCTTCTCCAGATTGTAGGGCTGATGGTCGAGCAAAATGGTGTACTTCGACTTGTCGAGCCCCCGGCAGAGCTCTTTCACCGACTTGCGCCGCAGGTTGGTGCGGTCGTCGCGGCCGACGATCTGCAGCGGTCCCCATTGGAGCACCGAGTCGCGGAGCAGCGTGATGTCAGCCCGTTTGTAGAACTCCAGCGAGTTCGGTTCGCCGGCGTAATACTCATGATTGCCCAGACAGGCCACCACGGGGGCGTTTAGCCGGAGCATCTCGCGGTCCATGCCGTCGTCGATGAGCGGTCTGACGCTGCGGTCGATGATGTCGCCCGCTATCAGAATGAGGTCCGCTTTCTCGGCGTTCAGCATCTCCACCCATCGGTGCAGCTCGCTGCGACGGTTGTGATAGCCCAGGTGCAGATCGCTGAGCATGATGATTTTCAGCGGACGGTTGAGCGTCTTTGCGGTCGTGAGCTGCAACGGTTGCCGCACTTTGTTGCGGTAGTGCATGTTGCCATAGACGAGCAGCGCCGTCACAATGCCTGCCACGGTGAGCGTTCCGGCCCAGCTGTCGCGCAGGAATGTCGCCGGAATCACGTGGCACAGACGCAGCACGTCGAGCACCACGAAGGTGATGAAGAGGTAGAGCAGGGCGATGAGCCACGATGTGGTCAGCTCGTAGACGGCCGTCGCCAGACCCATCGAGAGCTTGTCGAGCCCGCGACCCATGGCTGCAAACATGCCGAAGAAGAGCGACAGCATGACGACCGCCACCATCCACTTACCCCACAACGGCAGCGGTACGACCCTGAACGCGCGCCATACCACATAGAGATTCCCCAGCAGGGGGAGGAGCATGAAAAGGATGAAACCCAGTTTCACTTGTTCTTCTGGTAATACTCCAGACCTTTCTTCACGTTCTGCTTCACCGCATCGCTCGACATCGTGGCACCTGTCACCCCGTCGACCTTCATCTTAGCGGCTTTCTTCACCGTCTTGCCGTTCCATTTTGGTAGCACCTGCTCCTTCACGCGGGCGAAATATTTCGGCGTCTCCTGGTTCTTGATGGCTTCGATGCGCTCCACCTTGTCTTTCTTGATGTAGATCTTCAGCGGTGTCGTGCTGCGATAGCCCTTCACGCCCGAAGCCAGCGTCGTCGTGTTCACCACGTAGGTGCCGTCGGGAAGTTTCGTCATGGCATCGTTATCCTGCTTGCCGGCCTTCACCTGCACAATCGACAGAGCTCCAGTGAGCATCATCACGGCACAAACCAAACTCAACAATCTTTTTTTCATTTTCATCTTTCTTTTCATTAATCGTGTGCAAAAGTACACAATTATGCGAAAAAAGCAGGAACAACATTCGTTTTTTTAAATTTAATTAGTGAGAAAGGCAACGCGGAAGACTTATTTACTGCCCTGTCAGGCAGTTTTTCAAGGCATTGACCATGATATTTGGGAGAAAAAGCGTAAATTTGCAAACGCTATTCACAGCCACCGAGGCTACTTCTAATCATCAATGAAACAAATGAAAACAACCATCCTTTCCATCTCGATGCTGCTCACCGCCATAGCTGCGGGAGCACAGACGGCCGAAGAGCCGAAGACTGTCACTATCGTCATCACCAACGACGGCGACATGCAGCGCCAGGAGGTGGTGCAGACCGACATCGGTCCCGTGCGACGCAAGCTCGGCATCGGCGAGCAGGAGCCCTTCATCCTGCGCAATGCCAGCGGACAGCAGGTCGACTACCAAATCACCTACGACGGCATGCTCATCTTCGAGACCTCCGTCCTGCCCCACGGCAAGGCCACGCTGCGTGCCGAGCGCGGCGTGCCGCAGACGGCAAAGACGTGGGTCTGCGGCGCACAATATAAAAAAAGGAAAGACGACCTGGCATGGGAGAACGACCGATGCGCCTACCGCATGTACGGCCCGGCTCTGCAACAGTCGGGCGAACGGTCGTTCGGCACCGACGTCTGGACGAAGCGAACACCCGACCTCGTGCTTGCCCACCGCTACACCACCGACTATCGCGGCAACATCCTTGAAGACTCCCTGCGACGGGCGGGCGACAAGGAGGCGGCCCGCAACGTCGACCTCAGCACATCCTTCCACCTCGACCACGGCTACGGCATGGATGCCTACGGCGTGGGACCGACGCTCGGCTGCGGAGCACCGGCCCTTCTCGACGGCGAACGCCTCATCATGCCATGGTGCTACGAGAGCTTCCGCATCCTCGACAACGGGCCGCTGCGCTTCACCGTCGAACTCACCTACCCCACCGTGAGCATCAACCACACCAAGGACGGCAAGCCCACGACCTCCAACGTCACCGAGCACCGACTGCTGACGCTCGACAAAGGGTCGAACTTCAACCGCATGACCGTGTGGTACGACGGTTTGCAGGCACCGTTGGCCTTCGCCACCGGCGTCGTCCTCCATGGCGGAGAACCCATCATGGGCACCGACTGCGTGCTCTATGCCGACCCCACCGAGGCACCGCAGCGCCACAACTCGCAGATCTTCGTCGCCGCACTGTTCCACAACGGCGTCGACCGCACACGCGTCCTCAGCTCCGACAACAACATCCGGCACGCACTGGGCATCGTCGACAACTACGACGGCCACCCCTACACCTACTACTTCGGCGCAGCATGGAGCCTCTACGACGTCCGATCCGTCGAGGAATGGCAGCTGCGCGCCAAGCAGTTCATGCAGGCACTGGAACAGCCGCTCTCCATCAGCCTTCAATAAAGGCCCCCCTCTGCCGCAGCCTATTTCATAATAAAAGATAAATAATGAGCGATTCTTCGTCCGTTCATTTTATTTTACGTAAATTTGCACGATTTTTTGCGCGACGATACGTCGTCGGCAAGTTTGATGTTAGTTAAAACAATAAGTATTTTTTATTTTTTAGATGAACGTAATTACGAAAACCCTTCAATTGGCCGATGGAAGAACCATCACCATTGAAACCGGGAAAGTGGCAAAGCAGACCGACGGCTCGGTAGTGCTCCGCATGAACAACACCGTGCTCCTGGCCACTGTTTGTGCCGCAAAGGATGCCGTTCCCGGAACAGATTTCATGCCTTTGCAAGTTGACTACCGCGAGCAGTATGCCGCTGCCGGACGTTTCCCCGGCGGATTCACCAAGCGCGAAGGCAAGGCCAGCGACAACGAGATCCTCACCAGCCGACTGGTGGACCGCGTGCTCCGACCCCTCTTCCCCTCTAACTATCACGCAGAAGTGTTTGTCAACGTCATGCTCCTCAGCGCTGATGGCGTCGACCAGCCCGATGCTTTGGCAGGATTCGCAGCTTCAGCCGCTCTGGCTTGCTCAGATATACCCTTCGAATGCCCCATCTCCGAAGTGCGTGTGGCGCGCGTCGGAGGCGAGTACGTCATCAACCCCACCTTCGAGCAGATGAAGGAAGCCGACATGGACATCATGGTCGGTGCATCGGCCGAGAACATCATGATGGTGGAAGGCGAGATGAAAGAAGTCTCCGAGCAGGACATGATCGGCGCCCTGAAAGCTGCCATGGCTGCCATCAAGCCGATGTGCGAGCTGCAGACAGAGCTCTCCAAGGAGCTCGGCAAGGACGTCAAGCGCGAATACGACCACGAGGTCAACGACGAGGCCCTGCGCGAGCAGATGAACAAGGAGCTCTACCAGCCCGCCTACGACATCACCAAGCAGGCTCTGCCCAAGCAGGACCGCGCCGACGCCTTCGAGAAGCTGCTCTCCGACTTCAAGGAGAAATTCTTCGAGGCTCATCCCGAGATCACGGCCGACTCCGAAGTGTCGAAAGATGAGTACGACGCCATGATGGACCGCTACTATCACGACGTGGAGCGCGACGCCATGCGCCGCTGCATCCTCGACGAGGGCATCCGTCTCGACGGCCGCAAGTGCGACGAGATACGCCCCATCTGGTGCGAAGTGTCGCCACTGCCCATGCCTCACGGAAGCTCCATCTTCACGCGCGGAGAGACACAGAGCCTCACTACCTGCACACTCGGAACGAAGCTCGACGAGAAACTCGTCGACGACGTGCTCGAGCGCGGATACATGCGATTCCTGCTCCACTATAACTTCCCGCCGTTCTGCACAGGCGAAGCACGCGCTCAGCGCAGCGTGGGCCGCCGCGAGATCGGTCACGGACACCTCGCATGGCGCGGTCTGAAGGGCCAGATCCCCGAAGACTTCCCCTACACCGTACGCCTCGTCAGCCAGATCCTCGAGTCCAACGGCTCCTCTTCCATGGCTACCGTCTGCGCCGGAACACTCGCATTGATGGATGCCGGCGTGCCCATGAAGAAGCCCGTCAGCGGCATCGCCATGGGTCTGATCAAGAATCCGGGCGAAGAGAAGTATGCCGTGCTCAGCGATATCCTCGGCGATGAGGACCATCTCGGCGACATGGACTTCAAGACCACCGGTACCGCCGACGGCCTGACAGCCACACAGATGGACATCAAGTGCGACGGACTGTCGTTCGAGATCCTCGAGAAAGCTCTCATGCAGGCCAAGGCCGGACGCGAGCACATCCTCAAGTGCCTCACCGACACCATCGCCGAGCCGCGCGCCGAGATGAAACCGCAGGTTCCGCGCATCGAGCAGTTCGAGATTCCCAAGGAGTTCATCGGAGCCGTCATCGGCCCGGGCGGAAAGATTATCCAGCAGATGCAGGAAGAGAGCGGCGCCACCATCACCATCGACGAGATCGACGGCGTGGGCAAGGTGCAGGTCAGCGCGCCCAACAAGGACAGCATCGACCTCGCCATACAGAAGATTCGCGCCATCGTAGCCATCCCCGAGGTCGGCGAAGTCTACGAAGGCACCGTACGCTCCATCATGCCTTACGGCTGCTTCGTTGAGATCATGCCGGGCAAGGACGGACTGCTCCACATCTCCGAGATTGACTGGAAGCGACTCGAGACCGTCGAGGAAGCCGGACTCAAGGAAGGCGACAAGATTACCGTCAAGCTCCTCGAGATCGACCCGAAGACTGGTAAGTACAAACTCTCTCACCGAGTTCTCATACCCAAACCCGAGGGTTACGTCGAGCGTGAGCGCCGTCCGCGCGGCGAGCGCAACCGCAATGGCGGCGAGCGCAACCGCAGAGAGCGCCAGGGTGGCGACCGTCGCCACGGTCAGCAGCCCAAAGGCAACAACCAGCAGCCCGCTGGCAACCAAGAATTCCACGATCCCATGGCCGACCATGAGCCGAAAGACTTCAACGACTCGCTCGACCACATGGATTTCTGATAAAGACAAAAAGTCATAGCTCAATGCGAAGAGTCCCCGACAGCCCGTCAAAAGGCTGCGGGGACTCTTTCTTTTTTTCCTCCCCATCGCTTTTGATGCCTGAACGAAAGGCGCGTGAACACGTATAGTGCGAAGAAAAAACATGCTTTCCCTTTGCACTTTGCAATTTTTATCCTACTTTTAAATGAAGATGGAACTAAAAAATAATGAATGGATAAATGTCATATTGTTAGCCGTAAAGTTGCCTATTATTTATTTCCCTAAAATCCGCAACTTTGCATTCTGATTACCGATTTGCCATCTAAGGGTATTTTTGATCTCTCTTGTGCTATGACATGCGGACAAAGGCGATTAAATGTCTTTTCAGTGTATAAATTCCCCTTCCCCCATCAGGCATTAAAGGGGCTTTATGCTGATTGTGGACCCTTGATGTAATATGTTCATCCATCCGTAATTGCAAAAGCGTTTTTGTATGCATGGTTGCTGGTATAGATGTTCAGTTCGTAGTGTCTGGATGTTCTTATCCATTTTGCTGGCACGCTGATGAACTTGAAGACGAAGGCCTTGATCCTGCTGCTCTTCTTCAGTCCGAAGGTTTTTGTGTCAAGCCGTTCCATGAGGAACTTGTAGAAGTTGCGGATGACAGCCGTGAGCAGGAGGAACACGGTGTTCTCTGCCATGAATGACTT
>DEJE01000056.1:0-821 GCA_002353205.1 Prevotella sp. UBA2756 | reverse complement strand
TTCTGGCGGTCGAAGACCTGCTCTGCAGTTCCTCGCTTGTTGTAGTGTTGTATGATCTCCTCGTCTGTCATGTCCCAGTCGTTGGTCAATATACAGCGGTATGTGTACTCGCCGTCGAAGATGTCAAGTTGCTCTCCCTTCTGCTTGCGCTGCCGCTGCACGACGAGGCGGCAATGCTTTACGTCCTCGAAACTCTCGAAGGGGAACGACTGCACGTCGTACTGCTGGAATCCTATCTCCACCGTAGTCCAGCCTGTCTGCCGCTTCACCTTCTCGTACAGACCTGCATACCGCTCGGCACGGATGTAGAACTTGTCAGTATGCTCCATGACCATCTTCACAATGTCCTCGCTATAGGAGCCGCAGTCAGCACGGAAGCTCCTGACATGAATGCCGAACGACCTCATCATCTCGAAGAAACGCCGGTGAGTCTCTGCCTGCATGAAGCGCACGTTACAGTTGCCGTCACGGTTCTCAAGATAGGCTATCAGCCCGCCGATGGTGAACACGCCTGGGCTGTAGCCGTCAAAGCCCTTGTAGGTGCGCTTGCTGTCATACTTCTCTGCCTCAAGGAACTGGTGGTCGAAGTCAACGTCGTACTCGCCTCCCTCCGCAAGCTGCCCTGTGGCCAGCAACAGCTTGATGAGCAGTTGGTTCAGTTTCTCAGCCGTGTTGAAATCATAGACGTTGCCCGTCTTTTCTACCATGTATGATATGTTCTCCGTTGCCAGTTCCTCTATGCCGCGCAGCACCGTGTCTGCACTTGGAACACGCGTATGTGGACGCTCGGTAAGCACATCCTTCAGATATAGGTTGAGGTC
>DEJE01000019.1:94810-107720 GCA_002353205.1 Prevotella sp. UBA2756 | reverse complement strand
TCTTACATCGAACTCACGTTATAACATGAAGGGTTTCTGGGATTCGCTCATCGCCTGTCTCAACGACCTGCACGCCAAGGGTGTCATGCGGAAGGAGTGGCAGAGCTATATCTCCGTGGCTGACACGGTTGATGAGGTGATGGGGGTAGTGGAGAGGGGATAGACGGGACCCCCTCCTAACCTCCCCGAGGGGAGGAAAAGCCCCACCCCAGCCCTCCCCGAAGGAGAGGGAGAGAGACCCCAGTTCGAGCAAAGATCCCTCCTAACCTCCCCGAAGGGAGGAACACGACCCCGTCAGTTCGAGCGAATTTGCAATTCGCTCGCGGTGAGTATAAGCATTTGTAATGCGCTTATGCTTCGTTGCGCTTCTTTCGGATTGCAAATCCTGATACTCAATGCTGGCGAATTCTTTGCGAGCAAAGCGAGCAGAGCTCGAGCGACAAATTCGCCAGAACGGTGGCATAGGACTATACTCTCCCCCTCGGGGGAGACGGAGGGGGGTCTCTCTTTGTCAATTTATTTAACCGAAATTTTTTGCAGGGATTTTTGATCGTTTTAGAGAGACGAATGTTCTTGAAACGGAGAAAAAATCATTCAGAGTCGTGGGATTTTTCGTTCTGATTTTCAAAATGAGCCATTTTACACTCCGAAATGACGCATTCTGCGCTTCAAAATGACGCATTCTGCGAGGCAAAATGAGCCATTCTGGAGTGTAAAATGCGTCATTTTGAAAACGACGGAAATGTAAAGAAAAGACAAGGCGCTTGTTTTCAGCCCGTTACAACTTCCGCGAGAATCGCTCAGATTCGGCCGTGGGATTTTAATTTCAGAATTTTGCAGCCACAGAGCGTTAAAACGCGGGTTTTGTAAAGGAAATTCAGTTGGCGCTGTTCCGAAAAGAACACAAAAAAACTTCCGCAAACGCCGATTTCGGGTGAAACCGGGGCTTGCGGAAGTTGAATGGATGGGTCGGTGCCGCTCGGCCTGATGGTCAGGCCGCGTGCGCGGCGCGCTTATTTCACGATGAACTTCTTTCCGTTGCGGATGTAGATGCCGGCCTTGAGCGACTCAGCATTCATCTTGCGGCCCTGCAGGTCGTAGACGGCATCGCTCGTCTTGCCCTTCTGCTGCTGCCCGGCGCTGATGAATCCGAGGCCAGTGATGAGGCCCTCATCGTAGTCGTCCTCGAAGATGATGGAAACCTTGGCAGGTGCTGTCGTGCCGACGACGGAGGTCGGTATGACCATGTATGCCTTGTAAGCTTCTATCTCGGCTCCTTCCTCGGGCACCACGTTGAACGATTCACCGTCGAAGATATAGTTCGTATAGTTGCAGTAGCCATACCATGCCGAATAACTATCTGTCTGCCAGATGGTGGTCGGTACGTTGGCTACGCGCAGCATGTTGGCATAGACATACGACGTCGGAGCAACGGGGATGGTGTAGTTGCCGGGCGTTCCCGTGATGACGACGCCCATTCCGCCGGGCACATTCATCACGCGCGTCAGCAGTGCCTTGTTGGTGTCGGGGTTGAAGCCGCTGACCACGTAAGCCTTGATGCCATAGACGTTGGTGAAGTCGAGGTCGTAATCGCTGCAGAAGGTGGTGGCTCTCACTGCGGGGATGGTGGCTGTCACCTCGTTGGCTCCGCTCTTCTTCTCCATCGTTACGGTCAGGGTGTTATTATTCTCTTCGTAGAGTTCAAAATCGAAGAATCCGTCGTTTTCATTGTAATATTCTGTCACGTCCTCACCATTGAGCATGATGCTCTCCACCTCGTATCCGATGTGCGGCTGCAGCTTCAGGCGGATGTTAGCATTTAAGGTAAAGCCATACCAGCAGTTGGTGCTACGGAGGCTGTTGTCCAAGAAGAGGTCGGTCTGATTTTCGTCGAATACTGTTAATAAGTTAGCCATTCCCACCTTCTCGAACCTCACGTTGACCTCATGGCTTTCACTGAGGTTCTCGAAGTTGTAGTAATAGTAGGCATTCTCTTTGTCATAAAAGAACTCTACAGCTGAACCGTCGACTGTAATGGTATTGACATCATATCCGCCATTGGGATCAATCCTCAACATCACGTCGCTTCCCTCGATGAAGGTAGGATTCTCTAAAGGATCCCTATTGTTGAGCTGGATATATCCCGCATTGGTATCGTAATACACGGCGATTCCGTACCTCTCGGCTTCCACGAATGTCACTGAGACGGAGGTGTTCTCGTTGGCGGTGAAGTCGTAATTGCCATTAGCAGCGAGATACTCATCGGTGACATCCACCCCACCAACCTCGATAGAACTGATCTTGCATCCATCATAAGGCAAAACGGTCAACCTCACGGTCTTACCTTCGCCAATCAGATATCCATTCTCTGGCAACCAGTCGATACCATTCAAGTAGACTTCTCCCAGATTTCTATCGTAATTGGGCGTGACAGTAATCATGTCGCCGAAGGTGACCGTCACTTCGTGGTCTTGTTTGAGGTTGAGGAATTCGTATGATCTGCCATCCGTCATATGCGATGTGACATCAACGTTATCCACCTTCAAGGATTTCACCGAATAATCACCGTTGGGGTATATCTCCAATCTGACGTTACTGCCCGCACTGGAAGCGTAGTATCCATCTTCGTAGTTAGGAAATATTGAGAAACCACTGTCACCCCAGTAGGTGACGATATTCATCCAGCCTTTCTCTGTGTCGAAGTCGTTGACACGGATGCGGTGCGTAGCAGCTTCTTCATATTCAACTTCCACCGTATGGTCGGCCTGCAGGTTCGTGAACTGGTAGGAGTAGTTCGCGTTATTATAGGCGGCGGTGACGTCAGTGCCGTCGACCTTGACCTTGCTGACACGATAACCAGGGTTCGGATTAATCAACATCTTGGTGTCTTGTCCTTTGGGGAGAACGGCCGGATTGTCACATTGGTAGAGGCTCCCATTGAGGAAAGCGACAGAACCATAATCATACGCTTGAGTCACGGTGATGGTGTTCGACGGCAACTCTTTCAGTTCCACGTTGATGTTGTGGTCTGTGCTAACGTTCTCTATTAGGTAGCCATCATTGCCATTCGTAAAGTATTCGGTGATGTCCTCGCCGTCGAGCGTCACCTTCTTGATGGGATAGGCTGAGTTCTGTTGGTACACATGCAGCCACGTGTTGTCGCCCTTACGAACTTCCATGTATCCGTCTTCGCTGGTTGATGGATAGTGGATGGGGGTACCGAGATACACACTTGCTACATTCTGATGGCTGAACGTGACGTTGAACTTACACGTTTCCACCTTATCGAGCTCGATGTTGACGATGTGGTCCACTGTGGGCGACATCGACAAGCTGCCTCCCGTTTTGAACGTTTCCGTCACATCGGCGCCGTCAACCGTGAGCTTCTTGAGCGAGTATAGCTTGTTGAACACCTCGACGCCGCTCATGACGATGTCGTGTTCACCTGTATATTCCCACTCGTTTTGAACGAGGGGAAAAACTGAGAAGTCGCCCACCTCTTCTTCATGAAAATCCAGCCTTACGGCGTCGGCATTAGAGTAGTTCATCGAGAACGTGAACTTGCTGTTGCCAAAGGCACTTCCCATGCCGGCAAAGAGAAGCATTGCCAGCAGGGCTAACTGTTTTGTGAAAAATGATTTCATAAGCCTGTTTATTAGTAGTTTATAATTCTTGTTATTATTCTCGGGACAAAGATAAACATTTTTTTTGAAACTGCCGCATTTTGAGCAACTTTTTTTAAGAGAAAGGCTGTTTTGTGAAGGTTTGGATGGTGTTGTCGTCGAAAATGTCGCTCTTCAGCAGGCGCACGCAGGGAGGGAGCTTGGGGGCCGGCGTGCCGCCGTCGACGCATAGTGGTGCCGTCTCCACGCGGATCTCGTCCCACAGGTCGGCGTCGAGGAAGGCCTGAAGGGTGCTGGCGCCGCCCTCCACGATGACCGACTGCAGCTGCCGTTCCACGCATTCGCGCATCAGCCGGTCGATGCTGCTCACCGCTATGGGGCCTGTAGGCGCGGTGGGCAGGTCGCCGCTGGCGCTCAGCACGAAGGGCACTGGGGCGGGTCCGCGCCAGTCTCTGACGTTGAGCTGCGGATGTTCGCGCTCGTAGGTGACGCGCCCCACGACGATGGCATCTTCCTCGGCCCGCAGTTTGTGCACCAGCATTCGGGTGAACGGTGTCGACAGGGCGAGCGCGCGGCCGTGGTCGTCGATGAAGCCGTTGGCCGTCTGCGCCCATTTCAGGATGATGTAGGGTCGGTGGTGGCGGTGGAAGGTGAAGAAACGGCGGTTCAGCCACTCGCATTCGGCGGCCAGCACGCCCACAGTGACGTCGATGCCGGCCTCGCGGAGGCGCCCGATGCCGCGACCCTGCACCTTGGCGAAGGGGTCCACGCAGCCCACGACGACGCGCCGCACGCCCTTGCTGACGATGAGGTCGGCGCAGGGGGGCGTCTTGCCATAGTGGGCGCAAGGCTCCAGACTGACGTAGACGGTGCTCGCGCTGAGCAAGCCTTCGTCGGCGGGGCGCACGGAAGCGAAGGCGTTGACCTCGGCATGGCCCTCGCCGCAACGCACATGATAGCCCTCGCCGATGATGCGACCCTCGGGGCAGCGGTCGTCGGGAGCCACAATCAGGGCGCCCACCATGGGGTTCGGGCGCGACTCCATGCGGCCCTGCGCTGCCAGTTGCAGACAGCGGCGCATGAACTTTTCATCCGTTATTCTTTGGTTCATACCTTATTTTCGTTTATCTTTGCAGACGTTATGATGAACTACGACGACATCAGCCGCCGGCTGGCCAGCGTCTACGAGCCGCGCGAGGCCCGCGCCATCGCACGCTTGGTGCTCGAAGAACGCTTCGGGCTGACCCTGGCCGACATTCTTTGCGGCAAAGATACACAATTATCGGCAGACGACCACGCAGAATTGGAAAAAATCGTGCGTCGTCTTGAAAACAGCGAGCCTGTGCAGTACGTGCTGGGGCAGGCGACATTCTGCGGCCGACGCTTCCACGTAGGCCCCGGCGTGCTCATTCCGCGGCCCGAAACGGAGGAGCTCTGCCGGTGGATTTCCTCATCGCTCGGACAAGAGACGGTAGAGAAGCAAGGGCAGCCGACGCACAAGCGCATCCTCGATATCGGAACGGGGAGCGGCTGCATTGCCGTGACGCTCGCCCTGAGCATCGCCGACGCCGACGTCGTGGCCCTCGACATCTCGGCCGATGCCCTCGCCATAGCCCGCCGCAACGCCGTGGCGCTGGGTGCTGCCGTCGCCTTCGTGGAGCATGATATCCTCACCGCTTCGCCCACCTCGCTCCTCGAAGTCTCGTCGGTCGGTGCGGCCGAACGGCGCTTGCACGGCTCGGGTAACCTGTTCACAACCATCGTCAGCAACCCGCCCTACGTCTGCCGGAGCGAGGCGGGGCTGATGGAAGCGAACGTGCTGCGCCACGAACCGCACCAGGCGCTCTTCGTTCCCGACGACGATCCGCTGCTTTTCTACCGCGTCATCGCCCGTCAAGGGCGCGTCCTGCTGGTGCCCGGCGGCTGTCTCTACTTCGAAATCAACCCGCTCTGTGCCGAACAGCTGTGTGCGATGCTCACGCGTGAGGGCTTCACCGACGTGCAGCTGCATCAGGATCAGTTCGGAAAGCAGCGCTTCGTGCGAGCACAATTATCTTAACGCCTCACCCTCTCGCATATCTCGTACCCCCGCACCTCGCACCCCCGCATATCTCGTACCTCGCACCCCCGCACCTCCGCACCTCGAATACCTCGCACAAAAAAAATGGAGGCGCGGTCAAATCACTGACTGCGCCTCCCAACCTACGTTAGTATGTTATGAAAAATTTGAGAGAATTGAAACTTCACAGTTTCACTGAATTTGTGTTTTACTAAACATGATGTTTTATAGAGAAAGCATAGAAATATATCTTACTTAACGATGGGCGTAGCCTGCACGGCTTTCTGCATCGTGTCGATCTTCACCGTGTCGCCGAAGGCCACGGAGTTGGCGTCGGCATCGCGCTGCTGCACGCCGGCCATGTTGATGTCGGTGGGCTCTTCCTGCAGGAATGCCACCTGAAGGGCGTTGCCCAGCGTGAGGATGATGGCCACGATGGCAGCTGCCCTGAAGAAAGGCATGAGCCGCTGCGCCATGCTCACGGTGCGCGCCTTGACGGGTTGCTGTTCGTCGATGAGGTCGATGATGCGGCGGTCGAAGTCGTCGCCGAGCACCTCCTCGCTCTTTTGAGCCTGCTCGTAGGTGAAGAGCGCCTTGTATTGAAGCAGCGAACCCGGAACGTTCTCCTGACTGAAGAACGATCGCAGGATCTCCTCTTCCTGAAGGGAGGTCTCGCATTCCCAGTAGCGTTCCAGCAATTGCTCGATGTACTTATAGTCCATATTCTTCTGCTTCTTTAAATTTCTGTTTGATACTTTGTCGCGCACGGAAGATGTTCACCTTCACCTGCTCTTCGCTGATCTCCATGACGTTGGCAATCTCGCGGTAGCTTTTGCCCTCGAAGTCGCGCAGCTGCATGCAGGAGCGTTGCTTCTCGGGGAGCTCGCTCATGAGTTTTCTGACGAGCTGCAGGCGGTCGCTGTCGATGATGCGGTCGTAGGGATTGTTCACCCTTGCCGTCTCGCTGACGTCGGCAGCGTCGACGAAGACCTTGTTGCTGTCGGCCCGCTTCACCTTGTCGAGCGCCAAGTGCCGTGCGATGGTCAGTGCGTAGGCTTCGATATTGTCGATCTGATGCCAGTCGTCGCGCCTGTTCCATACCTTCATCAGCGTGTCCTGCACAATGTCTTCGGCATCTTCATGCTGAAGTGTGATGCGCAGGGCGAGACGATAGAGCACGTTTTTCAATGGCAGGATATCGTTTCGGAAACTGATGATTTTCTTCTGCACTCTATTTTAAACGACGATTGGGTTGGACATAAGTTACAGCCGTGGTGTTAAAAGATTGTTAAAAACATTTTCCCTTTCAACCTTTTGGGGTGGGCGAGCGTCAAAGCTGCTGTCGGATGACGGTGCCGTGGTGGCCGTCGATGGCCGTGGCCTGTGTGATGATGACGCGCTCCACGCCTGCCCCGACGGCCTCGAGGGCGTTTTCTATCTTCGGCAGCATGCCGCCGGAGATGGTTCCGTCGGCCCGGTAGCGGTCGAAGAGGCTGGGCGTGATGACGGGAATGACGCTGTCATCATCGTCGGGGCGGCTGAGCACCCCTTTTTTCTCGAACGAATAGATGAGCGTGACGTCGAAGAATGGCGCCAAGGCCTTGGCCACGGTGGCCGCAATGGTGTCGGCATTGGTGTTGAGGATGGTCCCCTGACCGTCGTGCGTCAGCGGTGCGACGACGGGTGTGATGCCGCTGTTGATGAGATCGGCGAGGCGTTGGCCGTCGGCACGGTCCACATCGCCCACGAAGCCGAAGTCGATGAGCTGCTTCTGTGGCTCTGAACCCTCCGTCGTCACGGCAACGGGCGGTCGGCGGTGCGAGCGGATGACGTCCATATCGGCGCCGGTGATGCCGAGGGCGTTGATGCCGGCAGCCTGCAGACGGGCCACGAGGCTCTTGTTCACCAGTCCGCCGTAGACCATGGTGACCACGCGGAGCATCTCAGCGTCGGTGATGCGGCGGCCGTTCACCATCTTCGATTCTATTCCTAACTGCGCCGCCACCTGTGTGGCTCGTCGTCCGCCGCCATGGACGAGCACCTTATGGCCGTCGATGTTGGCGAAGTTGCGCAACAATAAAGTGAGCTGCGCCTCGTCTTCCACGACGGCGCCGCCCACTTTCACGATTGTCAGATTCTGTTTCATGGGGTGTTTCTTTATTCGAGGTGCGGGGGTGCGGCGGTTCGCACCACCGTGTCACCTCTCGCTCCTATTCTAAATAGGTGTAGCCATAGAGTCCCGAGCGGTAGTTGCTGAGGAACTCCTTGCCCTCTTCGAGCGATATCTTACCCTGCTTGACGCTCTTGGCCACCCATATCTCCAGCTGCCTGACGAGCTTCTTGGGCTCATACTGCACGTAGTCGAGCACCTCGGCAACGGTCTCGCCGTCGAAGATCTGGTCGATGTGGTACTTCCCGTCTTTCACCGAGATGTGCACGGCGGTGGTGTCGCCGAAGAGGTTGTGCATGTCGCCGAGGATTTCCTGGTAGGCTCCCACGAGGAAGACGCCCAGGTAATACTTGTCGTTCTTGCGCAGGGTATGAACGGGCAGGGCGTGCGAGTTGTGGCGGTTGGTGACAAACTGCGCTATCTTGCCGTCGCTGTCGCAGGTGATATCCTGCAGGGTGGCGTTGCGCGTGGGCCGTTCGTCGAGCCGTTGTATGGGCATGATGGGGAAGAGTTGGTCGATGGCCCACGAGTCGGGGAGGCTCTGGAAGAGCGAGAAGTTGCAGAAATACTTGTCGGCGAGCAGCTTGTCGATGTTCATCAGCTCCTCGGGGATGTGCTTCAGGTTCTTCGCCAGGGCGTGGATCTCGTGACACACGCTCCAATACATGGCTTCCACCTCGGCGCGCGTCTTCAGGTCGACGATGCCGTGGGTGAACAGGTCGAGCACTTCCTCGCGTATCTGCTCGGCATCGTGCCAGTCTTCGAGCACGTTGCGCGGCGACAGGTTGTCCCAGATGTCGTAAAGATCCTTCACCAGCTGATGGCTGTCGGGGTCGGGTTCAAACTCCTCGGGCATCTCGGGCAGCGAAGCCGTCTCCAAAACGTCGATGACGAGCACCGAATGATGGGCGGCCAGCGATCGTCCGCTCTCGGTGATGAGGTTGGGGTGGGGGATTCCGTTCTTGTTCGACGCTTCGACGAAGGTGTAGATGCAGTCGTTGACATACTCCTGGATGGAGTAGTTGACCGAACTCTCCGAGCTCGGCGACCGCGTGCCGTCGTAGTCGACGCCCAGTCCGCCGCCGCAGTCCACGAAGTCGACGTTGTAGCCCATCTTGTGGAGCTGCACATAGAACTGCGAAGCTTCGCGCAGGGCTGTCTGTATGCGTCGTATCTTGGTGATCTGACTGCCGATATGGAAGTGGATGAGGCGCAGGCAGTCGCGCATGTCCTTCTTGTCCAGCAGCTCGAGGGCTTCGAGAAGCTCGGCACTTGTCAGCCCGAACTTCGAGGCGTCGCCGCCACTTTCCTCCCACTTGCCGCTGCCGCTGCTGGCCAGCTTGATGCGTATGCCGATGTTGGGTCGCACACCGAGCTTCTTCGCCTCGCGGGCGATGAGGTCGAGCTCGTTGGGTTTCTCCACGACGATGAAGATCTGCTTGCCCATCTTCTGCGCCAGCAGGGCCAGTTCGATGTACGACTGGTCCTTGTATCCGTTGCAGATGATGATGGAGTCGCTCTGGCACTGCACGGCGATGACGGCATGGAGCTCGGGTTTCGAGCCGGCTTCGACGCCGAGGTTGAACTTTCGCCCGTGCGAGATGATCTCTTCCACGACGGGTTGCATCTGGTTCACCTTGATGGGATAGACGACATAGTTCTCGCCTTTGTAGTCGTACTCCGCGGCTGCTTTCTTGAAACAGCTCCACGTTTTCTCAATACGGTTGTCGAGGATGTCGGGGAAGCGGAGCAGCACGGGAGCCTGCACGTCGCGGAGCGACAGCTCGTCCATCACTTCGCGCAGGTCAATCTGCGTGGAATCCTTGCAGGGAGTGACGTAGACGTCGCCTTGTTCGTTGATGCCGAAGTAGGAAGTGCCCCAGCCGTTGATGTTGTAGAGTTCCTTGGAATCTTCAATCGTCCATTTTTTCATTGCTACAAAGAATTAAATATGAAGGAGTTCTCTCAGCTTGGATACGCTGACCTTGATTTTTTCGTAGTTGTCCATCAGGCTCACGTCGAGCGTGTAGCGAGCCTTCGTGTAGTAGGGTTCGCGCTGGCGGAGCTGCTCGGCGATGAACAGGCGCAGCTCTTCGGGCGTCTTGCCCGTGAGCAGCGGCCGCTCGGTGCGCCCCATGCGCAGGTGGTCGTAGAGCACGTCGGGGTCGGCCTTCAGGTAGACGGTCATGGCCTGCCCGTTCATATAGTCGATGTTATCGAAGAAACACGGGGTGCCGCCGCCGCAACTGACGATGATATTCTCGAACTCCGCCACCTCGTGGAGCATGTTATGTTCTATCTTTCGGAACCCTTCTTCGCCCCGTTCGGCGAAGATTTGCGGCACCTTCTTGCGCATACGGCTCTCGATATACCAGTCGAGGTCGTAGAAGGGGATGCCGAGTTCCTTGGCAAGGGCTCGTCCGATGGTCGTCTTCCCCGCGCCCATGTATCCGATGAGGATGATCCTTGTCATTTGGCTTTCCTGTGGTTATGACTTGCTGCTGCGGTTGGAGGGACCACTGTTCACCACGGCCATGCACTCCTCGAAGGTCAGGTCGGCGGCCTTGGCGTGCATGTTCTTCGGCAGACGGAAGTTCTTCCCGTCGTAGACGAGGTAGGGACCGTAGCGTCCGTTCATCACTTCGAGCTTCGGATCCTCGTCGAAAGCCTTCAGGTGTCGCTGCGTCTCCTGCTTGCGCTTCTCCTCGATGAGTTCGATGGCGCTCTCCAGGGTGATGGTCATGGGGTCGGCATCCTTGGGCAGCGATACGTATTTCTTCTGGTGGAGCACGTAGGGACCGAAGCGTCCGGCACCGATCACCACTTCGTCGCCCTCGTATTCGCCGAGCGTGCGGGGCAGTTCAAAGAGCGTCAGGGCCTCCTCGAGGGTGATTGTCTCCATGCTCTTGTCGGTGGGCAGCTGTGCGAAACGCGGCTTCAGACGGTCGTCGGCCGACCCTATCTGCACCACCGGTCCGAAGCGACCGATCTTCACAAACACCGGTTTGCCCGTCGCGGGGTCGGTGCCGAGCTGCCGCTCGCCCGCTTTATGCTCTTCGCGCGCGTTCATTGTCTTCTCCACCGTGGGTTCGAACTTTTTGTAGAAGTCGCCGATCATCTGCGTCCAGGCTTCCTTGCCGTCGGCTATTTCGTCGAACTCCTGCTCCACCTTGGCCGTGAAGTTATAGTCCATCACCGTGGGGAAGTATTTCATCAGGAAGTCGTTCACCACAATACCAATATCTGTCGGCAGCAGCTTGCCTTTGTCCGAGCCTGCCATCTCCTTACGCGTTTTTGTTGTCACCTTGATGCCTTGCAGCACGTCAATGGTGTATTTGCGCTCCTCGCCCTTCTTGTCGCCCTTCTGCACGTATTCGCGCTGCTGGATGGTAGAGATGGTTGGAGCGTAGGTCGAGGGTCGGCCGATGCCAAGTTCCTCGAGCTTATGCACCAGCGAAGCCTCGGTGTAGCGCAGCGGCCCCTGGCTGTAGCGCTCTGTGGCTGTCACCTCGCGTCGCGTCAGCGCGTCGCCGCCCTTCATGGTGGGCAGCACGTGTGTGAAGTCGTCGCTCTGCGCGTCGTTTTCGTCGTCGGCCGACTCGCGGTATACCTTCAGGAAACCGTCGAAGGTGACTACCTCGCCCGTGGCCACGAAGTGGCATTTCATGCCTTTCGGCGCGTCAGGGCTCAGGATATCGATCGTGGCGGTGGTCTTCTCTATCTGCGCGTCGGCCATCTGTGAGGCCACGGTGCGCTTCCATATCAGCTCGTAGAGGCGGCGCTCCTGCGAGTTGCCTTCTATCTCGCTCTTGTCCATATAGGTCGGACGGATGGCTTCGTGGGCTTCCTGTGCGCCTTTCGAACTGGTGTGATACTGCCGCACCTTGCTGTACTGCTCGCCCCAGAGCCTTGCTATCTCCGCTTTGCTCGTGTTGATGCACAGGCTCGAGAGGTTCACCGAGTCGGTACGCATGTAGGTGATGTGTCCGTTTTCGTAGAGATGCTGCGCCACCATCATCGTCTGGCTCACGGTGAAGCCCAGCTTGCGGGCAGCTTCCTGCTGCAGTGTCGACGTGGTGAAGGGTGGTGCCGGTGTGCGTTTCAGCGGACGCTTCTGCACGTCGCTCACCACGAACTGCGCATCCTTGCACTGTTCGAGAAAAGCCAGCACCTCGTCGTGTGTCTTGAAGCGCGTGTCGAGTTCGGCTTTCACCTCACTCTGCGAGCCGTCGGCGTTCTGCAGGCCGAAGATGGCGTTGACGCGGTAGTAGGGTTCGCTCTTGAACGACTGTATCTCGCGCTCGCGCTCCACGATGAGCCTCACGGCGACGCTCTGCACGCGACCGGCCGAGAGGGCCGGTTTCACCTTGCGCCAGAGCACGGGCGAGAGCTTGAAACCCACCAGACGGTCCAGGACGCGGCGTGCCTGCTGCGCGTTCACCAGGTTCATGTCCAGCCGGCGCGGTGTCTCGATGGCTTTCAGAATGGCCGGTTTGGTGATTTCGTGGAACACGATGCGGTTTGTGTTCTTCTCGTCCAAGCCCAGCACCTCGCACAGATGCCATGAGATGGCCTCTCCTTCGCGGTCTTCATCGGAAGCCAGCCACACCTTCTCCGACTTCTTCACTTGGCTTTTCAGCTCGCCCACCAGCTTTCGTTTCTCTTCGGGAATCTCGTAGTCTGGCTTCAGTGTCGTCATGTCTATACTGATTTCCTTCTTCTTCAGGTCGCGGATGTGTCCGTAGGAAGACATCACCTTGAAGTCCTTTCCAAGAAATTTCTCGATTGTCTTCGCCTTCGCAGGGCTCTCTACAATCACCAGATTCTTTTGCATGTCGTTATCGCTTTTTTACTTTCTGAAAACATTCCGTTCGCGGCGTCAACGGAGTGCGCTCGCGAATTGGAGTTGCAAAAGTAGACAAAACTTTTCCATACACCTTATTATATAACGAACATTTTAGATTATTTAAGAATTCAATTCGTCATCGTAACTACTCAGCACCACTCATTCTTCAACAAAAATCTTCAAAAATCTAACACAAATCTTTCCTTTTAGCT
>DEJE01000019.1:94638-94802 GCA_002353205.1 Prevotella sp. UBA2756 | reverse complement strand
AGCTTTATCCTAACCGCGCAGGAAGAACATTTTTGTGAGATTTTTGAAGATTTTTGTCCATGGTTGAATAGCTTGCTGAGTTTTTATTCGTCATCGTAACTACTCTGCACACACATTCTTCAACAAAAATCTTCAAAAATCAAACACAAATCTTTCCTTTTAGC
>DEJE01000019.1:80381-94629 GCA_002353205.1 Prevotella sp. UBA2756 | reverse complement strand
AGCTTTATCCTAACCGCGCAGGACGAACATTTTTGTGAGATTTTTGAAGATTATTGTCCATAGTTGAATAGGGTGCTGAGTATTTATTCGTCATCGTAACTACTCAATACCACCCATTCTTCAACAAAAATTTCAAAGAGTAACTACTCAATACCCCCGATTCTTCAACAAAAATCTTCAAAAATCTGACACAAATCTTTCCTTTTAGCCTTATCTTAACAGCGCAGGACGAATATTTTTGTGAGATTTTTGAAGATTTTTGTCCATAGTTGAATAGGGTGCTGAGTATTGACTCGTCACCACCTCTCCCTCTCCTTCGGGGAGGGCCGGGGTGGGGCTTCCTTCCCTCTTAACTTCTCGCAAGCCCGCCGGATGCTGTCGAGCCCTATTTCCTCAAGGTTCACCTCGTCGAGGCGCAGCCAGCGGCAGGCGGCAGCGTCGTCGCTGGCGTGCAGGGTGCTGAGGTCGTCGACGGTGCACTCGAAGAAGAAGTCCATCGTGGGGATTGTCAGACCGCTGTAGAGATAGCTGTTGGGTAGCGAGAAGAGGTAGCGCATCGTGCCGACGCGCAGCCCCGTCTCCTCCATCACCTCGCGCCGCACCGCCTCCTCCACCGTCTCGCCGATGTCGGTGAAGCCGCCGGGCAGGTCGAGCGTGCCCTTCGCAGGTTCACTGGCGCGCACCACGAAGAGCACCTCACCGCGCTCGTTGCGTATGAAGACGGCCACCGAGGCCGACGGGTTCATGAACAGCTCGAAGCCGCAGTCGTCGCATCGCTTGCTCTTCACCGTAGCGACGACGAAACGTTGGCTGCCGCACACCGGGCAGTAGCGGTATTTCTGCAATGGATGGGTCATGGTTTTAACTCCTTCATCACGCGATACTTGATGAATAATGAATGCCGCGCCACTTGCGAAGCAATAACTATGAACTATGCACTATGTTTCGAGCTTTGCTCGCTTCGCTTGCGAAGAACTAAGCACTATGTTTCGAGCTTCGCTCGCTTCGCTTGCGAAGAACTATGAACTAAAAAATCACCAGTTGTCGGTGCGGAAGGGGAACAGAGGCAGGCCGGCAGCGTTCTTCAGGTTGCCGAGCTGGAAGTTCTTGAAGCAGTAGCGCACGGCCACAGGCTTCGCCACCTCAGGACACGTGATGCGGATCGTCTCGTCCCAGTAGCCGCCCCCCGGCTGCCAGAAATGCTCCGCCTTGGCCGGGTGGAACACCTTGTCGTCGCCAGCCACCTCGAAGCCCTGGATGTCCTCGAACCGACTGATGGCGCCGAGGTCGTTGGCCAGGTGGATATGGATGGTGTCGCCCACGATGCGCATGTCCTTGAACGACGGGCTCATGCACCCCACCTTGTCCATGCCGTAGGTCTTGTTGAGAGCCAGGAAGGCCAGCCGACGGCCCACGCCGCGCTTCTGTGCGGGGTGGATTTGCGTCGTCTCGTAGGGATAGACGAGGTCGTTGGTGCACACCAGACCGCTGTTGGGGATGATCTTCGACGCCTTGTACTGCTGTTCGCGCAGACGGGCACCCCAGTCGCCGTTCACGTCGTCGTAGAAGTAAGGAGCTATCTCCACGAAGTAGAACGGTATCTGGCCCAGGGCGAACTGCTCGCGCCACTGCTTCACCAGCAGGGCCATGCGCTCAGAGTATTGGTCGCCGGGATCGCCCACGTTCGAGCAGCCCTGATAGTAGAGGATGCCCTTCACCGTGTATTTCAGGATGGGGTTGAACGTGCCGTTGCCCCACAGCATGGCGCGGTGGTAGTCCCACTCGGGCTTGAAGGCCACGATGCCGGCCGAGTCGGTAGGCTCCTTCGTATACTTCTCCAGGTTCTCCTTCGTCAGCCAGCTCTCCACGCGCGAACCGCCCTTGTTGGCCATGATCAGGCCCACGGGCACGTCGAGCGCCTTGTTCACCACCTGTGCGAAGAAGTAGCCCGTGGCCGAAGCCTCGCCCACCGTCTGCGGGCTCACCTCCTCCCAGTGGCAGTCGGCATCTTCCTGAGGCTCCATGCGCATGATGCTCGGAATCTTCACGTAGTGGATGCCGCGGTAGGTACGGGCGTTCACCACCTCGTCGTTATAGCCCTCCACAGGACAGTTGCCGAAGCCTTTCACAGGCATCTCCATGTTGCTCTGCCCCGCACACACCCACACCTCGCCCGAGAGGACGTTCTTCAGCGTCACCTTGTCGCCGTCGTCGAAGGTGATCGTCAGCGGGTCGTAGCTCGCTGCGGGCGTCTTCACCGTCAGGAGCCAGCGACCGTCGCTACCGGCCTTCGCCGTATACACGTCCTTGCTCCACGACACGGTCACCTTCACCGTCCGTCCGGCCTTCGCCCAGCCCCACAGACGGGCATCGCTCTGCTGTTGCAGCACCATGTTGTCGCCCAGAACGTGGGGCAGACGCACCTTAGCCTGCGCGCCGAGCACCACGGCGGCAAGCAACGAAATCATAAGAATCTTTTTCTTCATGTTGTTGATAGTTTGAAATTGCACTGCAATATTACGAAAAAAACGCTTTCCCACCAACACTATGGCGCGGTTTTTTTCAAAAAACGTACAGAAAGCCCGCCTCGCCACGTCTTTTCCTGCCCTCCGAAACTCTCTTCCTGCCCCTTCGCAATGGCCCTTCGGTGCTGCCGGCAGCCTCTTTCTGGCCCGCCGCGAAGCCCTATCTCCGTCGCCGTGGAATCCTTTTCCTGTTGCAATTTCAATTAATTTGCACGGCCATTCAATTGATATTGCGCGGCAATCCTAATTGAATGGCACCGCAATATCAATTATATTGCAGCGCCGCCACGCTCCCCCGGTAGGGCAGAAGCAGCGCGTGGGCAGCGCTGAAAAAAGGAATTCCCAAATATATTTAAAAAGAAAAGGCCCCCTTTGCTAATCTCCGTTTTTTTGTGTAAGTTTGCACGGAAATTCTAAAACTGTCATCATGCGCAAGGTAATAGGCATCGGCGAGACGGTGCTCGACATCATCTTCAAGAACGGGCAGCCCATCGGGGCAGTGCCCGGAGGCAGCGTGTTCAACGGCGTCATCTCGCTCGGAAGGGCAGGCATCAGCGCCGCCTTCATCAGCGAGACGGGCAACGACCGCGTGGGCCGCGAGATCATCAAGTTCCTCAACGACAACGGCGTCAACGCCGACAACATCAACGTGTTCCCCGACTCCAAGTCGCCCATCTCGCTCGCATTCCTCGACGACAACAACGACGCCGAGTACCTCTTCTACAAAGACCACCCGCGCGACCAGCTCGACTTCGTATACCCCGACATACAACCCGACGACATCGTGATGTACGGCTCCTTCTACGCCGTCAACCCTGTCATCCGGCCGCAGGTGCATGGATTCCTCGAGTATGCGCGCGCCAAGGGGGCCATCCTCTACTACGACGTCAACTTCCGCGCCGCCCACCGTAACGACGTGATGAAGATCACGCCCAACCTGCTGGAGAACCTCGAGCTGGCCGACATCGTGCGCGGGTCGCAGGAAGACTTCGACGTGCTCTTCCGCAAGACCGACGCCGACAAGGTGTACAACGCCGAAATATCCTTCTACTGCAAGAAGTTCATCTACACACGAGGGGCACAGCCCGTGGCCCTCTGCTCCAAGGAGCTGCGCAAAGACTACCCCATCGTGGAGACGGAGACCGTGAGCACCATCGGAGCCGGCGACAACTTCAACGCAGGGCTCGTCTACGGCATGGTGAAGCACGGCATCACGCGCGAGGTCATCGACCGCGGGCTCACCGAGGAGCAGTGGGACAGCATCATCAGCTGCGCACAGCTCTTCTCGGCCGACTGCTGCAAGAGCATCAGCAACAGCATCGGCCACGACTTCGGACGGCAGATGCGCGACGCCCTCAACGACATCAACAATCAACAACAATAGAGAAAAACCATGATCGAAATCACAAACAAAATCTGTTACGTAGGCGTCAACGACCGAAACAAGAGTCTCTTCGAGGGACTGTGGCCGCTCCCCAACGGCGTGTCCTACAACTCGTATCTCATCAACGATGATAAGGTGTGCCTCATCGACACCGTAGAGGTGGACTTCTTCATGCCCTTCCTGAAGAACATTCAGGAGGTGCTCGGCGACAAACCCATCGACTACCTCGTGGTGAACCACATGGAGCCCGACCACAGCGGGTCGATCGCTCTCATCAAGAAATACTACCCCGACATCAAGATCGTGGGCAACAAGAAGACCTTCGGCATGATGGCAGGCTTCTACGGCGTGGAAGAGGGCACGATGGAGGTGAAAAACGGCGATTCCATCGAGCTCGGCGACTACACGCTCAGCTTCGTCCTCACTCCCATGGTGCACTGGCCCGAGACCATGATGACGCTGGCAACATCACGCACCGAGGGGGGCACCGTGCTCTTCTCGGGCGACGCCTTCGGATGCTTCGGCGCCCTCAACGGCGGCGTCATCGATGCCGAGATCAACTGCGACACGTTCTGGCTCGAAATGGTGCGCTACTATTCCAACATCGTGGGCAAATACGGCACGCCGGTGCAGAACGCGCTGAAGAAGTTGGCCGGCGTGAAGCTCGACTATATCTGCGCCACCCACGGACCCGTTTGGCACGAATTCATCGGTAAGGTGGTCGACATGTACGACCGTCTGAGCCGCTACGAGACGGAGCCCGGACTCGTCATCTGCTACGGCACGATGTACGGCAACACCGAGCGCGCTGCCGAGGTCATCGCTCGCGCGGCATCGCAGGCCGGGGTGAAGAACATCGTGATGTACAACGTGTCGCAGACGCACCACTCCTATATCATACGCGACGTGTTCCGCTACCGCGGTCTCATCGTCGGAGCACCCACCTACAACACCGCCCTCTACCACGAGATGGACGTGCTGCTGTCGGAACTGGCGGGCAAAGATATCAAGGGTAACCACCTCCTCGGGTGGTTCGGATCGTTCAGCTGGGCCAGCAAGGCCGTGGGCGAGATAGCTCGATGGAATGAGGAAAAACTGCACTTCGAGGCCGTCGGAACGCCCGTGGAGATCAAGCAGGCCCTCACCCCCGAGACCTTCGCCGCCTGCGAAACCCTCGGACGCGATATGGCTGCCAAACTGACCACTTAAGCCCTCCTCCTAACCAATAGACAAAAATCTTCAAAAATCTCACAAAAATGTTTTTCCTGCGCTGTTAGGATAAGGCTAAAAGGAAAGATTTGTGTTTGATTTTTGAAGATTTTTGTTTAAGAATGTGTGTGCTGAGCAGTTACTAATTTATAATACCTAGACCCCCTCCTAGCCATGTAACAAAAGTTCAGCTGTTACATGAATATTTTCAAAAATGGGAAAAATATTTCAACCGAACAGGTCGAAAACTGTTTCCAGCCTGATGATTCAATTATCTAAACAGGATAATCACCGCGCTTTTTCTTGCCTGAGAGCCATTTATTCGCGATGAACCCGAAAGAAAACAGCAGTTAAGTTCCTTTTTCTTCCGTTCTTTCATTTGTCAGGAAAAAATCATATATCGTCGATATTCGCAGCTTCATCACCCTTTGTCGCTGACAGAATTTTATGTAGAATGGACAGATTTTTGCATTCTTAACATTAACATTCGTTATACTTCCAATCTTTTTTCGTACTTTTGCACACAATAATGTGATAATATCGATATTTTATTAGTCTAAAACTTTTATTTTAAGAGATTTAAATCGCAAAAAACAACAAAATTGAATACGATTATGGAAAAGAAATTAACCACAAAAACGCACGGCAGGTGGCTCCTCATGCTCTTCCTGCTGATTACTGGCGTGAATCAAGGTTGGGCACAGAATGTGACCATCAGTCCAAAAAACGGAAGTATGATTTGCTCTTTGGCTGAAGGTGAAAGTTATAGCCAAGGTTGGGAATTGGGTAGCTTTGGTACATGGAGACATAACCAACTTTCGCTTACAATGACCGGATCTAATAGTGATCAGCTGACAGAAGACGGTCAGTTGGCTATTCACGCTAACCACTTTACCGCAGGTAATAATTGTACTTTCAATCATACCTTAGGTGCTAATGAAGATCCATCTAACTGGATTTCTGTGGCATGGGGCTCAAAGGGTTATTCCAACGTCCCAGGCTATTTCACAATCGCACTTCCCAAGGGATACCGTTTTACAGGATACACTTTCCATCTAACGCGTGACATTAACGGACTCACAGGAAGTAGCAGCTATAGTCCAAATATAAATTCAAGTATTACGATTCATGAGACTGGGAAACAGACTGGGAATGATAATAGTAGCCCGTTTAGCAGAAGTATAAATTCTGCTGTCGTAAGAACCTATTCCGATAATAATACTGAACCCGTTGAATTTACACGTACGGGGGATGATATGGGTAATATCTTGTATTTTAAGACAGTTTCTCAGGGGAGTGGATTCTTTGAGCTGAATTGTAGATATATTGAATTGAGATTTACTGCAGATGCCGATGCTTCAATTGGACTTGTACCAAGTTCACAAATATCCCAAGGCAAAAGTTTGGTGGAGATTCCTTTCCACACTGGAAAGGTGGATTTAGGAGAAATAACTCCCAATACATCGCATAATCAGACTCGTATCAGTTACATGTACGATCAAGTTTCGGATATGTCTGCCAACATGCTTCTTTATGAATTTGAATCTACAAAACCAGGTACGGCATTAGACGGTACTTCGGGTTTGGTGGCTTATAATAAAAATGGAAGCATTACGACCTCTGGTGAATATTTCAAGTTTTCTCCTTCTTCCGATAAAGCAGAACAGCGATATGTGCTGGAAACGCCTGTGAGTGCTACAATGTCTAATAATAAAGAGAATCCTGTTCAATTCCGTATTACAGAGGCTACCATTCATTACTCAGGTGAATCTTCTAATACATTCTATATCACTTTTACAGATGATAATGGTACAAAATACTATTTGACTACTAATAATGGCAGATTCTCAACCACCGAACAAACCGTTTGGTCCATAGATGACGACGGACATATCAAAAGTGGAAACAATTATCTTCAGGGAACTAATGGCAATGTTGGAACAGGGAGCAGTTCTTGGGCAGACACTTATTCTATTGATGAAAATGGTAATATTAGATATGAAAGAAATAATGGACGCTATAGGTATTTGAAAGCAGTTCCGAATTACAGTTGGGAATACCAAGGAGGAGATTGGGTGCAAGTATTGTCATATTATGGTTACATGACAGATAGCAACAACTACACAACCGCAACAACCGAGGTGATTCAAGATGAAGCTCATTCTGGAGCAGAGCTCTATGTTTATGATAAGGAAGGAAACACCAAGGTAACGATACCAATTTCAGGAAAAGGATCGAAACCACTCTACGACCTTAATAATGATGCCATTATTATAGGTGTTAAGGGTGGCAAGGTCGCTCTTGTGAATTTCGAGGTGAAACTTCAGGCCCTGAATCCCTATATCGACCAGATGACGGTTGTGCTATCAGACACATATAAAGGTAAGAACATTCGTCAGACGCGTACTTTCACTGCTGATGATTTCTCTGTGGGTGGTGACACGTTCAAATTCTACCTGCCGACGGGCTGCATCAACGACCCGTTGACGATCACTTTCGAGGATTTGTATAGTAAGTACGGCGACGATACGTACGATCATACCAATAAGCCTGGTACAAGCAACAGCCGCTATAATTTCGTGATGTCACAGCATCATCAGAAGTTTACCAATGACAATATTTATAATGACCCTGATGATGAGGCAAAGAGCGGCACGCTTGAGTCTGCGCGAATAAAAGATGACGAAAACGTCAGAACAAAGGTGGGCATCGTTGGAAATCAGGCTTTCCGGTTCAATAACGCTGACGAATTGGCTAGCCATGAAGGATATCTGACGGAATACCCATTTACTTTAGACAAATATGCGAAACAGACGAAACCAGGAAAGGGAGAGTTTGTCGTCGCAGGATTTAATAAGGATGATGTTGTAGACGCTAAACAATGGCAGGAGAAGACATTCTATGTCTTTACGACTGACGAGACCCGCTATAACATTGCTCCGACTACAGCAACCCAGCACCGCTTCTACGCTTTCTACGAAATGGTGGTTCAGGTATTGTGTGACGACTACAAACCCTCGATAGAATTCATACCCATCTACGAGAAGACGCTCACTGATAATGGAACTTCTCAACCCGACGAGTCGCCGTACTTTGGCGTGAAGGTGACCGGTCCTAAAGATAAAGTGGTTGATTCGCCTCTTGCATCTGACGTCGCTACCTACAAAGCCATCAGTGAAGCTGTTGCCAAAGGTGACGATGAGACAGTTCCGAAGACGCTCGGACAGATTCTGTACGTTGATTTGAGCGGACTGAACGGTGTGTATCATTCAGAAGAAACAGGAACCTATGCTTTGAAGAGTTTCAACGAGCTCAAAGGGAAGCTGGCTCGCAACGCCCTGATCTTCCTGCCTGCTAATTCAACAGATCGATACGACAACTTCGCATACGCCAAGAAGGGAGAGGTGGCTGGTTCGTTCCAGTCGGCCAACAATATCATCCTGACCGACAAGAGTCCGTTCTATACGCCGTACACCATTCAGGTGGATGCTGCTAACTACGCTACCTATAAGCGTCTGAGAACAGCCGCAAGTGAAGACCTTGTGAAGAAAGCCACGGTCGTTCTGCCGTTCACGATGAAAGTAGAAAACGGTAAGCACAAGAATGACACCGAGGATGGATTTGAATTCAACCTGCGCTACCTCAAGAGGCTGAAGACACAGAGTGGCACTGACCAGTATGGAACGGATGGCGTGGATGAAGGAACTGGAAACTTCGTGCTGATAGAAGGCACAGAGACCAAGGCCAACTATCCTTATATGGTAGAGGTAACGTCGGCTAACGGCTCCGACTACTCGTTCATCGCTGCGCAGAAAGGCTCGAACATCGTTGCGACACCGGAAACGATCACTGGCGAGTCCGCTGCAGGGCTGACAAATACAGGCACATACTCGGGCGTGAAACTTCCGACGACAAAGAGCTTCTACTACTTCACAAAGAACAAGTATGTGGCAAGCAAGACAGCGAAGGAAAGATATAATGAGATTTACGTACAGCCGTTCCGCGCATACTATGTTGACCCGACAGCCGGCAGCAAGCTGAGCATGTTCGAAATCGTCTACGATGAGATTGACGAGGATGAAGGATTGGTGACCGACATCACCACGGCTCGCGCACGCGGTCCGCTGACCGTCGTCACAGGCAAGGGCTTCATGACGCTGACAGCAGCCGAGGACGTCACCGTCACGGTGTTCAACACGCAGGGCACGATGATTGCCAACACGATGCTGAAGGCCGGTGAGCGCCATTACATCAGTGTGCCTGCAGGCGTGTACGTAGTGAACAGGAATAAGGTAATCGTTAAATAAGAGAAGGAGGACAACACGATGAAAAAAACGTATCAAAAGCCCGAATTGTGGGTATCGGAAAACGTTCTCCTTAACCTAATGAGTGCTACCTTCGGCCAATGGGCCGAGGGCAAGGAAACCGAGACTCCTTGGGATTATATTGAGGAGGAGGAAGAACTGGACTCGAAGTTCTCCTGGTCTGTCTGGGGTGACGATGAAGACGAGGAGGATATCTGATCACTACTGACACATCGCAACGATGATTCTCGAAGCGCTGTCGGCCCACAGGTCGGCGGCGCTTTCGTTTGCTGCCGCCGGACTGCAGCGCTGCATAACATATATACTCTTCACGGATTCTCACAGGAAAGAGTGGGGTGGTGTATACAATCAGATTCTTATGGTGAAAGGAAGGAGTGGGAAGACCGTCCTTTTCTTACACCATTTCAATACAACGTCAATAAAGAAGGGATCACACTATGAGATTTGAGCAATCTGCGTGTGAAAATAGTATCTGTGATTTTTGTGCTTTCTGTGAGATACTGAAAGAGGCGCGACTTGAATGCCGCGCCTCTTCGATTCTGTGATGCTTGGAATCAGATGGGGAAAGCTACACCTGCTGAGATGTAGGGGCTGTCCCAGTCGTCGCCGAGCTGATACTTGAACTCTGCGTTGATCTTGCAGGCACCGAGGGGGAACTCCACACCGGCACCGAGGTTGCCGCAGAACTTGCCGTCGCTGTCGAATCCTTCAATCTTCTGGTTCACATAGCCGACACCGGCCAGCGGATAGATGGTGAAGCCGTCGGTGACGTGAAGCAGATAGTGTCCGTTGATGTTGACATCGAACACAGTGGCATGCTCTTTTTTGAAGAAATAGTTGAAAGAAGCCTCTCCGCGCACGTTGGTCATGAACTCGTGCTGGAACTTGACACCGATACCGAAGGGCTTGTAGTTCGACTTCAGGCAGTAGTTAGCGTTGACACCCACATAGGATGTTCCTACCTGTGCAAACAGCGATGTGCTCATGAGAGCCATGCAGCATAACAATAACAGTTTTTTCATACGCAAGAAATTTTTAATGATTAGTAAAGGTATGTCACTTCGCGCTGCAAATATATGAAAAAAAGAACATTCCGCAAAACTTTTTCGATATAATTTGTAAAAATTTCACCTATCACCTATCACCTGTCACCTATCACCTGTCACCTATCACCTGTCGCCTGTCAATTGTCAGTTATCCACCTGTCTACTCTTCTGCTCGGCAACTTTTCTACTGTATACTCGTCTATTAGTAAGGAGAGATGTTATTCAGCTCCCCGATCTTCCCCTCCACGACGGGCGTGGTGAAGAGCCGCTGCAGGTCGCCGTAGGTGATGCGGGTCTGCGGGTTGAAGTCGTCCGACGTCATGTATTGCAGCACGCTGCTGTAGAGCTGCCGCGCCTCGGGATACTGTGTGAGCTTGTCGAGCGGCGACATGCATACGAGCAGCTTGCCTTTGTCGACGGCGAACTCGAAGATGAGGCCGAGCTTATGGTTGCGCTCGATGTTGTCGATGACCTGCACGATGGGACGGTACTGTGGGGCGGTGTTGTCGAGCATGAAGGGTCGGGAGGCCTTGATCATGGGGAACCACTGCCACGATGTGTGCATGTCGGTGGGGAAGTCGCGGAACAGCGGGTGCTTCGGGTTGCAGAGGATGCCCAGAGTGCCCGGTGAGACGGGCTTCTTGTTGTTCTCCGAGATGGTCTTGAACATGCGGTAGTTCCAGTAGTCGGTTTGGAACAGTCCGCCCACGGTGAGATTGCGGAGCTCGGTGGTGTCGGGCATGAGGAGCACGGTGGCGCCGCCTGAGAGCTGCCGTGCCGTCTCTACGTCGTAGCGGTGGCTGACGATGATGTCTTTCGCTGCGGGAGGAACGTTTTTACGCGATGAAACCGCCTGTTTTTTCGTCTTCGGACTGGCCGTGGCGACTGCGGGGCGGAGCATGTCCTGCGGGTTGACGTCGGCCGGGAACACCCACAGGGGGTACGTGTTGGTGAAGCACTGACCGCTCTCCTTATTATAATAGGTGTGCAGACGGAGCATCAGCTTCTGCGCCTTGGTGAGGGCTGCGGTGCTGACAGAGAGCTGTCCGAGGTCGACGAGGCCGTGGCTCTGCTGCGGAATGGCGATGCTGTCGCGGGCGAAGACGTTGCCGTCGGCCGTCGTCAGCTCCCAGCGGAGGATGCCGTCGCGCCACTGGTAGGGTCCTGTGGGCTCGGCGTAGTTGGCCAGCTGTATGCGCCCAGACAGCCTTTCGTCGTTGGTGAAGCAGAACTTATCGGCCACGAAGAGGGGCACGATGGGGGAGCAGAAGCCCCGGAACTCCTCGGGCGTGATGAGGCCTTTCGACTCCATGAAGGCGTCAAGCACTCCCACGTAGGCCGATCCCTGCCCGGGATAGTCCTGCAGGTCGAGCAGCTGGAAGCCTCCGAAGCCCGGTGTGCGCAGGTCCATCTCGATGTCGGCCTTGTAGAGCTGCATGCTCCACAGTCCCGATGCCTTGTGGAAGTCCTTTGCCTGGTCGAGCATTCCCGCCTTTTCGAGCCGCGAACGGAACACCTCCATGTTGTAAGGATAGAGGACGCCGCGGTATTTGCGGATCTCGTCGTAGTCGGGATAGGTCTGGAACTGTGCCGTCTCATGGCTGATGACGGGCACGGGGCACGCTTTGATGCCTTCGCTGAAATTCATCGATGAATTGGGATAAAAATGGTTCAGCATGCCTCCGTCGTAGGTGTCGGCGAAGGAGAAGGATCCGCGTGTGTGGGTGTTGAACTTTCCCCACTCCTCACCGCCCACGCGGCAGGTGGTGAAATAGTCCATCCCTTCTTTCCATCCCTGATAGCCGAGGTAGTAGTTGGAGCCGAAGGTGAAGAGCTTCTGCGGTGCCATCTGTCGGAACTGGTCGACGAACATGCGCATCGTGGGTATGTCGCCCCACAGTTCGTTGCCCAAAGCCATCATGACGAACGACGGATGGTGGCCGTACTCGCGTATGATGTCCTGCCCCTCGCGCAGGAGGAACGACATCAGACGGTCGTCGCTGCGGTTGAAGTCGCCCCAGAAAGGCAACTCGGGCTGCAGGTAGATGCCCTCGATGTCGGCAGCGGTGAAGCAGGCGTCGGGGGGGCACCATGAGTGGAAGCGCACGTGGTTGATGCCATATCCCTTGCACACCTGGAAATAGTGGCGCCACTCCTCGACCGATGTGGGCACGTGGGCCATGAGTGGGAAGACGCAGGCATCGTGCTTTCCGCGGAGGAAGGTGGTCTGTCCGTTCACGGTGAACTGTGTGCCTTGCGTTTTGAAGTCGCACAGGCCGAAGGATGTCTCGCGGATGTCGACCACGAGAGGTGTATTGTAGTATATGCCCGTTTCGTCGTTGATATGTGTCACGGTCTCATTAGGGCCTACAATCTCTACACGCAACCGGTAGAGGTTGGGATGGAACTCGCTCCACGTCAGCAGGTCGTCGCTCTGGTACTTCACACGGAAACGGTTGACGTCCTTTTTGCTCTTTTCTAAGTCATGGCGCGAGATGACGACGCCGTAGTTGCTGCCCCAGGGAATGAGGATGAACCTCAGTTCGAGCCCTTTCCTGAGCTTGCCGTGGATCTCGGCGGTGCAGGTGAAGGCGTGGTTGGCGGCATCGGTCTGTATGCTGATGTCGTCGATGAATGTGTTCGACGTTGCTTCGAGGTAGAAATCGCCGAGGATGCCGTTCCAGTTGGTCTGCGTGTCCTCGGTGTAGGCGTGCGAGTTGCTGACGATCTGCTTCGGCACGGCCTCCTCGCTGTTGTCTACGAGGATGCAGAGCTCGTGCATTCCGGGCTTCATGAAGTGGGTGAGGTCGTACACCTGGCGGGTGGAGATGTTGTCGTAGGAGCCTACCGTCTTACCGTCGACGAACACCGTGGTGGGCTTGGTGCGCTCCATGTGGAGCAGTATGCGCTTGCCGCGCCACGTCATGGGTATGAACAGGTTGCGCTTGTAGAGCGCCTTGCCTACGAAGCTGTGCAGGCGTGTGAGGTGAGTTGTCTCGTCGGTGCGTGCCGGCGGGTTGCCTTTCTTGTTTGTATCGGTGGTTCCGGGCAGGTAGATGCTGTCGGGGAAGACGAAACCTTTGGCGCGGTTCGACACGCGGTCGATGTCAAACTTCCAGTATCCGTCGAGGATGCGGTAGTGTCGTGCTGACTCTTGAGCCTGTGCTGCGCATGCCGTGAGCAGCAGGAGCAGCAGCGTGAAGCATTTTCTTCTCATCATATTCGGATTTTGAGCGCAAATATAAGCAATAAAATTGAAAAAGGAACTATCTTAAACAGAAAAAATGCGGTCCCGCTTCACGAAGGAGGCGGAACCGCATAGATTCTTGGGCTATCAAGCGATGTCTTTATAAGGTGCTGACGTGATGCGGTAATAACGTTAAGACGTGAATGGCGTCATCATGTAATAACGCTACCCCGGACATTTAGTCCTTCACGTACTCAGCGAAATCGGTGAGCTTCATGTCGCCCTTGCGAGCCAGCGTGTCGTGCATGGCGAAGGCAGCGGGGAGGTTGTGGCGTGTATGACCGCCCTTGGCAATCTTCACGTAGTCCCACAGCAGCTGCTTGTAGTCGGGGTGTACGCAGTTCTCGATGATGGTCTCGGCGCGCTGCACGGGGCTCTTGGCGCGCAGGTCGGCCACACCCTGCTCGGTGATGATGACGTTCACGTCGTGCTCCGAGTGATCCTGGTGGCTGACGAAGGGCACGATGCTGGAGATGAGTCCGCCCTTGGCCGTCGACGGGCAGGTGAAGATG
>DEJE01000019.1:76788-80364 GCA_002353205.1 Prevotella sp. UBA2756 | reverse complement strand
GTAGGCGTTGCGCTCGAAGTCGCCCGAGCCGCCGATGCCGTTCATCATCTTCACGCCGCTGATGTGCGTTGAGTTCACGTTGCCATAGAGGTCGCACTCGATGGCGGTGTTGATGGCGATGACTCCGAGTCGGCGGATAATCTCCGGACTGTTGGATATCTCGCTCTGGCGCAGCGTGAGGTGGTTTTTGAAGTAGTCCATGTTGTCGTAAACCTGCATCAGGCATTCGTTCGACACGGTGAGCGAGCAGGCCGAAGCGTCCTTCACGCGGCCGTGGAGCATCATGTCGATGACCGAGTTCTGAATCACTTCGGTGTAGATATTGAAGTCGGGCACGTGCTTGTCCTGTCCCAGTGCGCCGAGAATGGCGTTAGCTGTAGATCCGACACCGCTCTGCAGGGGCAGGAACTCCTTCGGAATGCGTCCGGCGTGCATCTCGTCGACGAGGAACTCAGCGGTGAGATAGCCGATGCGGTCGGTCACAGGGTCGCTGTCTTTGAAAGCGCGTGCTTCGTCGGGAATGTTGCACTCCACGACGCCCACCAGCTTGTCCTTCGGCACAACCACGTAGGGCACACCGATGCGGTCGCCGACATGCTCGATGGGGATGGCCTTGCGGTAAGGAGGATCCAGCGGCTCATACACGTCGTGGATATACTTCGCATTGGGATTATGGAATGAGTTCAGCTCCAGGATGACATGCTTGGCCAGACGAGCTGCCGTGGGTGCGATGCCGCCGGCGGCTGTCAGGAAAGCATGATACTCGTTGCCGCAGTCTTCGATGTCGCAGACTTCGAGGATGGCCCAGTCAATGTCTCCGTAGAAACCGTAGCGCAGCTCCTGTGCCATGTGGCTCAGGTGCAGGTCGTTGTAGGGAATCTCTCCCATGTTGACGTGCTTGCGGAAGTCGGGGTTAGTAGTGTAGGGCGCACGGTACTTGATGGCCTGCGCAGCAGCGAGGTCGCCGTCGGTGCTTTGTCCGGTGGACGCTCCTGTGAAGATTCCCACCTTGAACTCGCGTCCGGCCTCATGCTCCTTCACGGCAATCTTGGCCAGTTCCTTCGTTACGGCCTTGGCCACACCAGCCGGTGTGAATCCGCTTAGGGCCAAATTCTCATTGTTCTTAATCAAAGCTGCTGCCTCAGCAGCTGTCAGTCGTGTATAAGCCATAAATAGATTGATTGTTATTTGATGGGCGCAAAGGTACTTAGTTTTTCTGACTTAGCGAAAGGAAAGCCGATTTATTTTGTTGCTGAAAAATAAAATGCTTATCTTTGCAAGCGAAAAAACGGTAAATGATGAAGAAAAAGAGGAATGATGCCTTTCTGCTCACTGTGACGTGGCTGCTCGGCATTCATGTGTGTGGCCTTGCGGTGCTTTCGCTCTTTCGCGCAGTGCAGTATATAAGCCTCAGCAGTATGGTAGCCAACGAGGCTCCGGTGGCTCCGGCTTTTGTGCGTGGCGTGTGGTTCGACAACGTTGTGGCCTGCTATCTGATGGTGGTACCGCTGGCCGTGGTGCTCATCGCAGCAGCGCTGGGTTGCTACAGTCGTGCGTTGCGCCGTGGTGCCAGCGTATGGTTTGCCATCCTCTATCCGCTGCTCTTCATGGCCTCGGCGGCAAACATCCCCTACTTCGCCTATTTCTTTAAGAATATTAACTCGTCGATCTTCGACTGGTTCGGCTATACGGGCACCACCGCCGGCATGGTGTTTCAGGAACGGTCGTACTGGTTCTACATCGCACTCTTCTTCGTCCTGACGGCATTGTTCGTGGCTTTCTTGATATGGTGGCGTAAACGCTTCGATGCGCTTATCGGGCAACCGTCAGGCCATCGCCGCCCTTGGTCCACGGTGGTCGTGCGCCTTCTGGGAGCGGCAGCACTCGTCGGGCTCTGCATCTTCGGCATCCGCGGACGCACGGGCTATAATCCTATCAAGATCAGTCAGGCCTACTACTGCAACGATCCGTTCCTGAACCAGCTGGGCATCAATCCGGCCTTCAACTTGTTGACGAGTGTCCTCGACGACAATCGTTCGGAGAATGCTGAGCTTCATCTGACAGATTACGCTTCGGCTATCGACTATACGCGTCGCGAACTGGGCATCGCGGGCACCGTGGACTCGCTCCATGTGCTGCATCGGCAGGTGGCTGCGCCCGACAGCGCGCTTGTCACATCGCGCCCGAACATCGTCTTCATCCTCATGGAGTCGATGTCGGCATCGTTTCTCGGCCGTGGCTTCACGCCCGTGCTCGACAGTCTGAGCCGACAGTCGCTCTCTTTCACGCGTTTTTTCTCCGCCGGCATCCACACCAACCACGGTATGACGGCCACGCTCTACTCGTTTCCTGCCCTAATGAAACGCAATCTGATGAAGGGAACGGTGACTCTTCACCGCGACGGCATTCCCACCGTATTAAAGGCGAACGGCTATCACAACATCTTCTTCATGACCCACGAGGCACAGTATGACAACATGAACGCCTTCTTCCGCACCAATGGTTACGACGAAATCTACGCTCAGGAGGATTATCCGCGCGAAGAAGTGGTGAACAGCTTCGGTGTGTCGGACCATTTCCTCTTCGATTTCGCGCTTAATAAAATCAACAATCTCGGCAACGGAGCGCAGACAGGCAGCAACCGACAGCCGTTCATGGCCACCATCCTCACCATCAGCAACCATCCGCCATACGTAGTGCCCGACTGGTTCCACCCGCAGACGACGGATCCCGAGACGCAGATCGTGGAGTATGCCGACTGGTGTGTCGGCGATTTCCTGCGTAAGGCGTCGCAGCAACCGTGGTTCAACAACACCATTTTCGTCGTGGAGGCCGACCACGGAAAGATTGTGGGCGACGTAGACGCTGAGCTTCCGCAGTCGTATAACCACATTCCGCTGATGATCTTCGGTCCCGGCATCACCCCTCACACCTACGACGGACTGGGTATGCAGGTGGATGTGATGCCCACGCTGCTGGGTATTCTCGGCATTGGCTACCAGTACGACGGCTTCGGCGTGGACCTGCTGCGCGAGCGACGCCGTATGGTGTTCTATTCGGCCGACGACCAGGTGGTGGCGCGCGACAGTTCGCGCTATTTCATCTACACGCCGAAATTGCAGAAGAGCTTCTGCTACGACATTCTACCCGACGGTCATCTGCGTGAGCATGGCGACGAGCGTTCTTTCAGCGCCTTGCGCGAGTATGTCTTCTCGATGATACAAACGGCAGAATTCATGCAGCAGCATGCACAATAATTCTTTTTTTGCGTTATCACAAGATGATGTGATAACCGAATGACAACAAAAAGGCTGGCATCCATCTAGGTGCCAGCCTTTATTATTGACTGCTAATTGATCAGAATCAGAGCTTCGGACCTGCAGCGACCATCGAAAGAAAGATGCTCGTTGCTTCCGGCCGAATCTTCATTTAGAGCTTCGGACCTGCAGCTACAAGAGCCTTACCGGCCTCGTTGCCCTCGTACTTCTTGAAGTTCTTGATGAAGCGGGCGGCCAGATCCTTAGCCTTCTCGTCCCACTCTGCGCGGTTCTGGTAGGTGTCGCGAGGATCGAGAAT
>DEJE01000019.1:76175-76750 GCA_002353205.1 Prevotella sp. UBA2756 | reverse complement strand
TTCGTGGGAGCCTTCAGGATGGCGCCGCCGAGGATGGCGTCGATGATACCGCGTGTGTCGCGGATTGAGATGCGCTTGCCAGTGCCGTTCCAACCGGTGTTCACCAGGTAAGCCTTGGCGCCGCTCTTCTCCATGCGCTTCACCAGTTCCTCTGCATACTTTGTGGGATGCAGCTCGAGGAAGGCCTGACCGAAGCAAGCCGAGAATGTCGGTGTGGGCTCTGTGATGCCGCGCTCTGTACCAGCGAGCTTTGCTGTGAAGCCAGAGAGGAAGTAGTACTTCGTCTGCTCGGGAGTCAGGATAGAAACGGGAGGCAGCACGCCGAAGGCGTCGGCACTCAGGAAGATCACGTTCTTAGCCTCGGGACCGGCGCTCTTGCCGTTCACCTTCTTGGCAATCTTCTCGATGTGCTCGATAGGATAGCTCACGCGGGTGTTCTCGGTCACGCTCTTGTCGGCGAAGTCGATCTTGCCCTCAGCGTCAACGGTGACGTTCTCGAGCAGAGCATCGCGGCGGATAGCGTTGTAGATGTCGGGCTCCGACTCCTTGTCGAGGTTGATCACCTTGGCATAGCA
>DEJE01000019.1:75857-76054 GCA_002353205.1 Prevotella sp. UBA2756 | reverse complement strand
GCGGTGTTCTTACCCTCCATGTCGGTGTTGGCCGAGCAGTGCATCGATGCGATACCCTGCAGGGGCAGGTAGTAGTTCTGCATCGAGAACATACCCTTCTTCATCTCACCGCCATACCATGTGTTGATGATGCACTGTTCGCGGCTGGTGGTGTTGAAGGCCACGCAGGTCTCCGAGTTCAGACCCAGCTCCTTGTA
>DEJE01000019.1:0-75847 GCA_002353205.1 Prevotella sp. UBA2756 | reverse complement strand
GAAGCGTTGTAGATGACGAAGTTCGGCTCGAACTTCTCCAGCTCTTCAGCGGTGGGCTGGATGAACATGTTCTTCACGAAGTGTGCCTGCCAAGCCACCTCCACGATGAAGCGCACGGCCAGACGTGTAGCCTCGTTGGCACCGCAGAAAGCGTCAACGACATACAGGTTCTTGTTGCAAAGCTCCTTGATGGCAATCTCCTTCACCTTGCCCCATACCTCTTCCGACATAGGATGGTTGTCGTTCTTGTATTCATCGGTTGTCCACCACACCTTGTCCTTCGACTGCTCGTCGCAGACGATATACTTGTCCTTGGGTGAACGGCCGGTGTAGATACCAGTCATTACGTTGACGGCGTTGAGCTCGGTGTTGACTCCCTTGTCGAAGCCCTCGAGACCAGCCTTTGTTTCCTCTTCAAAGAGGTACTCATACGACGGATTGTGGGCAATCACGGTGCTGCCGGTGATGCCATACTGTGTCAAATCTAACTTTGCCATTCTTTATTATTATATTAATGTAACAATTCTTTTTACTTTCGCCTGCAAAATTACTCAAAATTCACTTACACACAAAACATTACGTGTGCAAAAATATCGTTTTTACGTTTTTTTTCGGTTTGGGAAACACATTTTTCTGTGTGCCCAAACAATTTTGCCAACTCCATTTTGCAAATGCGTACTCCAAAAAACGACTCGAAAAATTGGCCGAAAGGAATTTAATCCGTATCTTTGCAGCAAACTAACTTCCATGAATATGAAAACAAAGAAAATCCTGACCATCGGACTGACATCGGCACTCACCGTGCTGACAGCCTGCAACAACCAGGCCGATCTGGCCGACAACCCGTTGCTGAAGGAGAGTTCGCTGCCCTATGGCGCCCCCGACTTCAGCCAGATCAAGGCCGCCCACTACCTGCCTGCACTCGAAGCGGGCATCGCCCAGCAGCGCGAGAACATCGAGCGCATCGTGAGCAACACCGACGCGCCCACCTTCGAGAACACCATCCTGGCCTTCGAGGAGAGCGGCTTGCTCCTCGACCGCGTCAGCCGCATCTTCTTCGCCCTGAGCAATGCCGACAAGACGGCAGAGATTACCGAGACGGAGAAACGCGTGACACCCATGCTCACCGACCTGGAGAACGAGATATCGTTCAACAAGCAGCTCTTCAACCGCATCAAGACGGTCTACGACAACCAGCGCGACAGCCTGAAAGGAGAGGACCAGAAGCTCCTCGACGAGATCTACAAGGACTTCGTGCGCAAGGGAGCCCTGCTGCCCGACGACAAGATGGCGCGCATGAAGGAAATCAACATGCGCATCAGCGACCTGCAGCAGCAGTGGGGCGACCAGCTGCCCGAGGCCACCAACGATGCCGTGGTGTGGGTTGAGACGAAGGAGGAGCTTGCCGGACTGAGCGACGCCGACATCGCGCAGTGCAAGCAAGACGCCGAGAACCTGGGCGCCAAAGCCCCCTATTGCATCGTCATCATCAACACCACGCAGCAGCCCCTGCTCGCCACGCTCGACAACCGCGACCTGCGGCGCCGCGTCTTCGAGGCCAGCATCCACCGCGCCGACGGCACCAACAAGCACAACACCTTCCCCGTGGTGAGCGAGATAGCGCGCCTGCGCGCCGAGCAGGCCCAGCTGATGGGCTATAAGGACTACGCCTCCTACTCGCTCGAGAAGACCATGGCGCAGAACACCGACAACGTCTACGCCTTCCTGCGCAACCTCATCAGTGCCTACACGCCAAAGGCCGACGCCGAGACGCGCGCCATCGAGGACTATGCCCGCAAGACCGAGGGCGCCGACTTCCAGCTGCAGCCCTACGACCGCTTCTACTACTCGGCGAAGATGAAGAAAGAGATGCTCAACATCAGCGACGACGAGGTGAAACCCTACTTCAACGTGGACAGCGTGCAGAAGAACGGCGTCTTCTATGCCGCCAACCGCGTCTACGGACTCACCTTCAAGGAGCGCAAAGACATTCCCACCTACCACCCCGACATGAAGGTGTTCGAGGTCTTCAACCGCGAAGGCAAGCCCATCGCGCTCTTCTACAGCGACTTCTTCCGCCGTCCGACAAAGCGCGGCGGCGCATGGATGGACGAGTTCGCCAAGCAGAGCCGACAGCGCAACCAGCTCCCCGTGGTGTTCAACGTGTGCAACTTCGCCAAGGCTCCCGAGGGTAAGCCCTCGCTGCTCACGTGGGACGAGGTGACGACGATGTTCCACGAGTTCGGACACGCCCTCCACGGCATGCTCTCCGACTGTCAGTACAACCGCCTGAGCGGCACCGAGGTGGCGCGCGACTTCGTGGAGATGCCCTCGCAGTTCAACGAGTCGTTCGCTTCCATTCCCGAAATCTTCGACCACTACGCTCTCCACGCCGAGACGGGGCAGCCCATGCCCGCCGACCTGAAGGAGCGCATGCTCAAGAGCATCAACTTCCAGCCTTGCTACGCACTGGGCGAGAACCTCGCCGCCACCTGTCTCGACATGGCATGGCACGTGTTGCCCGTCGACAAGGTGCCCACCGCCGATCAGGCTGCGAAGTTCGAGGCCGACGCCCTGCAGCAGATCGGACTGCTCAACGCGCAGATACCGCCGCGCTACAGCACCAGCTACTTCAACCACGTGTGGGGCAGCGGCTATGCCGCAGGCTACTACAGCTATCTATGGACCGAGGTGCTCGCCGTCAACATTGCCAACGTGTTTGCCAAGCGCGGACCGCTGAAGCCCGAGACGGGGCAGGAGTTCTGCGACAAGGTGCTCAGCCGGGGCAACACGCTGCCGCTGATGCAGCTCTTCAGCGACTTCACCGGCATGAACGCACCCGACGCTTCGGCCCTGCTGTCGGCGAGAGGACTTTGATAGTTCATAGTTCATAGTTCATAGTTCATAGTGCATAGTTCATAGTTCATAGTGCATAGTTCTTCGCAAGCGAAGCGAGCGAAGCTCGAAACATAGTTCATACTTCATAGTTTTTGAGAGTATCATGAAAATAATCAATCTTTCTGAGCAGAACACCGTCGTGAACCTCTTCATGTCGGAGATCCGCGACCGCAAATACCAGCAGAACCGTCTGCTCTTCCGAAACAACATCAGGCGCATCGGCGAGATGACGGCCTACGAACTGTCGAAGACGCTCGACTACAAGACGAAGACCGTCACCACACCTCTGGGCACCATCGACATCGCACTGCCCAAAGACGATATCGTCGTGGCTACCGTGCTGCGCGCCGGACTGCCTTTTCACGAAGGCTTCCTCCACGTCTTCGACCATGCCGAGAGCGCCTTCGTCTCTGCCTATCGCATGTACACCAACCGCGAGCACACCGAGGTGGGCGTCCACACCGAATACATGGCGGCGCCCACCATGAAGGGGAAGACGCTCATCATCGCCGACCCCATGCTCGCAACCGGTGGCTCCATGGCCGCTGCCTACGAGGCACTGCTGCGCCACGGCAAGCCCGCCCACGTTCATATAGCCTGCGTCATCGCCACTCCCGAGGGCCTCGATGTCGTAGGCAACGCCGTCAGCGACGACACCACCGTCTGGTGCGCCGCCATCGACCTGGGCATGAACGCCAACAAGTACATCGTGCCGGGCTTCGGCGACTGCGGCGACCTCTGCTTCGGCGAGAAGCTGTGAGCCGACGTGTTCACGCCGAAAGCTCTCCGAGCACCCGAAGAGCACCTGCCGCAACCCTCTCTGAGCGCTGCCTCCGTCCGTCGGGGCAGCGCTTTTTCTTTGCCATAGCGGTGCATGTCGCTTGGCGGAGCAGCTTTTTTCTGCCGGCCGTTGTGCCCCCGTATGTTGCAAAACAAATTCTATTGTGTGGTGAAACAAATTAAATTGCAGAGCAAAACAAATTAAATTGCGCGGTGAAATAAACTAAATTGCGTGGTGAAATAAATAGAATTGCTGGCCGGTTCGCGCCTGACGGCCATGCGGCGGCAGCGCTTTGGCAACTGAAAATGGCTGTTCGGACGAGTGAATGGTATTTTCTTGACGTCGGCAGAAAGTAGGGCGTCGACGGAAAGAAGGGGCCCGTTGCGGCGGCCGTTGTTGCCTCGTGGCAGAGCATTTGGTGCGCTGTTATCGTTACCAAGCGTTAAAAACTATGAAAATCGGGCTGATTTTTTGCACACAATGGGGTGAAATGTGCAGGGTATGGTTGTTTTTTTTGAAAAATATTTGCGTAACTCAATTATTATTTGTTCCTTTGCACCCGAATTTTTAAAGTTGAAGAATATTATTAACATTTTAAATTATCACAATTATGTCAGAAATTGAAAGCAAGGTAGTTGACATTATCGTTGACAAGCTGGGTGTAGACGCTTCAGAGGTGAAGCCCGAAGCAAGTTTCACAAACGATCTGGGCGCAGATTCACTCGACACTGTTGAGCTCATCATGGAGTTTGAGAAAGAGTTCAACATTTCTATTCCCGACGATAAGGCTGAGACCATCGCTACTGTCGGCGACGCTGTCAAGTACATTGAGGAGAACGCAAAATAATCACTTCTGGTGATGGAATGAAGGGTGTTGGGTATTGGCTATGCGTATGACCAATGTCCAACACCTCTTCAGTTTATCGATACCATGACTGCCATCACCCCACACCTTATTATATTTATTATGGAACTGAAAAGAGTAGTGGTGACCGGACTCGGAGCCGTGACCCCCGTTGGCAACTCTCCCGAGGAGACTTGGAAGAACCTGCTGGCCGGTGTGAGCGGAGCCGCCCCCATCACCTATTTTGATACGACCCTGTTCAAGACAAAGTTTGCCTGCGAGGTGAAAGGTCTCGACATCAATGAGTATCTCGACCGCAAAGAGTCGCGCAAGCTCGACCGTTACACGCAGCTGGCCATGGTGAGCGCCATTCAGGGTGTGAAAGACAGTGGTCTGGACTTGGAGACTGAAGACCTGAACCGCATCGGCGTGATCTACGGTGTGGGCATCGGCGGCATCAACACGTTCCAGGAAGAGGTGAAGTACAATGCGCTTCACGAAGACCAAGGCCCGAAGTTCAGCCCCTTCTTCATCCCGAAGATGATCAGCGACATCGCCGCTGGCCATATCTCCATCCACTTCGGCTTCCACGGCCCCAACTACACAACGACATCAGCCTGTGCTTCTTCCAGCAACGCGCTGGCCGACGCCTTCAACCTGATCCGTCTGGGCAAGGCTAATGTGATTGTGAGCGGCGGTGCCGAGGCTGCTATCTGCGTGGTGGGCGTGGGTGGCTTCAATGCCATGAAGGCCCTGTCGACGCGCAACGACGATCCGGCACGCGCCAGCCGTCCGTTCAGCGCCAGCCGCGACGGTTTCGTGATGGCCGAGGGTGCCGGTTGCCTCATCCTGGAGGAGCTGGAGCACGCCAAGGCTCGCGGAGCGAAGATCTATGCCGAGATGGTGGGCGAGGGCATGAGCGCCGATGCTTACCACATCACCGCCTCGCACCCCGAGGGACTGGGTGCCAAGCTCGTGATGACGGCCGCCCTTGAGGATGCCAACCTGAAGCCCGAGGACATCGACTACATCAACGTGCACGGCACGTCGACCCATGTGGGCGACATCTCGGAGGCCAAGGCCATCAAGGACGTCTTCGGCGAGGCTGCCTACAAGCTGAACATCTCGTCGACGAAGTCGATGACGGGCCATCTGCTCGGTGCCGCCGGCGCCGTGGAGGCCATGGTGGCCGTGCTGAGCGTGCAGAACGACATCGTTCCGCCGACCATCAACCACGACGAGGACGACAAGGACGAGGAGATCGACTACAACCTGAACTTCACGTTCAACAAGGCTCAGAAGCGCGAGGTGCGTGCTGCCATGAGCAACACGTTCGGCTTCGGCGGCCACAACGCATGTGTAGTGTTCAAGAAATATAAGGACTAAGAATCGGCAGAAACAGAAGTCACACATTTGCATTCCCGAATGTAAGAAAATCATCCAAGCATGCAGATCATTGACCTATTGAATATCGTAAGGCTCCCTTTCCGCAAGGAGAAGGAGCTTTATTCGTCTCTGCGCGACATCATCGGCTTCTATCCACGCCACATCCACTACTACAAGCAGGCACTGATGCACAAGAGCCTGGGCCACAAGGAGAAAGGGAAGCCCGTGAACAACGAGCGGCTGGAGTTTCTGGGCGACGCCGTGCTCGACTCGGTGGTGGGGCACATCGTCTACAGCCACTTCCCCGGCAAGCGTGAAGGGTTTCTCACTAACACGCGGTCGAAGATCGTGCAGCGCGAGACGCTCGGACGGCTGGCCCAGGAGATGGGCATCAACCAGCTCATCGTGAGCAGCGGGCGCAACTCGTCGCACAACAGCTACATGGGCGGCAACGCTTTCGAGGCTCTGGTGGGTGCCATCTACCTCGACCGCGGCTACGATGCGTGCATGCGCTTCATGGAGAAGCGCATCCTGAAGGAGCTGCTCAACATCGACAAGGTGGCCTACAAGGAGGTGAACTTCAAGTCGAAGCTCATCGAGTGGAGCCAGAAGAACCGCGTGAAGCTCGACTTCAACCTAGTGAAACAGGAGAAGGACGAGAACGGAAGCCCGAAGTTCACCTACCAGGTGGTGCTCGAAGGGAAGATCAAGGGCGAGACGGGCGACGGCTACAGCAAGAAGGAGTCGCAGCAGCTGGCCTCAAAGCTCACGCTGCAGCGCCTGCGCAAGGAGCCGCAGTTCATCGACAAGGTGTTTGCCGCGAAGGCCGACCGCACGAAGATGGAGGAGATGCCCGTCATGGCGGTGCCCGACACGACGGAGCCGCAGCAGGCTTTCATCACCGAGAGCACGCCGCACCCCATGCCCACGGCGCGCAAGCAGCTGGCCGTGAAGCTGGAGCGCTTCGACGGAACCGACCCCGTGAAGGAAGCGAAGCCTGCACGCCAGCCTGTGAAGGCAAAGGAGATGGAGGCGGAAGACGAGTTCGACCTGTCGGACATCAAGACCGACACGTCGCGCGAGGATATTATCGCCGCCGCCGAGGCTGCCGCTTTCAACGATTAGAAAAAAGTGCCGCCGCGCTGTCAGCAGCGAGCAAGGATACAAAAAAACAGCCGTTTCAGCAATAGCGAAACGGCTGTTTTCTTGTATCTGCACCAGTGACCGGTGCTTGTGGTCAACGCCTTAGAACGTGAAGACGGCGAAGGTCTTGGCGGGAACCTTCGTGGAGAACACGTTGCCGTTGAAGGCCTCTGCAGGGATCTCAGCGGTGCGCGGCATCACGACGTTCTTCCTTTCAATGGTGTTCTCGGCGCGCGGGTTGCTAGAATGGAGGATGGTCAGACGGCCTTTCTTCAGCTCCTTCAGGCCCTTGAAGGTCACCTCGATGGGCTGTTCCTTGTCGCTCGTGTTGACAACCTTCAGGATATACTGGTTCTTGTTCTTGTCGTAGACGGCCGAAGCGCAGAGACCATCCTGTCCGGCGACGGGTTTCTTGTTCTCGGTGAGCGAGAGTACGTGGGTGCCGGGGTTCTGTCCGTAGAGCTGCTGCACGTAGTAGTTGGGCGTGCGAACGGTGGTGAGGTTGTCCATCCAGATGAGGTCGGGGCGCCACTGCCATCCCTCGACGTGCGAGAAGAGCGGTGCATAGGTGGCCATGTGCACGATGTCGGCGTTGCGCTCGAAGCCCGTCATGATGGCAGCCTCGGCGAGTGCGGCCTCGAAGACGTTCTTTCCTGTGGGCGATGCGGGGTTGGCGTCGATGTGGCAGGCGTATTCACCGGCGAACACCTTCGGTCCCTTGCGGTTGTATTTGTCGTAGCGGGTGACGTTCTCCATGAACCATTGGGGCGAACGGTAGTAGTGCTCGTCGACGAGGTCGGCCTTGAGCTTCGTCATCTGCTCCCATCCGTAGGTGAACTGCTTGCCGTCCTTATCGTCGGGCGACGGTCCGCTGGAGCCCACGATCTTCATCTGCGGGTACTTGGCGCGTATGGCCTTGACGAACTTCTCGAGGCGCTCGGGATAGAGCGGTCCCCACTGCTCGTTGCCGATACCGATCTGCTTCAGGTTGAAGGGCTGCGGATGTCCCATTTCGGCGCGCAGGCGGCCCCACTTGGTGTCGGTTGAACCGTTGGCGAACTCAATGAGGTCGAGGGCATCGTCGATATAGGGCTGCAGGTCGTCGAGGGCGACGTGGCACTTGGCAGCGTTTTCATCGGGATTCTGGAACTGGCACGAGAGTCCGACGCTGAGCACGGGGAGGGCCTGAGCGCCGATTTCCTCGGAGAGGAGGAAGAACTCGTAGAATCCGAGGCCGTAGCTCTGGTAGTAGTTGGGGTAGAGACGGTGTGGGAAGGTGTAGTTCCAGCGGTTCTCGTTGAGCGGACGGTTCTCTGCCGGGCCCACGCTGTTCTTCCACTGGTAGCGCGACTGGAGGTCGGTTCCCTCTACGATGCATCCTCCGGGGAAGCGGAAGACGCCGGGATGGAGGTCCTTGAGATCCTTCACGAGGTCGGCCCTGAGCAGTCCTTTCCACGCATCCTGCGGGAAGAGGCTGACGTGGTCGAGGTCAACGCCGTTGGTTCCTTCAAGATATACGCGCATATAACCCTTGGCATCGGTGCGCGGCGACTCGAGTGTGGTGGTGTATTTCTTCCAGCTCTTGCCCTGGATGGCGATGCCGTGCTTGGCAATGACCTCGTTGTCGGAGCCGATGAGCTCCACGCGTATCTTGGCGTCGTTGCTGTCGGCCGTGCGTGCGTAGACGGAGAAGTTGTATTTCATCCCTTTCTTCAGTCCCATGCCGAAGAATCCGCGGTTCTCCAGTCCGGTGAACTTGTCGCGGTGGCCGCTGTTGCGCAGCTCGGCGTAGTGCGGATTGCGCTCGAAGGCGGGCTCGTCGTCGTCGATGTCGACGTTGCCGAAGGTGTTCCAGCCCATGAGTCGCTGCGGAAACTCGAACGAGCGGTTCTCCACCATCTCGGCATAGAGTCCGCCGTCGGCACCGAAGTTGATGTCTTCAAAGAAGATTCCGTACATGGTAGGCTGGATGGGAGCACCCAGTTTCTTTGTCTGCACCGTCATCTGGTGCTGCGCACTGACGGTCGTTGAGGCCAGTGCAGCCACGGCGAGCGTGGCTATGATTCTCATTTTTTTCTTCATAACGGGTTAGTATTTATTATTACTTGGTGTCTTTCGTGCCAATGGTTCGTAGCCAAAGAGCGATGCAAATTTACTAAAAAAACGGTGTACCGCAGTGGATAAAGTGTGATAAATGGTGGATTTTATAGATTTTTCATTATCTTTGCAGCCGCAAAGAAGAAAAACAGAGATGCAGGAAACAAGACAAAACAGAATAGCACGGCTGTTGCAGAAGGAACTCAGCCTCATCTTCCAAGGTCAGACGCGGATGATGCGGGGGGTGATGGTGAGCGTCACGCGGGTGAAGATATCGCCCGACCTGAGCGTGTGCACAGCCTACCTGAGCGTGTTCCCCAGCGAGAAAGGCGAGGAAATCATCAGGAACGTGAACGATAACCAGAAGACCATCCGCTACGAATTGGGCACGCGTGTGCGCAACCAGCTGCGTATCATCCCCGAGCTCAGGTTCTTCATCGACGATTCGCTCGACTACATTGAGCACATCGACGAGCTGCTGAAGGGTTAACGAAAGAGACGCCAGAAGATGAATTTCCCGTTCTACATCGCCAAGCGCTACCTCTTCTCGAAGAAGAGCACGAATGCCATCAACGTGATCAGCGCCATCTCCGTGATGGGAGTGGCGGTGGCCACCATGGCTTTGGTGGTGACGCTCAGCGTGTTCAACGGCTTCCACGACCTCGTGGCCACCTTCTTCACCAGCTTCGACCCGCAACTGAAGGTCACTCCCGTGAAGGGAAAGACGGCTCCGGCCGACGATCCCGTGCTCGTGGCCATCAGGGAGATGCCCGAGGTCGACGTTGCCATGGAGACGGTTGAGGACAATGCGCTGGCCATGTTCCGCGACCGGCAGGCCATGGTGGTGGTGAAGGGCGTTGAGAGCAGCTTCGCCGACCTGAGCCACATCACCGAGATCCTCTACGGCGACGGCGACTTCTCGCTACAGGCGGCCGACCTGCAATATGGCATTCCCGGCCTGCGGCTCGCAGCCACGCTGGGAACGGGTGCCCGATGGGACGGCTACATGAAGATCTATGCTCCGGTGAAGGAGGGCCAGCTCGACATGTCGAGCCCCGAGCAGGGCTTCGTGGAGGACTCGCTGCTCTCGCCGGGCGTGGTGTTCAACGTTCATCAGGCGAAATACGACAAGAACTACATCCTCACATCCATCAACTTCGCCCGCAACCTGTTCGGACAAGACGGGCGGCTGTCGGCACTGGAGCTGCGGCTGAAGCCTGGGAGCAATCTTGACCGCGTGAAGGCGAAGATGCGCGAGGTGGCCGGCGAGAGCTATCGCGTGGAAGACCGCTACGAACAGCAGGCCGACACGTTCCGCATCATGAAGATTGAGAAATACATTGCCTACATATTCCTGACCTTTATCCTCGTGGTGGCCTGCTTCAACATCATCGGGTCGCTCTCGATGCTCATCATCGACAAGAAGGAAGACGTGAAGACACTGCGCAACCTGGGTGCCAACGAGCGGCAGATACGCAACGTGTTCATGTTTGAAGGGCGCTTGATCTCGTTCATCGGAGCGGTGATCGGCATCGTTCTCGGACTGTTGCTGTGCTGGCTTCAGCAGGGTTTCGGCCTCATCTCGCTGGGTTCGAGCAGCGGTTCGTTCGTTGTCGATGCCTATCCCGTGAGCGTTCATCCCACCGACATCGTGCTGGTGTTCGTCACTGTGCTCGCCGTGGGCTTCGTGGCTGTGTGGTATCCGGTGAGGTATCTGGGCAATCGCCTGCTCGATTAGGGCCATAACGTCCTCGGTGCGGCGCTGTGATGTGCCGCCGTGGGCACATGTCTGTCGTTAAAACGATTTGATAGTTATGAAAACACGTGTTCTTTACCTGGTGAAATTCTATCTGCTTAGCGTCGTGTTGTTGCTGATGGCTAAGCCGGTATTCATGTATTATAATCGCGAAGGTAACGCGTTCGGGCCGTCGGACGTGAAGGATGTGCTGTGGCATGGCCTTTCGCTCGACCTCTCCACGGCGCTTTATCTCATGGTGGTGCCCTTCCTGGCCGTGCTCGTCTCGCTCTGGGTGAGGCGTTGGGCGGTGATTCGCGGTGCGCTGAAGGTCTACTACGCCGTGCTGGGGCTGATCCTGGCGCTGGCTTTCACCGTCGACACGAGTCTCTATGCCTTCTGGGGTTTCAAGCTCGATGCATCGGTGTTCCAGTTTGTCGACTCAACGGGTCACGCGCTGACCAGTGTCTCGTGGTGGTATGTGGCTGTCAGGGTGCTTGTGGTGGCTGCATTGGCCTTCGGTTTCTATAAGATGTTCGTGTGGATCACACCGCGCGAGCGGCAGGAACGGCGCGGCATCCGTCAGCTCGGACTGTTTCGCGACGGCCGTCGCGGCAGTCGGCGGGGTGGGGTGGCTCCCCTTCGCTCGGTGGGCGGCCAACTGGTGGCCACGGCTGTCATGCTGCTGTGCATCCCGCTCATCGTCGTCGGCATGCGCGGCGGGCTGAGTGTGTCGACGAGCAACGTCGGTCAGGTGTACTATTCGCAGGTGCAGTTTCTCAACCACTCGGCAGTGAACCCGCTGTTCAACTTCTTTGCCTCCATCGGAAAGAGCACCAACGACATTCCGCAGTACAACTATTTCGCCGACGAGAAGTGTAACGAGCTGCTCCAGGGCATGTTTTTCACTGACAGCCAGCCTGCCGATACGCTGCTCAACACCCGCCGACCCAACGTGTTGGTAATCATCATGGAGAGCTGCGGCGGCGAGTTCACGCAGATCGGCGGCCGCGGCGAGGTGACGCCGAACCTCACGCGCCTGGCTTCGGAGGGCATCTACTTCACCCAGTGCTACGCCAACAGCTGGCGCACCGACCGCGGCATGGTGAGCATCCTGAGCGGTTGGCCCGCCTTCCCCGAGAACTCGGTGATGAAGATGGCCTCGAAGGTGAAGACGCTCCCCTCGATAGCGCGCACACTGAAGGGCGAAGGCTACTCTACGACCTTCCTCTATGGCGGCGACGCCAACTTCACCAACACGCGCGGCTACCTGCTGAGCACCGGTACGGAGACCATCCTGTCGGAAGACGACTTCACCGCCGAAGAGCGCGGATCGTCGAAATGGGGCGTGTGCGACAGCATCACCTTCGACCGTCTGTACGACACCATCGGCCAGTATGACCCGCAGAAGCCCTGGTTCCTCTCGTTCCTCACGCTGAGTTCGCACGAACCGTGGACGGTGCCCATGCCCAAGCAGTTCGACGACGAGATTCTGAACGCCTTCTACTATCTGGATCTTTGCCTGGGGCGCTTCATCGAGCGTTTCCGCGCCACGCCGGCATGGCAGAACACGCTCGTGGTGATACTGCCCGACCACGGCATCAAGTATAAAGATATTGACGAAACGAAACCTTTGCGCGCCCATATCCCGATGATATGGACGGGAGGAGCCGTCAGCCGACCGCGCACCATCGGCCTGCTGTGCAACCAGAGCGACCTGGCCGCCACGCTGTTCGGGCAGATGGGTCTGCGCCACGACGACTTCATCTTCAGCCGCGACATCCTCTCGCCGGCGTATGCCAACCATCAATTTGTGATGCATACGCACACCGACGGCTTCTCGGTCATCGACAGCACCGGCTTCCATGCCTACGACCTGCATTCCGACAAGGTGCTCGTGGGTACCGGCGGGGCGGCCATAGACAAAGGAAAGGCCGTGCTGCAATACACCACGGCCGACCTGAGACAGCGCTGACCTGTCTCCTTTTCCCTTGTTTTGAGTGTGTTCCCCTGTTCCCTTTCTAGGGGAGAATCGCTTTATCTCTTCTTGAAAGCCCCTTTCTTCTTGTAGAAATCCTGCAAGACGTAGAAGGCTTGCTTCGTCTGTCCGCGTTCCGACACCACGCCCTTGCGGTTGAAGAAGTTCTGCGTTTCGTGGTTCTGGCGGCGCGGAGAGCGGAAGTCCATCAGGATCCATGGCGTGCAACCGGCAAATCCCGGTATGCGGTCGTACATGGCCAGCGTCTTGCGGTACACCTCAGCCTGATATTCCTCGGTCCATTTCTCGTCCTTGCTGCCGAAGCGTCCGGCCACGGCTCCTGCTCCGAACTCGCTGACGAAGAACGGTTTGTCTTGCGAGAAGAACCACCGACGCTTCTCGCAGTCGGCCGGTTTGCCTCCATACCATCCCAGATAGCAGTTGAAGCTCAGAATGTCGACGATGTCGCTCAGCGGATCTTCCACGGTGGTGATGTCGTCGTGCGTCTCTGTCTCCATGGCCATGGAGAGCAGGCGCTCGTCATCATGGTCGCGCACCACCTGAGCCAGTCCGCGCAGGAAGTGGTTGCGGGCTTCTGAGCGCGGTGTCTCGTTGGCCACGCTCCAGATGATGACGGCGCATCGGTTATGGTCGCGCAGGATATTGTCGCGCAGCTGTCGGGCGGCGTTGTTGTATGTCTCCTGATTCGACCAGTCGATGGTCCAGTAGACGGGCACTTCGCTCCATACCATCAGTCCGGCGCGCTCTGCCAGTCGCACCATCTTCTCGTTGTGTGGGTAGTGGGCCAGGCGTAGCATGTTGCAACCCATGAACTTCGCCCACGAGATGAGCGTGGAATCGTCTTTCTCGGTGGTGCAGCGCCCCGTCTTTTCGGGTGCCTCCTCGTGAACGCTGATGCCTCGCAGGAAGATGGGTTTGCCGTTGAGGAGCACGTTCTTGCCGCGCGTCTCGATGTGCCGGAAGCCGATGTTGTCGGTGATCTCCTCGCCCTCGCACTTCAAGATGACGTCGTAGAGCTTCGGGTTGTCGGGGCTCCAGAGCTCGGGCTCTGCCTTGATGCGCGTCTTGGCCATGCCCTTTTCGTCGGTCGACAGGCGTTCGCTGATGCCCAGTTCGGGGATGCGCACGTCCACCTTCACATCGGCCATGGGGAGGTTGAGGCGCACGCTGACGTCGATGCGGTCGTAGTCGCCCTTGTCCAGGCGTATCTCATAGTCGTCGACGTGGGCCATGGGTGTCTCCACGAGCATCACGTCGCGCGTCAGTCCGCCGTAGTTCCACCAGTCGGTGTTGAGCGTGGGCACGCCGTCGGCGTGTCGGGTGTTGTTCACGCGCACCACGATGGTGTTGTCGCCTTTCTGCAGCTGCTGCGTGATGTCGAAGAAGAAGGGTGTGAATCCTCCGATGTGTGTGCCGAGCTTGTTGCCGTTGAGCCACACGTCGGTCTGGTAGTTGGCTGCTCCGAAGTAGAGATAGAGCAGGTGGTCTTTCTTCAGCGAGTATTTGAACTCACGTTTGTACCACAGGCTCCCTTCATAGAAGAAGAGGTCGTGGCGCTGGATGTTCCAGTCCTGCGGCACGTAGAGCATCTCGGCCTTGGTGAAGTCATACTCCACGTGGTCGCCCTTGTCGCGCGGCTTGGCGTTTTTGAAGAATCCGTTGGCCGACGGTTGCATGCGGTAGTCGTAGTAGCCAGCGTCGAAGGGGTCGACGATGATCTGCCACCAGCCGTTGAGCGATGTTGTCTTGCGTGCATAGACGTTTTGCAGCACCCCCACGGCGCTCGCCTCGGCGGCCATGATGAAGGTGCATAACAGCAGGAAGAATGTCTTTTTCATTTCTTATTGTTGTTTTCTTTTTATGGATTTCTTTTCCAAGAGGAGTCTTTCCCGGCTGTTCCTCTCAGCCGGGACAAGGCGGAAAAGAGCGTTCCGCCTTTGGAGAACGCTCTCCTTATTCCCTGATTTCTCCGTGAGCTGTGCGCGATGCCTTGCGCAGCTTGCGCAGTGCCTTGTCGCGGATCTGGCGCACACGCTCGCGCTTCAGCCCCATCTCATCGGCAATCTCGGCCATGGTGAGGTGGCTGCGGCCGATGGCGAAGAAAGCTCTGACGATGTGCTGCTCGCGCTCGTTGAGCACGCTGAGGGCTGCGGCGAGCTCGTCGGTGAGCACGCGCTGCTCGAGCGAGCTGTCGGCGCGCGGCGAGTCGGTGTTCTCCACGATGCTGAGCAGGCTGAACGTGGTCTGGCTTCCTGCTGGGATGGGTGCGTCGATCGACAGCGCCTCGCGCCGTTTCTCCTCCGCCCGTGTGCGTTCGTGTTCGGGAACCTTGTAGAGACCGGTCTGTTCGTCGATGGCTGCTTCCATGCTTCGCCGTATGTAGGGAGCGGCAAAGGCCACGAAGCGCTTGCCGAAGTCGGCCTTGAACTTCGCCGCGGCGGTCATCATGCCGATGTTTCCCTCGCTGATGAGGTCTTCGATGGCCAGACCTTGGCGCGCATATTGCTTCGCCATGGCCACGACAAACTTCAGGTTGCAACCCACGAGCTGCTGGCGCGCGGCTTCGTCGCCCTGCTGCGAGAGGCGGGCCAGTTCGCGTTCCTGCTCGTCGGTGAGCAGGTCTTTGTTGCCGATATCGTTGAGATATGCTTTTAGCAGGCTGTTGTCATAATCGTTGATCATGCTGTCATTTTGTTTGTTTCTGTTGCAAACTTACACAAAAATTCTGACATACACAACAATCGCAGGAAGAAAAAAGCAAGAAGCGCGTTTTTGCTTGAAAGGATATAAAAAAAAGAGGACGTGTCCGTCTGTTGACTGACGCATCCTCTTGTTTCGGTCTCTGAATAAGAATCGTATTCGGTTGTCGGCGACGTTATCTGATGAACAGCAGCTCGCGGTATTTGGGCAGCGTCCACAGTTCGTCGGCCACGGTGAGCTCCAGCTTGTCGATGTGGTAGCGTATCTCTTCCATCTTGGGCTCCACGGTGTCGTGGTAGGCGATGGCTTTCTCGCGCTCGCTCGTGATGACGTTGGCCACCTTGCGGGCGTTGACGAGCTCCTCGACCATGGTTTCGATGGTCTGTGTGCGCTGGGCAATCTCGCGGATGATCTTGATGTTGCGGGCGCAGAGCTTGTCGGCCTCGTCGGCGGGGAAGATGGCGCGCATGCCTGCCACGTTCTTTGCCAGTCGGCTCTGATAGTGTGTGGCCACGGGGATGATGTGGTTCATCGTCAGGTCGCCCAGGACGCGGGCCTCAATCTGTATCTTCTTCGTGTAGGTCTCCCATTTCACCTCGTTGCGGGCGCGCAGTTCCTTGCGGTTCATGATGCCCATGCTCTCGAACATGGTGATGCTCTCGGGGTCGAGGTAGCGGTCGAAGATGATGGGACAGCTGCGCTCCACGTCGAGCCCGCGCCGTGTGGCCTCTTCGACCCATTCGTCGCTGTAGCCGTTGCCGTCGAAGTGGATGGGCTTGCAGGTGCGTATGTCGTCGCGGACGACGTCGATGATGGCGCTCGTCTGGTCCTGTCCGTTGGCGATGAGTGCGTCGACGCGCTGCTTGAAGTCGGTGAGCGCCTCGGCCACGGCGGCGTTGAGGGCGATCATTGCGCTGGCGCAGTTGCCCTCGGAGCCTGGTGCACGGAACTCGAAACGGTTGCCGGTGAAGGCGAAGGGCGACGTGCGGTTGCGGTCGGTGTTGTCGATGAGCAGTTCGGGAATCTCCGGAATGTCGAGCTCCACCTTCTGCTTGTCGGCCATGAAGAAGAGGTCTTCCTTGTCGGCTTTCTCAATATGCTCGAGCAGCTCGCTCACTTGTTTGCCGAGGAATGAGCTGATGATGGCCGGTGGTGCCTCGTTGGCTCCCAGGCGATGGGCGTTGGTGGCCGACATGATGCTGGCCTTGAGGAGCCCGTTGTGGCGGTAGACACCCATGAGTGTCTCGACGATGAAGACCACGAAGCGCAGGTTTTGCTCGGGCGTCTTGCCGGGTGCATGGAGCAGCACGCCGGTGTCGGTGGAGAGGCTCCAGTTGTTGTGCTTGCCCGAACCGTTAATGCCGTCGAAGGGTTTCTCGTGGAGCAGCACCCGGAAGCCGTGCTTGCGCGCTACTTTCTTCATGAGCGACATAAGCAGCATGTTGTGGTCGACGGCCAGATTGGTCTCTTCGAAGATGGGAGCCAGTTCGAACTGGTTGGGAGCCACCTCGTTGTGGCGCGTCTTTACGGGGATGGCCAGCTCCAGGGCCTGTATCTCAAGGTCTTTCATGAAGGCCTGCACGCGGTCGGGGATTGTTCCGAAATAGTGGTCGTCCATCTGCTGGTTCTTCGCCGAATCATGGCCCATGAGGGTGCGACCGGTGAGCATCAGGTCGGGACGGGCCGAGTAGAGGCCCTCGTCGACGAGGAAATACTCCTGCTCCCAGCCCAGGTTGGAGATGACTTTCTTCACGTTGGGGTCGAAATAGCGGGCCACGGCGGCGGCGGCTTCGCCCACGGCGCGCAGCGACCGCTTCAGCGGAGCCTTGTAGTCGAGCGACTCGCCGGTGTAGCTGATGAAGATGGTGGGTATGCAGAGGGTGTCGTCGATGATGAAGACGGGCGATGTGGGATCCCAGGCAGAGTAGCCGCGGGCTTCGAAGGTGGCGCGGATGCCTCCGCTGGGGAAGCTGGAGGCATCGGGTTCCTGCTGCACGAGCAGCTTGCCGCTGAACTCCTCGATCATGCCTCCCTTGCCGTCGTGCTCGATGAAGGCATCGTGCTTCTCGGCGGTGCCCTCGGTGAGGGGCTGGAACCAGTGGGTGTAGTGGGTGACACCGTTCTCGTCGGCCCATTGCTTCATGCCCTTGGCCACGGCATCGGCGATGGAGCGGTCGAGGGGTGCGCCGTTGTCGATGACGTCGATCAGCTTCTCGTAGACGTCGCGCTGCAGGTATTTGTACATCTTCGACCGCGTGAACACGTACTTGCCGAAGTATTCCGAGGGGCGTTCCAACGGTGCCATCACTTCAACGGGCTTCTTCTTGAACGCTTCTTCTACAACCTGGAATCTGAGGTTTGCCATAATCTTTTTATCCTTAAATGTGGTTTGTGTTATTTATTCTTTCGGATTTCTCTCAATTTTCTAGATATTCTAGATTTTCTAGATTCTCTAGATTCTCTAGATTTTCTAGATTCTCTAGATATTCTAGATTCTCTAGATATTCTAGATTCTCTAGATCCTCTAGATTTTCTAGATCCTTATAATCCCATGCAAAGGTACTATTTTTCTTTCAATTAACCATGCAGCAGGGCGCGATAACAACAAAAAAAAGTGCTCCCAGCGGTCGTGGGAGCACTTTTTGTTATTGTTGCCAGAAGGCGCGAAGCTTACTTCACAAACACCTTGCGCACGGAGCCGTCGCTCATCTTGACGATGTTGATGCCGTGCTGAGGAGCACTGATCAGCTGACCGTCGACGGTGTAGCGGGCCACTTCCTTGGCGAAGGACTTCGTCGGGGTGGTGATGGCGCTGGGGATTACCTTCTTCTTCTGCAGGCTGATCACGGCACCGTTGTCGATGGTGCAGTTGTTGGGATCAGAGCTGTCGTATTTAGACATGAAGGCAACCACCTTGAGCTGCTTCTTGTTGAACTCGGGCTTCACGGGGAACGTGTAGTTGTAGACGAACGAGTCGTTCTGCCAGTCGACGAGCTCACCCCATGTGGAGTTGACGCCGCGGTTGACGTGCATCTGCCAGAATGTTCCTGAGTAGCCCGACTGCGTGGTCGAAGCGATGCTGTCCTCGGTGAGGGTCAGCGTGAGGCGCGGAGTCTTGTTGCTCCACAGCGGCGAACGCTTACCGCGAACGGTGATGGCCACCTCTGTGCTGTCGGTATTGTACTCGAATTCCATCTTCAGGTTCACCATAGGAGCCTCGTCGTAGCGTGTGTCAACGAGTTGCTTCATGCGATCGAGCGTTCCTACGAAGCGCACGGGCGTGTTGTTGCCGCTGTTGTTGCTCTTGTCGGGGCTACCGTCGCCCGACCAGCGGTCGAACATCAGTGCCGGTGCGTAGGTGCCGCCGCCGTCGTTGTAGAACCATGTGTATTCAGTGTCTGAAGGCTGTGTGAACTGGTCGGTGTAGTAGCCGTCGTGGTGGCAGATTCCTGCAACCTTTTCTGAGTAATCAGCGTCGTGGAGCAGCTGGTTCACCAGTGCAGCCACTGGCGGGCAGTTCGGGCATTTCTCGCCGGTGAACTCCTCGAGGATGACCATACGCTTGAAGAGCTCTTCAACGACGTTTACCGTACCGTTGCCCACGGCGTGCTTCGACTCATTGGCCTGGCCGTTCACCTTGGTGACGTTCACCTTGACGTTGACCTCGCCCAGCTTGGTCGGTGCCTGCATGGGAATTTCAAGCTCGATGTTGCTGCCGGTCTTGTTGCCAGCACCGAGGTCGAGATGGTTCTCAGCACCCTCCTCACCGTCGATGGTCACGGTGTAGTCGATGCTCTTCACGTCTTCCGAACCAACGTTGCTAACGTAGGCAAGGAGGCTGTACGCCTCGTCGAGTCCTGCGGTCATGGTGAAGTCGTAGGCAGCCACGGCATTCTTCAGCGCAGGCTTGTCGGCGGTGAACAGTTCAACGGTGAGGTTGCCCCTCTCCGAGTTGTCGGTCCATTCGGGAACGGTGGCCGACGACTTGAAATAGAAGCTGCCGGTGATGCCTTTGTTCAGTCCGAGCACCACGGGAGTCTTTCCCTGTTTGTTCGAGAGCTTGGTCACGCGGAACGAATAGCCGATGTAGGCACCCGTTGCGGGCAGCGTGAACGGCGTGGCGAGCGTGAAGTCGGTGGCGTAGCCGGGCTTTCCCTCACCCTCGTCGAAGGCAATGATTTGCTTCTTCTTGATGTCTACCGACATGATGTCGGCTTCGGCAGCACTGGCGGGCAGCGTTGTCGAAACCCAGAGTTTGAAGTCCTCCACGCAGAGCATGTTCTGCATGTAGAAGCGGATGGCGGTGATCTGCTTGCCTCCAAGCAGGTCGTGGTCGCCGGCAACGAAAATGGCCTGGTCGTAGGTCTCGGTGGCGTTGAGTCCGAAAGCTTTTCGGCTGCCGTTGCCATCGTAGTAGCCAGCCCATGTCTGTGCGTTGACACTGACAGCTGCTGTCAGTGCGACGGCTGTGAACAAAGAACGTAGAATTTTCTTCATAAGCTTGATTGAGTTATTAAATAATGATGATCAGTTGTTGATGATTTGTTTGACGGTCTTACCGTTGCTCAGCTTCACGATGTTCAGACCCTTTTGTGGTGCAGAAAGCTGCTGTCCGTCCACGGTGTAGTAGGCCACGGCCGTCGTTTTGTCTTCCGACACGCCGCTGATGCTTGTCGGATCGGCATACGAGAACTTGATGTTGAGCGTGTAGTCGTGTCCGCCGATGGTGGCTACCATCTTTGTGAGCATCTCGCCGTAGTGGGCGGGCTCGCAGTCGTAGCTAAGCTTGATGGCATTGTCGACGACGGGGTAGAGGTCGGTGCTCTCGAAGGTGAACTTCTTGGTATACGTTGTCCGCATGATAGGCACGCAGTTGCCGCCCATACACCACGAGATGATCTCGGCCTCCATGGTGTTCTGCTGAATCTCAATGGTGGCCGTCCCCTCCATAGTAGCGTCGGCGGTGAGTTTCTTGAACATGACGAGGTTGGGCTGTGCCGACGGATTGGTGTTGCATTCCACCGATCCCCAGTCGTTCATGCCTGCTTCGATGGTGATCGTGGAGCCGTCGGGCAGCGATTTGCCGTCCATCTGGAATTCGTAATCCTGTGCACTGGCTGTGCCGGTGATGCCGATCAGGGCAAGGAACAGAGTAAAGATTTTTTTCATACGCTATGTTTTTTTATTGTTTCTATCAGGAGTCTTTCAGCTTTTTCTTCACCACCTGCAGCACGCCGCTGCTGTTGCTCACGATGGCCACGATGGCCAGGTTGTCGCGGTTCCATGCTTCGTTGAAGGCTGTCGAGTAGGGAAGGGTGGTCTCGCGGCCCGCGGGGATGGCAATATCATCGCCTGCCAAGGGCGTGATGGAGGTGCGGAAGACGTTGTTGTGCACGTAGGTGCGGTTCATTGAGCCGTCGCCCATCTGCTGCGGGGCCACGATACCGTCCTCGATGACCCATAGCTGCAGCTTGCCGTTGATGTTCTCCAGCGCCGACAGGTTGACATCGAAGCTCAGCCGTTCGCCTTTCACCACGTTGCTGATGGTGATGCTCTCCACGGGTGTGGTCTTCTGCACTTCTTCGTAGACCTTTGCCGACCATTGTGCCACGTCGAGCAGGCCGCCCGAGCGGTTGATGAGTCCGGCAGGCCATGTCTCCACGCCGCAGTCTTTGTTGTATTGGTCGCCCTGTTCGGTCCATAGTCCGACGATGGTGGGTGTGCTCTTCACCGAGAGTGCACCGCCGTGGATGCTCACGGCGATGATGGTGGTGTCGCCATACTGCTGCTGCAGTTGCTCAATGAGCTCGTGGGCGGCGGGACAGTTCACGCAGCGCTGGCCCGTGAAGTCCTCGATGAGCACGCGCCGCATCACGTCGGCGGGCTTCACGTAGATGAACCGTTCGTCCTCGTCGATGTGGCTGCATGCCGAGAGCAGCATGACTACTGTCAGGCTGAGAGGCAACAGGGCGAGCATGAAGGCTGCCCTGCCTTTCACCTTATTATATATATATGTCCTCATATCTGCACAATGTTTGATTGGTTCCGCTTCGGCGAGGCCGTCAGAAGTTGTAGTTGTACGACAGTGAGAAGCCTTTCGAGGCCGGCACATAGCGGCACACGCCTCCCGAGCAGTTGAATCCGGCGCGTGTGCGGCCGTAACCCGCCTGCACGCGATGGCTGCCCATGTTGAACGTCACGCTGGCCATGTAGTAATGGAGGTCGGTCTCGCCGCAGTTCCACTGGTCGCTGATGGTGAACATCCAGTTAGGCAGCATCGACAGTTCGAGCAACGCGAAGGCCCAGTCTCCCTGGTCGTCCTTCGTAGCGAGATATTGTAGCTCGCCGCGGAGTGTGAACTTCTTGTTGAACTGGTATTTGCCGTCGGCGACGAAGATGTCGGAGTGAATCATTCCGCCCTCGCCCTCGACCACTGTCTTGTTGTAGAATTGGTTCATGTACATCAGGTTGAGCTTGAACAGCTTCGTGAACTTCTTGTCAATCTGGAAGTTCAGGTCCTGATAATAAGTCTGGTCGCCCCATTTCCAGAACGGCGAGCCGTAGCCGTCAGTGCCTTTTCCGGTATAGTAGACGGTGCTCTGCTGCGGGTTGATGGCCTCAGGGTCGCGCACAGCGATGGTTCGTTCGCTCTTGGCCAGCGAATGGACGTGCGAGAAGTTGACCTTTACGCTCGTACCGTACTTGCCGCCGAGCGCCGTTCCGCGCTTGAACTGATAGCCCAGCTCAGCCTGATAGGCCCATTCGCCCATCGGTTGCGTAGCGTAGGGATAGAGAGCAGCGAGCGAATAGGTGTGATCCATGGTGAATGCGGGCAGGTGATTGATGAACGACGACGTGCCGTTCATGCTCCTACGGCTGCGGAACGACATGTTGTCCGACCGTTTGGCCTGGAGCAGCACGCTCATGCCGCGCTTGGAGTAGCTGGCCGAGAGCATGGCCACATAGCCCTTGCGGTAGATATACTGGTTGTCGAACGATGGATCCTGCGTCTTCTGCGCATATTCGGCCAGCACCGACACGTTGCCTTTCTGCAGTCGGGCGCGCAGGTCGAAAGCATTGACGTTCTCTGGCAGGTTCAGCTTGTGCACGTTGTCCACCATGATGTCCTCCGTTTTCTCGTGCTTGTTCACGTAGGAAGCTCCGAGCATCAGGTAGGTGCCCGACTCCTGCATGCGACGGCTCCACTGGTCGACGTTCAGTTCCACGTCGGCTCCCGTCAGCCACGCTTTGTTCCAGTCCCAGTAGCGGCGCTGTCGGCCTGTGAGCACTTTCATGTTCACACCCTTGAAGGGCGTCACGGCGAGTCGAGCGCCCAGTATGGAGTTGTCGATGCCGAGCGATCGTTCCTCGTAGGTGCGCAGGATGAATCCCGATCCGAATTGCTCGTAGAATGTTCCCACGGTGAGCTCCACGTCCTTCAGCTTGCCTTTCACCCAGAAATGGGGAAGGCCCCAGCCCTTGAAATCGTTCTCATAACCAGGCAGCGGGTGCTCTAAGTACTCGCCCCGGAGCCCGGCGTCGACGTATTTGCTCTTCAGGTTCACGTCCACGTAGGTGTTTGTCAGGCCCCAGTCTTTGTATTCGCCGGTGCCGATGCTCTCGTCTTCCTGCGGAATGAGGATGTCGCTCTGCACACTGCCGTTCACCGTCACCTTGTTCGGGGTGTCGGTCTGGGCTTGTGCTGCGGCACTGACGGCCAGCAGACAGGTCAGGACGATGGTGGTTCTTCTCATGGCTTCACCAGTTCGCGTACTTTCTCGATGAGCTCTTCCTCAGCTCCTTCGATGTATCCGTTGTGACGGTAGACGATATTTCCCTTGCCGTCGATGATCAGGGTGTAGGGAATGGCACCGGGAATGCCCATGGCAAGCTTGAATTCGCTGTTCGGGTCGAGCAGCACGTCGTATTCCCAGCCGTGCTGGTTCACCAGGGGCTTCACCTTGTTCTGGTTGTGGGCCTGGTCGATGCTGACGGCGATGAGCTTCACGCCCGTCTCGTCAACCCAGTCCTGATACACTTCTGCGATGGCATCAAGCTCGCGGTTGCAGGGTTTGCACCACGTGGCGAAGAAGTCGATGATGATCGGCCGACCCTGATTCATCAGGTTCAGCGTGTCGGTGCGCACTTCTTTTCCTTCCATACTCTTCAGTGTGACGGCTGGCAGCTGTGCCTTGGCCATCTGTGTGCCGGCGAAAAGAACCAGCATCAGAATCATCAGGTGTTTTTTCATGCTTTTCTCCTCTGTTGTTGAATTTGCAATGATTTGAATTTGTGTGCAAATATACTTGTTTTTTTTCTAATCACAATGAAAAATGCAAAAAAAATGTATGATTTTTGCGTATTTCATGGAGACCCACTTACTTTCCGTAGCCCACGGGGTGGTTCAGTTCGAGCCACACCTCGTCGCTGAGCTGAAGCTCCTGGCGCAGCGAGTCCTTGTCCATCATGGCACGTGCAACGGTCTGAAGCCCCATAGCCACGCAGGCCAGGTAGATGTTCTGCGACACGTAGCCGGCGTCCATGGCTGCGTAGGTCTCATTCTTTCGGTTGCGGGCACTCTGATCACTCACGAGCACGAGGCTCACCGGAGCATCCTTGACGAAGGCTTGCTGTCCGGCCACGCTGGCGCGCACGTCCTTGGCATTGATGAGTGTGAGCGTATTTTCCTTCGGGTTCCATTTCCAGGCGCCCTTTGCATTGCATACATACACCTTGATGTCTTGCATGTTCACGGCCGACGGAGCCGTAATCAGACCGCGCTTTTCCTCGCTGATGCCGCATGCAGCCCACAGAAGGGTGCTCAGTTGGGCATCGGTGAGCTGTAGCGAAGCGTCGTAGCTACGGCTGGAGCGTCGCTCTTTCAGCGTCGTTCCGAGGTCTTTCTTAAGAAGGTTCATGTCGGGTTGTGGCAGTTGTATGGTCTGTTGTGCCACGGCGCTGCAGCTCATCATCACGGCCGACAGAGCAATAAGGAATAGTTTTTTCATTTTTTCTTTGTTACAGATTTGTGCAATTTCGTTCAATCTGGCTGCAAAATTACAGCTTTTCTTTCGCAATTCCAAAGAATTTGATGTTTTTTGAAGGATATTACAATCTCCGTTCTCCATTCTTTACACTCCGCTTTCCCGCTCTTCCCTTATCGTCCGAGCCACACCTCGGGGTTGAGCTTCTTCGTCTCGCGGCGCAGTTGGAACTGCAGGATGTTGTCGGAGCCGATGGTTCCCAGACTCTGTCGGGTGTCGACATGCTGTCCGCGGTGCACGCTGACGGAGCGCAGGTTGCAGTAGACGGAGATATAGCTGCCGTGGCGCACCATGACAACGTTCGACCCGTCGAAGTTGAACACGGCACTTACCTCACCACTAAAGATAGCGCGCGCCTGTGCGCCTGCCTGTCCGCGTATGCTGATGCCCTTGTTGTCGAGCGTCACGTTCTTCAATCCCTCCACGTTGTACTGTCCGTAGTGGCTGACGACGCGGTAGGGGCCTGTGATGGGCATGGGCAGACGGCCTCGGTTGCTCTCGAAGTTGCTGCTCAGCTTGCGGTCGACAGACGACATGGTGAGTGCCTCCTCGTTCTTCTTCGCACTCTCGGCCACTTCCTTTTCGTGACGTCGGCGGTCGGCTTCGGCCTTGCGCTCGGCAGCGCGACGGTCGGCCTCGGCCTGTAGGGCTTCGCGTTCGGCTTTCTTCTTGGCGGCCTCATCGCGCCGTTCAGCGCGCCGCGCCTCCTCCTTGGCTTTCTCTTCGCGCTTCTTGGCTTCCGCTATGCGCCGTTCGTTCTCGCGTGCAGCGGCCTCTGCGGCTTCCTTTTTCTTCCGCAGTTCCTCGGCGCGCCGTTTCTTGGCCGCTTCAGCTTCGGCCGCTTTCCTGCGCGCCTCCTCTTCGGCACGCGCCTTGGCCTTGGCCACCTCGATGGCTACGAGTCGGTCAATCTCAGCGTTGAGGGCTGCATTCTTCTTGTGCTGGTCGTCGATGATGCCCTGAATGGTCTTCTGCTGACTCTTCAGCGAGTTCACCATCTTCTGCTGTTCCTGCTGTTTCTCTTCCAGCGTGGCCTGAGCCTTGCGTCCTTTCGAGAGGAGCACGTTCTTCTGCGTGCGCACGCTGGCCAGCTCTTTGTGCTTGGCGGCGATCTGTTCCTGCTTGGCTTTCACCTCTTCGCCCTGCGCCCGCTGATAGGCAGCATATTCGCGCACGAAGCGTATTCGGCGGTACATCTGTGCGAAGTTCTTTGCCGAGAAGATGAACATCAGGCGGTCCTGAATGTTTCGGTTGCGCGCCATGTAGCGCATGCTCTTCACGTATCGCTCCTTGTGCTGTGCGAGTTGCTTCTCGAGCGTGCTGAGCTGCGCCTTGAGCAGGTCGATGTTGCCGTCGAGATGGCTGATGTCCTGCTCAATGCCGGTGATGGTTTTCTGCTGTTCAGAGATCTCGCTGTTGATCGAGATCAGGTTGTCCATCCCTTTTTTCACGTCGGCTTTGTTGGCCTTGAGCAGCTTTTCGTGCTCCTTGAGCTTCTTCTGAACGTCGGCGCGCTGCTTCTGCAGGTTCTTGATGTCGTCGTTGGTGTAGGTCGGGCTTTTGGCTTTTTGCTTTTGACCTTTCCCTTTAGGCTTCTGGCTTTTGGCCTTCTGCTTTTGGGTGGTAGCTGTCGGAGCCTTGCCGGTAGCCCTCCTGTTCTGTGCCTGGGGGGCTATCATGCAGAGCATGGCTGCCAATATGATCAGTATTCTCTTCATTTACAGATTCATGAGTTTTTTCATCACGTCGTCCACGCTCACCTGCTTGTATTTTTTCGACACGGTGGTGCGCGTCTCCCAGTCGTCGTCGGTGCTCACTTTCTTCATCTGAATGCCCATGGTGATGTTGCGGGCCTTCTGTGTGGCCGACGTGTTCATGTTGAGCACGATGCTGTAGGGGAACTTCTTCCCGTCGAGGGCTTTGAAGTCGTCGTAGGTGCAGGTCACCTTGGTGCTGCCCTTGGCTTTGTTCTTCCCGTATTCAGCCTCCACGCTGCTGATGAGTCCGGTCTGGCTGTCGGCCTGCCACTGGTAGTTCATGTTGTCGCGTTGCAGTGCGAGCGTGGTCGAGGCAGCCTTGTCGGTGTCAACAGTGAAGTTGGTGAGCATCTTGTCGGTCACGTTGTCGGCTCCGGGCACGAAGAGCTGGTTCCAGAACAGCGCTTGCAGGGCGTTGAAGTTGAGCCCGTTGTTTTTCAGGAACGACACCTGGTTGTAGTCGCCCTTGACATATTCGGAGTGGATGCGGTCGACGATCATCACGTAGTCCTTGGTGAATTCCAGCCGTCCGGCCTCCATGCCGAGCAGCGGCACCTGCAGTTGTATGCGGATGACGTCGTCGCGCCGCATCATCAGCTTTCCGCTGACGGTGATGTCCTTGCTTCCGCTTTTCAGGTTGAAGTCTATCTTCGACGTGATGTTCTGGCAGTCGACGGCGTTGGCGGCCACCTTCCGTGCGAAGCTCAGCGCGCGCTCCTTGGCGTTGACCTCGGCGGCTGAGGGCGTGGTGACGGCCGCGCCGGGTGTGGGCACGGCGATATTGTCGGTGACGGCCTTCTTCGAAGCACACGAAGCGAGGCACGTCGCCATGGCCAGCAAGATGCCGGCAGCGAGTGAAAGGGTGTTATTTCTCATCTTCTCTGATGTATTTTCGGTTTCTTATCTTGCGCAGGAGCACCTTGCTGTCGTGCCCGGCATCGACGGCCTTCTGCCAGAAGTCGACGGCTTTTTCCATGTCGCCGGTCTTGGCATAGATGTCTCCGGCATGCTCGAGCACCACGCCCGAGGGCACGGAGTCGTTCAGCAGCGTCTGGTCGATGTAGATCTTCGCTTCCTCGTAGCGCTCCTCTTCAAACAGAATCCAGGCGTAGGTGTCGAGGAAGGTGGCGTTGTTGGGCTCGGCTTTCACCGTGCGGTAGCTCATCTGCTCGGCCTTTTGCAGGTCAGTGCGCTTCAGGCTGAGGTAGTAGGCGTAGTTGTTCAGCGTGCCGAGGTTGTCGGGTTTGTAGTGCAGACAGCTGTCGTAGGCGGCGAAGGCCTCCGCTTCGAGACCCTTGTCGTGCAGTATCTCGCCCATGATGCCGTAGAACTCGGAGGCTAGGTCCTTGTCGCTCTGCTCGTTGATCTGCGCCGCGCCCTGCCGCAACACGCGCAGAGCCTCGTCGCGCTCGTTCTTTTGGTAGTGGGCCAGACCGAGGAAATAGTAGAACACCATCTCCTCGGGGTTGTATTCCACGCCTTGCTGCGCAAGGTTGACGATGCGCAGCGTGTCCTCGGCGCTCCATGCCGACTGCAGCAGCTGCAGGCGCACCGAGGCATTGTCGGGCTCTATGCGCAGGGCATCGTCCAAAACGCTGTCGATACTGTCCTGCGGCATCTTCTTCAGCTTCATGTAGGCTGCCATCAGTTCGGTCATGTCCGACTCGTGCTGCGGCTGGGCGAGGATGCGCCTGAAGAGGTTCAGCACCTGCGTGCTGTCGGCTCCATGGTCTTCGTTCCACTCCACCACGTTGCGCATCAGCTGCAGCTTCGTGGGCCACGGCACGTCGGTGCTGACGAGCATCTGCTCCTGCATCATGTTGGCGATGCTGTCCTTGTTCTGACTGCGGTAGTAGTCGAGGAGCGACATGCGCACGGCGAGGTTGCCGGGCTCCTCCTTCAGCACCTTGTTATACTCCAACAGGGCCTCATACGACTTCCCGTTCTGCAGCAGCCAGTTGCCCATCATCACGCGGTAGTTCATGTCGTTGGGGTATTTGTCGGCCAGCTTCTTCAGCTCGTTCAGCTCTTTCTTCTTCTCGCCGCGCAGCGAATAGACGCGCATGCGGCCCAGGGCTATCTGCTCGCTGCTACCCTCGACGGCCTCGATGCGGTCGAGCGTGCGGATCACGTTGTCGTAGTCTTCCTGGTAGCTGTAGAGCTTCAGGATGGTTTCGAGCACGTCGGTGCGGTTCTTGTGCGAGGCATAGAGCTGCTCGAAGGCTTTGGTGGCTTCGGGGAAGTTCTTCACGCCGATATAGGCGGCGGCGAGGCGCTCCTGGTAGATGTCGTTGTTGGGCGACAGCTCGGCCGCGCGCTTCATGCAGTCGAGGGCCATCGAATCTTGCTGCAGCTCGGAATAGTAGGCTGAGAGGCAGAAGTAGGCCTCTGCGGCATAGGGGTTGATGGTCAGGCAATGGCGCAGCATCTCGAAGGCTACGTCGTAGTGCCCTTGCGTCTGCTGGTTCAGCGCTTCGTAGTAGAAATACTTGAAGCGCAGGGCGTCGTTCTCCGACAGCTGCGGCACGGCTTTCCGCTCCGCCGGCGCCACGGTTTGCGAGGCGGTGGTGGCCGACGTACTGCCGCACGAAGCCGTCAGCACGACGACGGCACACAGGCAGGCACAGGTAATGATCTTTCTAATCATGCTTCGTTTGTCATTCAACGGTCTGTTATCAACGGCTATGATGCTTCATTTCACACCCGTATGGCCGTAGCCACCGGCGCCGCGTTCTGTCTCGTCGAGTTCTTCCACCACCTCGAAGTCGGCCTGCTCGTGGCGCGCGATGACCATCTGGGCGATGCGCTCGCCGTCGTTGACGACGAAGTCTTCCTGCGAGAGGTTGACGAGCAGCACCCCTATCTCGCCGCGGTAGTCGGCATCGATGGTGCCGGGGGTGTTCAGCACGGTGATGCCGTGCTTCAGAGCCAGTCCGCTCCGTGGCCGCACCTGTGCCTCATAGCCCTCGGGGAGGGCGATGAAGAGTCCGGTCTTCACGAGCACGCGCTCCATGGGATGCAGCGTGACGGGCTCGTCGAGGTTGGCACGAAGGTCCATGCCCGCGCTCAGCGGCGTGGCATAGCGGGGCAGTTGCTGGTGCCCCTTGTTCACAACTTTTATCTTCAGCATATTCTTTTTTCGTTGATCATTGATGGCGGATGGTAGGAAGTGTCCTCTCTCTGCTGTCTGCTTCACGCTATTCTCCCTCTCACTCCAGATATCCGAACGGGATGAACAGCGTGTAGAAAGGTCCGAACTTGATGTTCGCTGCTATCTCGAAGGGCTGTCCCTTCTCCACCAGCTTCACCGGTATGAGCTGGTTCGGGTCGGTGAAGCGGTCGGTCAGCGGACCGCGGGCCTGCAGGATGTCGAGCGCATCGCGGCTGCTGCCCGCCAGTGCGAACGTATGGTCCATCATGGCGGCGTCGGAAGCGTTGGTCATCACGCCCTCGGTCTCGGTCGACGGGTAGGTCAGCACCACATAGTCGGCTCCCTCCTCGCTGTAGGTGCGGTAGGTGCCGCGCGTCAGATACCGCAGTCCGGCTCCCTCCTGCACGAAGAAGAGCACGTCGCGGCGCTCTTTGTCGCTGGGAATGAAGCAGCTCACCAGGTCGTGCTTCAACGACGGATGGCCGCTCGTGGCGATGCTCATCATATAGAAATTCGACGAGATCACCCTCACGCTGACGTCGACGCTGCTCTTCGCCTTCGTGTCGGTGACGGTCACCGTGGTCGTGCCTCTCTTCAGGCCGGTGACGACGACATGACCGTAGTCGATGCCGCTCCCCGACGGACGGTAGACGGCCGTGGCGATGCTCTCGTCGGCCACGCTCAGCGTGTACTCGCCGTTGCCCGAGAAGATGGCTTGCCGCTGCGACTGGCCTTCCACAATCTCTGCCTCGCGCTCCATGTTGAACGGCAGCACGGTGCGCTCCAGCTCGTCGTCGCCCTTGCAGCCGACAAGCAGCAGCAAGAACATGGGAATCAACAGTTTATAGTTCATAGCTCACAGTTCAAAGTTCATCATTGGGTTACGGATTCTCTGCCTCGTCGGGCGCTTCGAGGGCTTCGCGAAGCATCTTCTTGTCGAAGGTGAACACATGGCCGAACACTCCCACCGAGAGCAGCTTGTCCTCGCCCTTCATGCGGATGTGCGTGGTGTTGAACAGGTAATAGTCGTCCACCTTCAGCTTCGTGCCGAGGGCGGCCTCGATGGCTTTGTTCACAACGCTCTTGCCCAAGCGCGTCAGCCCATTGTCCTTCAGACCCTGGTTGGCGGCTTCCTCGTCGACCAACTCCCTCACAGCTTTCATCATTGCTGCCTTGTGATCGGCCTTGCTCGGCCGCATCTGCGTCATCAGCACAGCTACCAGCAGCACCACGACCAGGAACAACAGTTTCTTCATCCTTTATGATCTTTATTAATTTACGGCCGCAAAATTACGAAAAAAGACCGACATTCGTGCCATATTTGGGAACATTAACGCATCAGAAAATGCCTGTAACTAATCCGCACCTTATTCAACTAAGGACAAAAATCAACAAAAATCTTACAAAATAATCGTTCAGCGCGGTTGAAGATAAAGCTAAAGGGAAAGATTTGTGTCAGATTTTTGAAGATTTTTGTTTAGGAATTGGGGGTGCTGAGTAGAGTTACAAATGCCTTGACAGCTCTCTGAGGCTTCTTTTCACGACGAAACGACGGCCATGTGGGCCGGAAAAAGGCGAAAAAACTTGCAGTGTTGGAAACTATTGCGTACATTTGCAGACCGTTGCAGACAAACAGGGCAACGGATTCTGACACTATGGATTGGAAAAAATTGATCACCGCCAAACGGCTCGGACAGGAAAACCGACACACCGAACGCCACGACGACCGCTCGGAGTTCAAGCGCGACTACGACCGCCTCATCTTCTCGGCACCCTTCCGCCGACTGCAGAACAAGACGCAGGTGTTCCCGCTGCCGGGCAGCATCTTCGTCCACAACCGTCTGACCCACTCTCTCGAGGTGGCCAGTGTGGGCATGTCGCTCGGCAACGATGTGGCTCATGCCATCATGAAGCGGCGCCCCGACCTGCGCGATACGCTCTTCCCGCAGATAGGAACCATCGTCAGCACGGCCTGTCTGGCCCACGACATGGGCAATCCGCCCTTCGGGCACAGCGGCGAGAAGGCCATACAGGCTTTCTTCAAGGAGGGACCGGGCATGGACTTGCAGAAGGAGGTGACGCCGGCTTTCTGGAACGATATCACGCACTTCGAGGGCAACGCCAACACGTTCCACCTGCTCACCCACCGTTTCAAGGGCCGTCGCGAGGGCGGCTTCGTCATGACCTACGCCATGCTGGGCAGCATCGTGAAGTATCCGTGCTCATCGTCGGCGGCGGGCGAGAAGGGGAAGTTCGGATTCTTCGATGCCGATAGGGCTGTCTATCAGAAAATCGCCGATGAAATGGGCGTTTTTTGCACGTCGCAACCCGGCGAACCGCTGCGCTACGTGCGCCATCCGCTCGTCTATCTTGTCGAGGCGGCCGACGATATTTGCTACGAAATCATGGACATCGAGGATGCCCACAAGCTCCGCATCCTGTCGTTCGACGAGACGGCCCAACACCTCTTGGCGTTCTTCGACGAGGAGAACCAGCAGCTCATACGGCAGCGAATCATCGACGAAGGCATCACCGACAACAACGAGAAGGTGGTCTACATGCGGGCCTGCGTCATCGGAAAACTGGAGAACGTCTGTGCCAGTGCCTTCTGCGAGCACGAGGAGGAGATCCTGAACGGCACCTTCGAGGGCGCGCTCATCGACCACATCCCCGAGCAACAGCTGCAGGCCTATCGCCAGTGTGCGGCCCTGAGCTTCAAGAAAATCTACCGCAGCAAGCCCGTCCTCGACGTTGAACTGGCCGGTTTCCGCATCATCGACAACCTGATGGAGGTGATGATCGAGGCCGCACGCCATCCCGACCGCTTCTATTCCAAGCAGATCATACAGCGCGTCAGCAGCCAGTACGACATCGACAACCCCGACCTCGAGTCGCGCATCATGGCCATCATCGACTATATCAGCGGCATGACCGACGTCTATGCCCTCGACATCTTCCAGAAAATCAATGGCATCTCACTTCCAATTGTTTAGGAACGATTCCTGTCCGCTAAACGATTCACGTTGACATAAGAAAAGGCAACAATATTGCCACTTGCTTAATAGAACGATATCCCGATCACACATCCCGTGTGAAGAGGGCTCTGTAATCAGCTGGTGTCATGCCTGCAACATCCATGATTCGGCGCTGCAGGGTGCGCACATGATTGAAGCCCGAAGCCTCTGCAATAGCAGCAATGCTGTAGTTGTGTTGGGTGCGCAGCATTCGCATGGCGTTCATCGTGCGCAAGTTGTCTATGTAAGCCTCCGGTGTGCGGTAGATAGACTTATTGCGGAAGAGCCGCGCGAGACGCTCCTTACTGACTCCAAGGAGTTCAGCCAACTGCTGGGCGTCAAAGTCGGGGTTCAGGTGGGAGCGCTTCTCTTCGAGCCGAAGGTCTATCAAGGCCAGCAACTGGCTATCGTCTTGCAGGTCAGCATTGCGTTGCCGCTCTATATTCTCCTCCATCAATACCCGAGCCACTTCAACACGACGGCGCATCTCCACATCTTCCTCTAATCGTTCGCTGAGGTCGAGGTTGCGACCGACCAGACGTATGATCTCAGACTGCAATCGCGCGTTGTCGGCTCTCAGCCGCTCTATTTCGGCCTGCATCTCCCTAATCTCTTCTTCCGTCATAGCGCTGGGCGAATTTCAAAAAGATTAATGAATCCCACTTCGTCGAACACGGCGTAGATATCATCTCTGAGTCCTACGAGCGTACACTTGCTGCCCTTTCTCTTGGCTACCTTCAGCAATTCGAGGAAAAGGCGCAAGCCGCTGCTGGTGATGTATTCCAGATTAGTGCAGTCGAGTATGATGTCGTGGCCCTCGCAGTCGTAGAGCGCCCGCATGTCGCGCCCCACCTGTTGTGACGATGGCGTGTCGAGGCGACCTTCGAAGGTCATCACGTAGTTTTGGTTTTCTTCTCTGAATTCGGTCTTCATCGTACTTGTAGATTAGATGTTGTATTTTTGCTGCAAAAATAAGATTTTTTTTTCTAAAACAACAATTATAGCATTGTTTTTTGGGGGATTGCTAAAAAAGCGGGCCTTGCGGCTCGCCTTTCTTCATGTGAGAGAGGTGTGTTGCTTAGTCCAATCAATAACATTGCCAAAGGTGTAGGATCAAGAGGAAAAAAAGATTCTCTTTTCCACTTTTTTATGCCCATATCCTGTTTTATTCTCTTTTTTTTGTATTTTTGCAGTCAAATCAATTGTTATTGACAGATGTCTAAGAAACAGCGATACCGTTCATTCTCGAAGCGGCTGACGCGCCGCATCATGCTCGCGCTGACACTGGCACTCATCGCCGTGGCTGCCTGCTTCAACTGGTTAGAGGCCGACACCTTTACCCACTATTACAAGGTCTACTGCAAGATACTGCTAGATGTAAAGAATGAGACAGTGCGCAAGGCGCTCTATGGTGTGGAGGTAGCCGTCATGAACAGCACAGACGACCTGGAGGAACGGCTCCAAAATCCTTCCACCGTCTTCAGTGCCCTGCGCGATGAGTTGCAGCGTAACCCGCAAATTGTGGGCTTCTTCGCCTGCTTCGAACCCAACTATTACCCCAACCAGGGACGTAGTTTCCAGCCTTACGCCTTTTGGAGAGACGGACGGATAGACACCATACAGATAGCCAAGGAGGGGAACGACTACCTGGAAGACGACTGGTACCAGCGGGCTTTCGCTGTCGACAGCGGCTACTGGTCGGAGCCCTATATCGACGATTCAGGCAGTGGAATACTGATGTGCTCCTACTCGGTACCCATCCACGACCACACAGGACGCAAGGTGGGCGTCTTCGGAGCCGACATCTCGCTCGACTGGCTATACGGACAACTGAGAGCGATTGACAAGGAGTACAGTTTCTTCAAAGGATTTGTTAAAAACACGAAGAATATCGACACTCTGAGCGTTTTCTCGTCGTCCATCATCATCGACAGCGTAGGGACATACATTGTCCATCCTGACAAGAAACGTATCCTTAAAGACAATTTCTATGAGGAACTGCGGCAGCAGAAGGACACGGCAAGCCTGCAACTACTGAAGGACATGAAAGCCAGAAAGAGCGGAACAGGCGAAGCGAAGATTGACAAGCTGACAAACTATGTGTTCTATGCGCCACACGAACAAACCGGATGGATGATGGCTATTACCGTTCCGAGACTCATCATCATGCTGCCCGTCGCGATACGCTGCTTCCTGCTATCGTTCATTTTCCTCCTCACCCTGATAGCCGTCTATTTCATTTGTCGCTCTACCATCAGGAGTTCCACACTTCCGCTGCATAAACTGGCAAAGAGTACCGACGAAGTGGCCAAGGGTAATTTCAATGCACCGCTGCCTGACATCAGGCATAACGACGAGATACACATGTTGCGCGACTCGTTCGGAAACATGCAGCAGTCGCTCAGCCAGTACATCGAAGAGCTGAAGACCACTACCGCCCAGAAATCGGCCATCGAGAGCGAGCTGTCTATTGCCCGCAACATCCAGATGAAGATACTGCCCTCACCCCATTACCCATCATCCGACACTCAACACCCATCACCCATCACCCTCCACGCCTCGATGACCCCTGCCAAAGAAGTCGGCGGCGACCTCTACGACTACTTCGTGCGCGACAACCGCCTCTACTTCTGCATTGGTGACGTTGCAGGCAAGGGCGTTCCTGCCGCTTTGGTCATGACAACCGTCTGCGGCGCCTTCCGCCTGCTGGCTGAGAGTGAGTCGGAGCCACAGCGAATCGTCAGTCGCATGAACGACATGATGACCCGCGACGCCAGCATGACCATCTTTGTCACCTTCTTCGCCGGTGTGCTCGATCTCGAAACAGGCCACCTATTGTATTGCAATGCAGGCCACAAAGCCCCCTTCATGCTGAGCGACAACGCCCCTTATTCAAAGCTTACCGCTAAACCACAACTCCCCGTAGGGGCCTTGCCCGATGTCGCATATACACAACAACAGACAACGATCGCACCAGGCACCACCCTCTTCCTCTATACCGATGGTCTCGACGAGGCCGAAAATGCCCAACTCCAGATGTTTGGCAAGGAACGTATTCAGGAAGTGCTGCAATCCACAGCGCCCGAGCCACAAACACTCATCAGCCAGATGACACAGGCTGTTGCCCGCTTCGTAGGCGACACCGAGCAGAGTGACGACCTCACCATGCTGGCCCTGCAATACATGTAGCACAGAGTGTTAGCTCCCCTATGCCTGTTCCATGCTGGGGCAAAAAAAGCGGGCCTTTCGGCTCGCTTTCTTTTAAGAGAGAATACATTCTTTTACTGAATAGAGTTGTACCACTTCCTGATGCCATCCACCACATCTTCCAACGGGGGCAGTTTTCCATTGTTTTTCAGAATCTGTTCGTATGCAACCATTTCTGTGATCAGGAAGAACATGTCAGCATCTTGATTCTTGTAACCTTCCAGGTCTTTATAGTTATATATAGAGTTTACAATTGTGCCTTTCACAATATTGATACTCCCGAGATCATATTTTGATACTGTTGGCTTCACCTTCTTCCAGTTGTCAATAGCATTTTGCAGTTCAACCAAGGCGGCATTCTTCCTGGCCAGTTCGGGATTCTGTTTCTCCCACTCCTGCTTCAGCTCGTTCATCTGCTTGTTCACCTGGTCGTTGTCGGAATTGTTCTCTTCAGCGCTCTTGGGGTACTCGTATGACCAGAACACCTTCTCAGGCACAAGATTGATAGGCTTGCTCTTCCACTCAGCAATGTCAAACTTCCAAAGCTTCAGCTTGGCACCCATCTCTGCATATACACCAGCTTTCAGACTTGCATTGAAGGTAATAGGCTGCTTGGTATCAAGGGGAGCATACTCCAGCTTGGCATTGGCACTGACTTTGGGTCCGATGGCGATCGACGGTCCTGCAACCTTGTCGACAACCAGATCGGCTCCGAGGAACAGTCCGCAAGAGGCTTCTGCTTCAAACTTGGTGCGAGGGGTGATGAAGGTGAGCTTGTCGGCTACCAGCTTGGTGTCACCATAGGCATTCCATTCGTTATGGTAGGCTACACCAGCCTGGAAAGTACGCTCGTAGTGATAACGGAATCCACCATAGAAGGCGCCAGAGACATTTGCGTTGAACTTCATATAGATATTAGGACAAACATCTACCCAGAACTCAACACCACAGATATTGAACGAGAAGCTATATGCGTCGAACGTGTACAGTTTGATCTTCTGATCTACGAACTTCAATTTCTTGTCGTAGCCAATCAGTACCTCAGGCTTGATCATGAACTTTCCGTCAACGCCTGCGTCGAACTTATTCAGGACAGGCACTACGAAATATTCGCGGTCGACGTCGAGGAAGAACTTATAGCCCAGCTTCACCTCGTAAGGTGCCTTCACGTGGATATTGATTGTATCGCCACCGTCGCCAAGTTTTTTGTCGGCCTTGAACTCACCCTTCATGTTGATGAAGGTACCCTTTTCATCAATCTTGAAGAGGTCTCCGCTTGAGATACCACGGGTAGCAGCACCGCCTCCATTCAACAATTCCTCTGCAGAATAGTATTCGCTGCTATAGTCGTCCAGGTCGGCATCGCTTCGGGTTATGCACTCCGGAGCTTCACTACGATGAATGATGTGCACACCGGTAGGATGAATGCAGCCCTCTTCATCAGTGTAGCGTGCGGTATCGTCGACGCCTGAGCCGCGGGTCGATGCCACGTTCTCGTTGATATAGAACTGGGTGCTGAGAGCTATCTGCTTGCCGATGAGGAACTCACCAAGTCCCGAAGGTACCACCTCGAGGATGTAGCGGTCGCCTACGAGCTCTTCCTTAACAGCGCGACGATGGAACGGACGGAGGTCGCGATCCTGATAGATGCCTGTGGGGTGGTCAACGAAAGACGTGATGCCCAACTTGTCTGCCAACGCCTTGCTTACACTGATCTTCGTCGTGTCGGCATTCAAGATCTCAACATCATTTGAAGAGATGTAATCATAATAGTTCAAGGCAATAGGGCTGAGAATTTCGCCACTGCTACTGGTGCCCTGCGCTTCTGATGAAGCTGAACTATCGTCAATAAACTCGTCATCATCACAAGATGAAAAACTAACACTGAAAATACCTGCGGCAATGATGCTCATGAACACATACTTTTCCAAATACTTACTTGTTTTCATAATCGTTATTTTTTTAATTGTTATACTTATTTGTTATTGAATTCTTGTTGTCCCTATTCTGTTTCAGCTGGGACTGGACTGATGTAGTAAGCACTCAAGGTGCTGAGAACTAAGTCATTATATTCAATTAGTATCATGAAGTAAAAGAGTCGTATCATTTCTGATTTCTGATGCAAAGTTACGACGAGGTTCGTCCCATTCCAAATAATACCATGATTTTCGCTCGAAGTTGTTGCGACACAGAGCCCATATTGTAACAACCGGTCTGAACCTTGCCACAAGTGTCGCATCAACCCCACATAAAAAGCAAAAAAAACGATTCATGCTTCATAATTCATAGAAAAAACCTACCTTTGGGCCTACCTGCTCTGGTTCCTCCTGGTGCTGGCCTTGTCTATATGCTGGTGCCTCTATCCCCTACAGGCTTTATGGCGCAAGATGTTGCGGCCCGTCAGCGCGGCGATGCTCGTGCGCAGCATCGTGGTGGGAGGCAGTACAATGCTCATGCTCGCTCCCCATTGTGTAGGCGATGCAGTCGTTTTCACGCGCCAGAAGAATGGTCTTGCGCTGCCCGCAGAGCGGCTTTTTATTGCGGAATCAATTAAATTGCGGAGCAAAATAAATTAAATTACACACCAAAATCAATTGTTTTGGTGTGCAATTTAATTGATATAGCATAATGAAATGATTCTTCGGACATTCCTGAACGACTCTCCCTGCAGCGAAAAACGTTTCCCCAGGCAACTCTCAACCATTGCTCCGACACGGGAAACAGGGAGGAGCGGCACGCCGAAAAACCTCGTCTGCGGACGATGAAATGGGCGTTTTTTTAGCCGTGCCGAAGAGCTTCATCGTGGGCGACAGACCCATGTAGGCATTGACGAGCGGCTACGGTTCCATCAAGGCAATCTTACGAAAAAAGCAGCCTTTATACGCAGAGAATCGTTGAATCAGCGGCGCAACTGTTCCAGATAATCAATACGAGTGAGGTCGCAATCTTCGGCAATTCGTTGCCAGACAATACGATTCGTATCCGACAACTGATGGTCCATCGAATAGAGACCGAGGAAGGTGAAGGTAGAATCGCGCAGGCCTTTCATAAAGGTTACTCGCAGTTCTTTGCGGTAACGCAGGTAGGTGTAGTGGTCGATGTTTCGTAGGCGAACGGTCTCGGGGTCAGCACCTTCAACATGCCAGTATTCCGTGATGGTCGGCATCAGGCTATCGGGGTTTCCATCATTATGCCAATGGGCATTGTGGAACTCGGGACCCCAGATACAAATCTCAGGATGTCCGGGAAGAGGTTGTGCCCAAGGACGGTCATCAGGGGTGATACCAAACAGATGCAGGTAATCATCATAGGTAGAGAAAGTCTGTCCGAGACGGATCACGTATTTGTCGTTAGTGACTGTTTTGAGCGAGTCAGTCACGGATGTGAGTTGGTTCGACATCCGGCAATATCGAAGGAACAGTAAACCGATGATGCAGACCAGAGCAACAAGCGAGGCCATCAAGAAAACACGTGACAGGCTACTCTTGCGGACAGAAGGCATAGAGGAGTCAGCGGGAGTAACCGTTTCCTCTTGGACAAATTGGACAAAAGCGTCCCAATCCTTGTAACCCACATACTGGGCCAGCACATCGAGAGTACTCTTTCGCGGTGTTACAGGCTCGGTAAGGTAACCCCACATTCGTTTGAGTGTGGTGGCGCTGATATAGTTTTTCGTTCTGTCACCAACCGCCTGCGAGAGGTTCTCGAAATCCTTGGGCGTCTTGATTTCCTGTCCAAACGTTTCCTCTACCTTTTGGCGCAGTTGGGCAATAAATATCTTCTGAGTCTCTGGATCCATGCTCTTCTTTTTGAATTGTACCAATAAAGAGTGTGAGCCTTCTAAGACATTCTTTGTCAGAAGGTTCTGGAATACCCGTAGCATAAAGAATGAAAAATCAGCTCACACCTGCAGGTATATATGTGAGCTGACTCCATAAAAGAGTGAGCTGTATATATGCTTCTGCAGGAGAAGCAGCTTTCAGACTTTTCCCATGCTACAGTGAATTTTCCAGATTTACTGACGGGTCAAGGCTTAATTGCTCTCCTCTTATTGTCGCTCCTTTCTCAGAACGACGCTACAAAGGTATGAAAAAACGAGTGCAATGCAAAATAAAAATACGTTTTTCTTTTTATTGCTGGGTGTATGGTTTTAGGAAAACCCGTCAGTGAGAGCGGTTTGTTACGGTCGAAGTCCTTCTCCCATAACAGAAATTTAACCCTGCCATAGGTTGAATGCCTGTTTGATACCTTAATCCCTATCCCTGGCAGAAGCTGAATGATGTGTGGTTGATTGTTAAATTGTCAAGAACGAAAGGTCTTCTCTATCCAGAGCTGGAAAAAGCGATCATAGATGCTGTAAACATTCTCGTTCTGAGTAATGAAGTCCTTCTCCAATAGTCCTTTAACGGCAGAGACCACAGAGCTGGTTGAAGGAAGGTTGTATTTGCGAACGAACTTACCACTGGAAATACCTTTCACCTGTCCTTCAGCTGCAATGGCAAGAAACACATTACGTTGCTTCTCTGGCATCTGGCGCAGCAGTTCCTCATAGTATGCAGAAGACAGTTGCAGGTAAGTGTCAATGGCCTTGTCGATCATCTCCATCGTGCATACCTCGCCTTTTGGTGTCAGCATGTATAACATATTCATGATGCGCTGAACGTTGGCTGTAATTCCCTCAAATCGCTGATAGACAGATGCTACGACCTCATAGGATATCTTGCGGTTGCCATTCTTGGCAAACTGAGGTTCTGCGAATGCCCAATAACGATCCATGGGAATAGCACCAAGGCTCATGGGCACCACCGACTGGTAGAATGGACGGGATGGGGAAAGGAACATCTCGCTCATCAGATGACGCTGTGAACCAGCAAAGATGAAGTTGGCATTGGAACACTGCTGAATCTGTGTGCGTAAGGCGGCCTCCACATTTTTATTGTCATTATAATATAGAATCTGCTGGAACTCGTCGATGGCCACCAGACAATGTTTCTCTGCTGTACGCAGATAGGTGAATATCTCATCCAACGTTGTTTGCGGAGGAACCATTGCTCCAACGCCCAAGCCCCATACTGGATTACCATTGATGTCAAAGGAAATCTCCGAACGAACAGACAATAGTGCATTCAAGAAGCCCTCCCAGGCCTTACGGCCTTTCGATTTCAAGGTATCGAGAATGGATTTGCCGAAAACGCTGACAAAGTCATGAAAAGAGTTGGTAGCATAGATGTCAATGAGAAAACAGTGATAGTTGTCTTTGATGCTCTTTTGTTGGAAACAATGGCGCATTAGGTCGGTTTTCCCAACACGACGCGGGGATATCAGGGCTATATTATTACCATTGGTCAGGAGCTTGGTAAGCATAGCCGTCTCCTCTGTCCGATCGCAGAAGTACTCCGGACCTACATAGCCATTTGTTACAAAGGGATTCTCAATCATATCTTAGCTATTTTCGGGCAAAGATAGTAATTTTATTGTAAATATCAAAAAATAATTATCAAAAAATGACAATTTTGATAAGTATGCATTTGAAGAAAATGCCCTGCGCCAATCATGTAGAAAGGCACAGGGCAAACTTCAGTTAACCTAGTCTTTGTTTATCTTACAGCATATTTCACTGCTTTCCATTCAACTCATAATGGTAAGAGTTAATAAGAACAACTTACATATCTTGAAGAGCCTTATTCAATTTATTCAGGACCTTGCTGAACTTAGCAAGTTGCGCTTCGGTCATCTGACCTTTACATTTTTCAATTTTTGTCTGAAGATCTTGTGCCTGTTTCAATAACTTGGCATAGTCGGCCATGGCAGACATGTCTCCTGACTTGACTTTTTTCATTGTTGCAATGTATCTGTCCACATACTTGTCGTAAGCTGCAATCATGTCGTCAATACTGTTGTTGACAGCTGCAACAGTTACAAATTCGTTCCTGTTTTCAACCATGTTAGCTGCAAATGAATTATTGACAGCCAAAGTCAAAAGAAATATAAAACAATACTTTTTCATTTTTTTTATCTTTTACAAAATTATTCATGCCTACTCTTTTCAGGGTTTTCGGCCTTCCCTTATCAAATGAATGCAACGAATTGGGGATTGTATTCTGGTTAACGACTAAACTGTAAATAGAAAAGCCATCCAGCCTGTAATAATGCCAACCATCCCCACCAGCGAGTGTAAGTACCTTTTTTACGCAAATATGGCACACTAAACGTAACGATGAAGAAGATTATTTCTGCTATAGCTCCTGCAATATAACCCTCAGACTTAATCGCAAAAAAATCTACCCCAAGAGAGATTGCTAACCAGATAATGGTTACTATAAATCGTACTAACCAGTTCTCCTTTTTTTCTTTTTCTTCCATTTTTCTATATTCTTCCTTTGTTATTATTAGGACTATAGACCCAAAGCTTTTCTTGCCTGTTTTTCGGCTTCTTCCATCTGCTCATTTGCAATTCTTTCAGCTTCTTCCATTTGTCTGTTTGCTATTTCCTCAGCCTTCTTCATTTGTTTGTTTGCTATTTCCTCAGCCTTCTTCATTTGGTTATTGGCAACGTCTTCTAAATTGCTTGTACTCAAATTGCTCACAGTCTCTTCATCTGAATCATCGTCATCTGATGCTTCTTCTTCAGAGGTTTTGCTGGATTCCTTATTCTCTTTATGTCCTCCAGATAAATTTATAAGCCGTATATATTTGATTTGATCAAATAGCTCTTGAATAATACCACCACCATCTTCTTCTGTATGTCCTGTTAATGTAGCAATCCCCCCCACAGATAATTGTAGGAGTTCTTTTACACCTCTATAATCTGCATAACACTCTTGCAATACTGCTCCGTCTTCATTTAACAATTGGATACTAGCACCACCACATTCGTCAATTTTCATAGAAGGTGCCTTCACCATTTTTACCTCAATGGTAACATTGATTTGCTTATCAATGCTAGAATGCTCTTTTCCAGGAACAACAACTGCACTAACTTTTTGAACTTCTAAACAACCATCAAGGGGTACATTTACAATTCTGGTGTCCTTCCAGTCGTAATCCTCTTCATATGTTCCATAAGTAATCGCAGGGTCTGCAGGTTGAATCCCACTTTTCTTCCCTTCTCCACAACTTGCAAATAGCATTACTAATGCCGTTGCCATCAAATAACAAACTTTTTTTCATGATTATCAAAATATTTAAAAACATGCCTACCGCCTTTAAAGCGCCTCGGCTTTCTCTTTATATTATTCGTTACATTCAATTACTAACTCATATATCATCCAAAGATGGACGACTAATAACAAGGTAATAACAATGACATAGTAGGGCATTGTTATGCCAAATCCTGCAAAACAGAGGTTTGTAATAATCACGACTACAAATGCCACGCCACTCCATGCCTTCATGTTGACATTCATCCGATGGTTCTTTAGTGAAACACTAATAACACATCCCAATGTTAATAAGACAGACAGCCCTGTTCCTATTCCAACAAACACTTCATTAGGGTCTGAATGAGAATGGGCAATACTATAGGTGAGATAGACTATAGCCGCTGTTGCAATAATTAATAATAATGTAGGAAATACTAATATCTTCATAAGTCAAGTGGTGGAGGGGTTAAAGCTACAACTTTCAATATAGCCGGAATTTGCTCTATGGGTTTCCATGCAGGCAAGCCAGGTACCCATGCAAGAGTGTCCTTACTGATCTGCTTTTGTGAAATCAGTTGTGAGAGTTCTCCGTCATTCAACGGACCTATTTGTCGGCCTTCAATAGCCACATAATAGATATTGGGCATCGGCTTCGGCATACTCTGAATGGAACCTGGCACATACATCTGTTGCATGTACTGGTTCATCATGCCTACCATCTGCTGGGCAATGCCCATGCCAAGTCCAAACTCAACCAAACGGTCTATTGAAAAGAAACTTTGATTGTCCATATTTTACATTATTATAGTTATATAGTAGGTGGGGGAGGAGGAGGCATTGAGCCAGGAGTTGGTGGTGTAAACAACAGAGCCAGTTCCTGTACATTGCCTGCCAAATCCCAGTTTGCCATACCTTGTTTCCATACGTATGTCTGTTGTGTCAGTTGTCCGTTCTGTACCATTTGCTGTAATTGCTGCATGTTGAACGGACCAGCCTGTGCACCATTCATTGATATATGATACAGTACATTAGGCATTGGAGGCGGAGTATTCATAGCGCCTTGCATTTGCTGTCCCATATTTTGCATCATACCAGCCATCTGCTGTCCCATTGCACCTCCCATCATCATACCAGTCATCATACCTGCAGGATTCATACCGCCACCACCTTGGCCACCAGCATCCAGATTTCCCATTTGTCCAAGGCTTTTGGCACCGGTCTTGAGAACCTCAGTCTGCTGATCAAGCGAATGAGCACCCATGAAGTTTGTCTCAGTCTGCAAGCGTTGTGCCCGTTGCCCTTCTTCTCTTTGGATACGCAAGGTTTCTTCCATGTTCTCTGCATTGATACGCTGAGAATCTTGCATGTTCTTTATATTCAAATCTATCTGGGCGTTCATGGTTTTGGCAGTGTTGCCTGCTGTTAATTGGCGCAACTCCTCATAATAAGGACTGTCTTTGTCGATCTCCAGAGAAGATATGTCCAATCCTTTCAGGTTCACACCAAAGTCATTTTCAATACGTGGCTTCAGGCAACTCTCTACTTTTTCGTTAATGCTTAGAATCTGCCGTTCCATCTGAACTACTGGCATTTCCATCTCTTGTGGCACATTCATAACCACAGCTTTCACATATTTAGAAAGAGCACCTCTAATCTGACCCAAGAACTGATCGTGATCAAAGTTGATGAGACGATTCAGCTTGATAAAACCTTTATAGTCTGTGATATTGAAAGTAATGATTCCCCTAACTGCCATAGGTACACCATGGTCAGGTAGTCGGGGGTCGAACACGTCAAAGTATGGTACAGAAAAGAGCAACTGGTTATTCCCTGCAAGATTAATAAAATATACTTCTGCTTGGAATGGTGATTCACCGCCAAATGCAAGACCAACGATACTGCTTAGAACGGGGAAGTTGGCCGTTTTAATTGTGCTGTCATACGGTCCGACGATATAATCTTGTAACGTACCGTTGTCTTGCTTATAGACAAATACGGCCACTTCTCCGTCTTTCACTCTCAAACTACTACCATAACGTATGCTATTCTCTCGTGATGTGGAGTTGACGTCCTGTTTATCTGGACGCCATTTCCACACTATATATTCCTGTTCATCACAGCGTATGACATTCATCAGTCCGCCGCCTTTACCTCTTCCGAATAATCCCATGTCACTTCACCTCGTATAAATGTGATTGTTGAGTTTTTATATTTGCACTACTTAAATAATTCTTACTTTCAAAGGGATCCATCCATAAATTGGGCGATAAAAAAGTCATTTGATTCTCTTCCAATTCAGTATATAGTCGCGAAAAAGGCATGAATCGGAATCGTGTAAAAGGCCAATCCGACGCTATTTCCAACTCGGTATCACTTTTTACTTTACAGACAGTCTTCTTATCTTCTTGATAGACAATCTTGTCCGACACATAAACACCCTTCTTCCTTTCAAAAAACTGTTGCATTGAATTCATTTATTCTTATTTTATTGATTGTATTGGTTCATTAAGTTCTCATAATAATCCAACTGACGCTGAAACTCAGCATCTCCACGTAAACCGCGACCTTTTAACAGTACTTGTTCAAACTTTGTTCGCCAAACATCTGCTAAAGTGTTATGAGAAATAACAGGATCCTTATCTATTTTCCCCCAAGTATTTGCTAAAATCATGGCACCCCACAAAACTGGGAGACTAATAATGCCAAAAATAGTTGCTGGTAAAGCTCTTCCCAGTCGGGAATTCATGAAGCCTACTTTCTTTTTTGAATTTGGTAAAGAGAGTGCAAGAAATTCTATAATATCTTCTTTCGTATTAGGAACTGAAAACATCTGGATTGTCGTTATGATTTCACGTTGCTGTTCCTTAAAGGATTTCATATACTCAAATTCCATAAAACTATCATCTCCTTTTAGTTCTCGATTTAGTATACTTTCAATTTTATCAGAAAGCGATTTTACAGAAGATGCACTTCGGGATGTAACAAATTCATACCCACACTCACACTTTAATGTAAGTGGGGACATTTGTTTCCCACAACTGGGGCATACTCGCCCAAAGGCCTCTTTCATTTCTTGGGCTTTCTTTTTTGTTTGGGCATTTTTTTCATTTTCTTTTTCTCTTTGACGCTTTTGTAAAATGGAGTTTATATAAATCTCCAACTCTGTTAGATCTACACCTTCGGCCTGTGCACGTTTTACAAGCGCTACCTTTTCGTAATCTTCTATAACACCGTCTTCAAGTGTGGCCAGAATAAGGTTTTCTAACTCTTGCGAAAACATATGCGTTATCTGTTTTAAAATCCATAAGTTTCATCATATCTCAGTTTGTCACCTAGATATTCGCCCACGATGCCGACAGGGTCGCTTGCATTGACGGGTCCCCACCCAGCCGAGGAATCTTCACCTGAGTTATATAGTTGTTTGCCGGCCTTGTTGTAGCAGATTACCTGACGCACCATCACATAACTATAATACTGATCATATTTAGCTTTGGTTTTGGTAGTGGCAACTGGGGTGCGACTACCTATCTGTCGAGCAAAATAGTTTTGCCACTCAGTATCGTGGAATTCGGCCTTAACCCATACAATATGGTTACCACTTTTGTCAGTCGTGATGTTAGAGTTGTAATAGATGGTAGCCATCTCGTCGTCACGCACCTTAATCCATGTCTCAGCAGGCTTGGTTTGGTGAATATGCTTCACTTGAGTTTGGGCTTGTACTTCATTTCCTTGGGAGGAATATGTTTGGCTTGATAATACAAACCTCGCACTCATACAAATAGGTATTGTCAACACCCAAGTTAATAATAGTAGTAGCTTTTTCATAAGATTAAAGATTATTTATATAAATTTTGTGGGCAAAAGTACAAAAAACCGTTCAATCACAACGAGTCCATTTCAGTCCTTTTGACCAGTCCATTTAGTCCATTTTGCATTTTTAGCTAAAAAAACGAGCATTTTTGCACAAAACAAGCAAAATATGCAATCAAATCCAGAGGTGTTTCATAGAAAAACAAAAAAACATAGCTGTTGGCACGAAACGATTCGTGTTAACAATCAGAGTTCAGTATTTGACGAACTTTGTCCAACCTTCGAGGGAAGGAAACAAGATGTAGGTTGTTTCTGAGTTTTATTTACAAAATGGCGTTTTTAGCTTCTGAGAATGCCGTATTTCTGAACACAAAGTCTGACGGCCGCAAATACGCGAATTTTGGGAAATTCGTGGCCATTTAATGCTTTTCTTCTTCTCTAGAAAGAAGAAAAACCCGCATGATATTTTCTTTACAAAACGAATCGAAAATCAAACAAATCCAAGCGATGATTAGCGCAGACAAGGTGGTTAGGAATGCTTTTCCTTGTAGATTACCTTATTGGCACCACTGGTGATGCGAAAATCATCGGGATGATCCTTGATGTAGCTGTCAATATGTCGAACGCGCTTCTCTTCCAAGATCTCGTCGACGGCGATGAGGATTCCCGTCTCTTCCACGTCGCCGAAACCATCGTTGATGGCCGTGCCGAAGAGCTTCATCGTGGGCGACAGACCCATGTAGGCATTGACGAGCGGCGGGATGTTGTAGCCCATGCTGCGTATCTCGCGGTTCAGGATGCGGTAGTCTTCCTTGAACGATCCTCCGTTGAAGAGCGCGTCGAGCTCTGCCGGGTCGGCTTCAATTTTCAGCGGTTTCATCGGTGTGATGAGATTCTCCTTGTCGTCGAAATACTTCTTCAGGAAGTAGAGAATCATGTCGCGACCCTTGCGGACGTACGACGGGTACATGGTCATCTTTCCGAAGAAATATTTCACGTTGGGGAAGATGACGGTCAGCGCGCCCAGTCCGTCCCACAGGTTGTCGAGGGCGAAGATGCTCTTGGTGTTGCGCTGCACGTTCTGGTATTCGAGCGAGACGAACGACCGTCCGAGCTCCACGGTGTAGGGCATGTATTCGTCGAGGAATCGCTGCGAGAATCGGAACATGTGGCTTGTGGCCAGGATGGGCTGCCCCTTGTCGTCCAGTTCCCAGTCGGTGCCCAGCAGGTAACGGTAGCCTCCGATGATGTCCTCGGCCTCGGGATTCCACACGATCAATTGCTTGTAGCAGTTGTCAGAAACATCGAATTCATCGATGTCCATCGCCTTCCCAGTGCCGCCGCCCGCCTCGCGGAATGCTATCTCGCGCAGTCGTCCTATCTCCTTCATCACGTTGGGAGAGTCGTGGGCCGTGACGACATAGATTTCGTTGTGGCTCTTGTTGGTCATGCGCAGCTGTCGCTCGGGTGTCAGCTCGCTCTTCAGCAGTTCTCTGCTAATGGGGGCAATGATGGGTTGTTCCATTGGTGTGGTCGTTTGCTGGTCGTTATTTCTGAGATTGAGGTTTTCTTTTGCAAGGTGATGACTCGTGGGGCGGGGCGGCCTACAGCTCGTAGACGCGGTCTTTCACCCATTGCGCCCACTGGGCGTGCGACCGCTGGCGGTCGAAGGTCTGCCAGGGAATGGGCTTGCCGATGGTGACGGTGAACGTCTTGCCCACGTTTTTGTACATTTCATCGACGAGAAAGAGCATGGCGATGTTCACCTTCTTGATGTGCTTGTCGCAGAAGTTGGACAGTTTGTAGAAGCGCTCGGAGTTCTGCCCGCCGAAATGGATGGGAACGACGTCGCGCTGGTATTCGATGCTCTTCGAGATGAAGGTCTTCTTCCATTCCAGGTCGCGCACCTCGTCGCCGCGCTTGCGCGAGCAGAGGCCTGCGGGGAACATGAGCATGTGGTTCTGGCTCTGGAATCCGGCCTCGACCATGGCTGGGAACGCGCGGCTCTGCGACCCCGTCTTGTTGATGGGGATGCAGAGGGGAGCCAGTCCGGGGAGGTTCATCAGAATGTCGTTGACGAGATATCGGAAGCGGCTGTCGTAGTGACGGCCGATGATGCTGCCCAGCGCCACGCCGTCGATACCGCCCAATGGGTGGTTCGACACGAAGGTGTAGAGCCGTCCGTCGTTGGGGTCGGGGAGGTTTTCGCGTCCTTGAAGCTGCAGGTCCATCTTCAGGTACTCCACGCACGCCTCGAGCCACGGCGTTCCCTTCAGCTCGCGGCTGTCCCACAGGAATTGGTTCACCTCGTCCTGATGAACGAGGCGCTTGAGCCAGGAGATCAGGGGCCGCGGAATCCACTTGGCCTTGCTCCCCATCTTTTCGCGCAGAATGTCTTCTACGTCAACGGTCTTTTGTGTGATTGTCTGCATGATTATTGGAAACAATATGCAAAAATACACATAATTTCCGAAACGCGTTTCATTTTTCAGAAAAAATCATCATTTTTCCTCTGTTGCGTCATCATTATGAGCTTTTTATGCACATTCCGACACATTTTTATCAGGAGGAAATACCATCGTCGGGCAGTCTCGTTCGACGGGAAGTCATCCCGAGTCGTAGAGCCGTTTTTGTCAAAAATCAATAAAATCGAATTATTTTTGAAAAAAAGTGGGGAAAAGTGGGGAATTGTGGTGGAAATGTATTACCTTTGTAGCAAATTCATTTTATAAAGAAGTACACATGCGATTTGTAGGAACCATAGAAGCCAAAACCGACGCGAAAGGACGGGCCTTCCTGCCCGCTTCGTTCCGCAAGGAGCTACAGGCCGCCGGCAAGCTGACGATGATGCTCCGCAAGGACATCTTCGAGCCCTGCCTGGTGCTGTATCCCGAATCGGTGTGGAACGAGCGCGTCGACACCCTGTCGCGCAGGCTGAGCATCTGGAACCGTGCCCACCAGCAGATCATGCGCCAGTTCATGAGCGACGTGGAGGAGGTGTCGCTCGATGCCAACGGCCGCTTCCTCATCCCGAAGCGCTACCTGGAGATGGCCGGCATCACCACCGACATCAAGTTCATCGGCACCGGAGCTACCATCGAGATATGGAGCGGCGAGAACACGCAGAAACCATTCCTCGATCCCGACGAGTTCGGGCAGGCCCTGGAAGACGTGATGGGACAGCAGACAACGGCCGCAGCCATCAGTGCTGTGGGCGACCTGATCAGATAAAACGCGGCAGAGCGATGGTGACGACGGCAGAGACATACCACGTGCCCGTGCTCCTCGACGAGAGCATCGACGGTCTGGGACTGAAGCCGGGAGGCGTGTACGTCGACGTGACATTCGGCGGCGGCGGACACAGCCGCGAAATCCTGCGCCGCCTCGGCGGCAAGGGGCATCTCTACAGCTTCGACCAGGATGCCGATGCCGAGAGCAACATCGTTGCCAGCCCGAACTTCACGTTCGTGCGCAGCAACTTCAGGTACCTGAAGAACTGGATGCGCTACTACGGGGTGGAACAGATCGACGGTCTGCTGGCCGACCTTGGCGTCTCGAGCCATCACTTCGACGACGAGACGCGCGGCTTCAGCTTCCGCTTCGAGGCTCCGCTGGACATGAGAATGAACAAAAGGGCCGGTCAAACGGCCGCCGACATACTGAACAAAACCGATGAAAGCCGTCTGGCCGACATCCTTTTCCTATATGGCGAACTGAAACAAGCGCGCCGGATGGCCGCCGCCATCGTGAAGGCGCGTGAGCAGAAACCCTTCGCGACGACCCAGGACCTGCTGGGCGCCGTGGGCTCGCTGATTCCCCGTGAGCGGGAGAAGAAAGACGCGGCCAAGCTGTTTCAGGCCTTGCGCATCGAAGTGAACCAGGAGATGACGGCCCTGCGCGACATGCTGACGGCAGCCACCGAGCTGCTGCGGCCGGGCGGACGGCTGTCGGTCATCACCTACCACTCGCTCGAGGACCGCATCGTGAAGAACGTCATGCGCAGCGGAAACGCCGAGGGCAAGGTGGAGAAAGACTTCTTCGGACGGACAGAGACGCCGTTCGACACCGTGGGCAAGGTGATACAGCCCACCGCGGAGGAGCAACAGCGCAATCCGCGCAGTCGCAGTGCCAAGCTGCGCATCGCCGAGAAACGGCCCGAACAGGCATAACGAGCAAGAGATATGAGCGAAGAGCTGAACACGAACAAGGCATCATCTGCCGCCGATGACGATGAGCTGCTGCCCACCGAGGCCGAACTGGCCGGTGAGGAGCTGCCCATGGCCACCATCGTGGAGACGGTCGTGGAGACGGCCGGAGCGAAGCCTTCGCCCGACGATGCCGCACCGACGGGCGGCCAGAAGGCGGAAAAGGACGACGTCTCGAAGCTGGAGCAGGCCATGAAGGACCAAGCCCGCGAGGACGAGAAGCCACAGTCGAGCAGTTTCTCGCTCAGGAAGATCCTCGGCGGCGACTGGCTGACGGCCGAACTGCTCAGGCGACAGATAGGCGTGATACTGCTCGTCACCGGCTTCATCATCGTCTACATCTCCAACCGCTACAGTTGCCAGAAGGACATGCTGGAAATCGACCGGCTGAACGCCGAACTCATCGATGCCAAATACCGCGCACTGTCGAGCACGAGCGAACTGACGGAGCGCTGCCGCGAGAGCAATGTGCTCGAAATGCTGCAGGCCAACCAGGACAGCATCCTGAAGATAGCGAACCAACCGCCCTACATCATCACCGTTCCCGACGACTACGTGCGCATTAATAATAAATAAGAATACATAATATATAATATAAGAGAGAATGGGCAGCTTTTTTGAAAGGGAGAAGATAGTGCCGCGCTACAAGATCATCAGCTTCGTGATGGTCTTGCTGGGCCTGCTCATTGTGGGCAAGGCGCTCTACACCGCCACCGTGAAGCGCGACTTCTGGGTGCAGGTGGCCGACCGTCTGAAGCGCGACAGCGTGGAGGTGAAGCCCGTACGCGGCAATATCATGAGCTGCGACGGACGGCTCATGGCCAGCAGCATCCCCGAATACAAGCTCTATATGGACTTCAAGGCCATGCAGGACAGCAAGGCCGACACGCTGTGGACCGACTCGATGGTGAACGTCATCTGCCAAGGTCTGCACGATATCTTCCCCGAACGCTCCGCGCAAGCTTTCAAAGACAGCCTGCAGAACGGGCGCAAACGGATGAGCCGCAACTATCCCATCTGGCCGCGCCGCGTGAGCTACGACACCTATTCGGAGGTGAAGAAGCTGCCCATCCTCTGTCTGCGCTCCTATCAGGGAGGCTTCCATGTGGAAGAGTTCAACTCGCGCAACCACCCCTTCGGGTCGCTGGCCGGTCGAACGGTGGGCGAGATGTATGGTGCGAAGGACTCGGCGAAGTGCGGTCTGGAACAGTCGTTCGACAGCACGCTGCGCGGCAAGCCCGGCGTTGTGCAGCGCAAGAAGGTGCTGAACAAATACCTGAGCATCACTGAGCGGCCCCCCGTCGACGGTGCCGACATCATCACGACCATCGACGTGGGCATGCAAGACCTGGCCGAGCGCGCCGTCATCGAGGAACTGAAGGAAATCAACGGCAACGTTGGCGTGGCCATCGTCATGGAAGTGAAGACGGGCGACGTGAAAGCAATCGTGAACATGCAGAAATGTGCCGACGGCGAATACCGCGAGATGCAGAACCATGCCGTGAGCGACCTCCTTGAGCCCGGATCGGTGTTCAAGACGGCCTCGCTGATGGTGGCCCTCGACGACGGTGTGGTGGATACGACATGCCGCGTGGACTGCACGGGCGGCATCTACGACATGCACGGCTCGAAGATGCGCGACCATAACTGGCACCGCGGCGGCTACGGAACACTGTCGTTCGGACAGACGCTCGAATACAGCTCGAACATCGGTGTGAGCCGAATCATCGACGAGCACTACGGCAAGAACCCCGAGCGCTTCGTGGAAGGGCTGCGGCGCATAGGCATCGCCTCCGACCTGAACATCCCGTTGGTAGGTTCGGCAGCCCCGCGCATCCGTATGCCGAAGAAGAACGCCCGCGGACAATACACCAACTGGAGCAAGACGGCGCTGGCATGGATGAGCATCGGCTACGAGACGCAGGTGCCTCCCATCTCGACGCTCACCTTCTACAACGCCATCGCCAACGACGGCCGCATGATGCGCCCGCGCTTCGTGAAGGAGATTGTGAAAGACGGTCAGGTGGTGCAGTCGTTCCCGCCGCAAGTCATCAAGGAGAAGATCTGCAAGGAGAGCACGCTGCGACAGATGCAGACCATCCTGTACCACGTGGTGAGCCAAGGTCTGGGCAAAAAGGCCGGGTCGCGCTCGTTCAAGGTGGCCGGCAAGACAGGAACGGCACAGATCTCGAAAGGCGTGGGCGGCTACAAGACGGGTCAGATGAACTACCTGCTCTCGTTTGCAGGATATTTCCCCGCCGACAAGCCGCGCTACAGCTGCATCGTCTGCATACAGAAATCGGGCCTTCCCGCATCGGGCGGCGGCATGAGCGGACTGGTGTTCCACAACATCTCGGAGGGTATCATGGCGCAAGACGTGAAGCTCGACGTGAGCGATGCCCGCGACTCGCTGAGCATCTTCATGCCCGACGTGAAGAGCGGCAACATGATTCCTGCCGACTACGTGCTGTCGCAGCTCGGCATCAAGACCGCCTTCACCTGGACTTCCGACGGAAAACCTGTCTGGGGAACGGCACAGCGCAGCCAGAACGATGTGCAGCTGACGAAAACTGAGAACACCGACGACGGCCGCGTGCCCAACGTGCGCGGCATGGGAGCCCGCGACGCCGTCTACATGATGGAGAGCCGCGGCATCAAGGTGCGTATCGAGGGTCGCGGTAAGGTGGTGGCGCAGAGTCTCGGCCCCGGAATGCCGATCAAGAAAGGAGAAACGTGTTCGCTAAAATTGAATTGAGATATGAAACTTAGTCTGTTATTGAAGAATATCAAGCCCCTGCAGGTCGTCGGCAGCGACGATGTGGACATCACGGGCATCAATATAGACAGTCGGAAGATTGCCGACGGACACCTGTTCGTGGCCATGAAAGGGACGCAGGTGGACGGTCACCGCTTCATCGGCAAGGCCATTGAGCAGGGAGCGCGCGCCGTCTTGTGCGAGGATCTGCCCGAAGAGACGACCGGTGTCACCTTCGTGCAGGTGGAGAGCACCGAAGATGCCGTGGGAAAGGTGGCAACGCTGTTCTACGGCGACCCTTCGACGAAGGTGAAACTTGTGGGCGTCACGGGCACGAACGGCAAGACGACCATCGCCACGCTGCTCTACAACATGTTCCGCAAGCTCGGCTACAAATGCGGGCTGCTCTCCACCGTGTGCAACTACATCGAGGATGAGACCGTGCCCGCCAGCCATACAACCCCCGATCCCATCGAACTGAACCAGCTGCTGGCCCGTATGGTAGACGCCGGGTGCCAGTATGTGTTCATGGAGTGCTCGAGCCACGCCATCCACCAGAAGCGCATTGGAGGACTGCAGTTCGCCGGAGGCATCTTCACAAACCTGACGCGCGACCACATGGACTACCACAAGACCGTAGAGAACTACCGCAACGCCAAGAAAGCCTTCTTCGACGGACTGCCCAAGACGGCCTTTGCCATAACGAACGCCGACGACAAGAACGGCATGGTGATGGTGCAGAACACGAAAGCCACGGTGAAGACCTATTCCACCCGCACGATGGCCGACTTCCGCGCGAAGCTGCTGGAATGCCATTTCGAGGGAATGTACTTAGAAATCGACGGTCACGAGGTGGGCGTGCAGTTCATCGGGAAGTTCAACGTGAGCAACCTGCTCGCCGTCTACGGCGCCGCCATCATGCTGGGACAGAAAGCTGACGACGTGCTGCTGGTGCTGAGCACGCTGAAGAGCGTGAGCGGACGGCTGGAACCCATCCGTTCGCCCGAAGGATTCACCGCCGTCGTAGACTATGCACACACGCCCGACGCCCTGGAGAACGTGCTGAAAGCCATCCACGAGGTGCTCAACGGCAAGGGACAGGTGATTACCGTCTGCGGAGCCGGCGGCAACCGCGACAAAGGAAAGCGTCCGCTGATGGCGCAGGAAGCCGTGAAGCAGAGCGACCGCGTCATCATCACGAGCGACAACCCCCGTTTCGAGGATCCTCAGGACATCATCAACGACATGCTGGCAGGTCTTGACAAGCAGCAGATGCGCAAGGTGGTGGCCATCGTGGACCGTCGCGAGGCCATCCGCACGGCGTGCATGATGGCACAGAAGGGCGACGTGGTGCTCATTGCAGGCAAGGGCCATGAGGACTATCAGGAGATTCAGGGCGTGAAGCATCATTTCGACGACCGCGAAGTGGTGCGGGAAATCTTTTCTAGTTAAGAATTAAGAGTTAAGAGTTTGAGTTGGTTATCGTAAATTCATAAGAAATGCTATACTACCTTTTCCGATTCCTCGAGCAATACAACATACCGGGCTCGCACATGTGGAGCTACATCTCGTTCCGTGCGCTGCTCACGCTGATCCTCTCGCTGCTGATCTCGGCATGGTTTGGTGAGCACTTCATCAGATTCATGAAGCGGCACAACATATCAGAAACGGCGCGCGATGCCAGCATCGACCCCTTCGGCGAGAAGAAGAAAGGCGTGCCCACGATGGGCGGCATCATCATCATCGTGAGCATCCTCGTTCCCGTGCTGTTGCTTGGCCGAATGCGCAACATCTACCTGTTGCTGATGATCATTACCACCGTGTGGCTGGGATTCCTCGGGTTCCTCGACGACTATATCAAGATCTTCCGCCGCAACAAAGACGGTCTGAAGGGCAAATATAAGATTGTGGGGCAGGTGAGCATCGGCCTCATCGTGGGTCTGACGCTGTGGCTGAGTCCCGATGCGAAGATCAACGAGAACCTGACAATCGTGAAGCAGAACAAGACGGAGTCGGTGATCCACAAGTCGGAGGCGGTGAAATCGCTGAAGACAACCATCCCGTTCGTGAAGAACCACGACCTCGACTACTCGAAGGTCATGGCGTTTATGGGCGACAATAGCCGTGCTGCCGGGTGGGTGCTCTTCGTGGTGATGACCATCCTCGTGGTGACAGCGGTGTCGAACGGCGCCAACCTGAACGACGGTATGGACGGTATGTGCGCCGGCAACTCGGCCATCATCGGCGTGGCGCTGGGCATACTGGCCTACGTGAGCAGCCATATTGAGTATGCGGCCTACTTTAACATCATGTTCATTCCGGGGTCGCAAGAGCTGGTAATCTTCATCTGCGCCTTCGTGGGAGCTATGGTAGGCTTCCTTTGGTACAATGCTTTCCCCGCACAGGTGTTCATGGGCGACACGGGATCGCTCACCATCGGAGGCATCATCGGCGTCATCGCCGTCATCATCCACAAGGAACTGCTGCTGCCGATCCTCTGCGGCATCTTCTTCGTGGAGAGCCTCAGCGTCATCATACAGACGCAGGTGTTCAGGTACTATAAGCATAAAGGGCAGCGTGTGCGCGTGTTCCGTGCCACGCCGATCCACGATAACTTCCGCAAACTGGATTCACAGCTCGACCCGACGAGCCGATATATATATAAGAAATGGCCGGAGCGACAGTTCCATGAGTCGAAGATCACGTTCCGTTTCTGGATCGTGACGCTCATCCTGACCGCCCTTACCATCATCACGTTGAAGATAAGATAAAGGAGAAATGAAGAAAATCGTTGTCTTGGGAGCCGCCGAAAGCGGTGCAGGAGCCGCCGTCCTGGCGAAGAAAGAGGGCTTTGAGGTGTTCGTCTCTGACATGGGTGCCATCAAAGACCATTATAAGAAGATGCTCGACGACCATGGTATCGAGTGGGAGGAAGGCCGTCACACGGAAGCGAAGATTCTCGATGCCGACGAGGTTATCAAGAGTCCCGGCATTCCCGACGAGGCTCCGATGATCCAAAAGATCATTGCCAAGGGCATTCATATCATCAGTGAGATAGAGTTTGCAGGCCGTTACACACACTCGAAGATGATCTGTATCACCGGTTCGAACGGTAAGACCACGACCACATCGCTCATCTACCACATCTTCAAGGCTGCAGGCTACGATGCAGGGCTGGCAGGAAACATCGGACGGTCGCTGGCTTTGCAGGTGGCCGAGGATCCGCACGACTACTACATCATCGAGCTTTCGTCGTTCCAACTCGACAATATGTACGACTTCCGAGCCAATGTGGCCGTGCTGCTCAACATCACCCCCGACCATCTGGACCGCTACCAGAACAACATGCAGAACTATGTGGACGCGAAGATGCGCATCATCCGTAACCAAACGCCCGAGGATGCGTTCATCTATTGGAACGACGACCCCATCATCAGCCGCGAACTGAAGAAGTACGACATCAAGTCGGTGCAGCTGCCGTTCTCGGAACTGAAGGAAAAGGGCACCATCGGATATATCGAGGAGGGACAGTACAAGATTGAATATCCCACTCCGTTCAATATGGAGCAAGAGGAACTGTCGCTCACCGGCAAGCATAACATCTATAATTCGCTGGCAGCAGGAATCGCGTCGAACGTCAGCGGCATCAAGAAAGAGATCATCCGCAAGAGCCTCAGCGACTTCCCCGGTGTGGAACATCGTCTGGAAAGAGTCTGCTCGGTGCGCGGCGTGGAATATGTCAACGACTCCAAGGCCACCAACGTGGATGCCTGTTGGTATGCGCTGGAGAGCATGAAGACGCCCACCATCCTCATCATCGGAGGCAAGGACAAGGGCAACGACTATGAACCCATCAAGGATCTGGTGCGGCAGAAGTGCGCAGGCATCGTTTACCTCGGCGCCGACAACAAGAAACTGCACGACAACTTCGACGACATGGGCATTCCCGTGCGCGACACACACTCTATGAAGGAGTGCGTGGAGGCTTGCTACGAGATGGCCAAGCCCGGAATGACGGTGCTCCTCTCCCCCTGCTGCGCCTCGTTCGACCTGTTCAAGAACATGGAAGACCGCGGCGAACAGTTCAAGACGCTGGTGCGCAACCTATAACCCCAACCCTTAGCAAGGAAAGAATATGTTCGACAGACTGACACGATTAAAGTTCAAAGGCGACGGCATCATCTGGATGGTGTTCTTCTTCCTTTGTATCGTCAGCGTCCTTGAGGTGTACAGTGCTTCAAGTGCACTGACCTACAAGGCCGACAACTACTGGAAACCAGTGGTGTACCACTCGTCGCTCATCCTTGTAGGCGTGGCTTTCATGGTGCTCACGATGAATGTCAAGTGCAAATATTTCAAGCTCGTCACTCCTTTCGCCTTGCTTTTCTCGCTGCTCATGCTGGTCGCCGTGCTCATGATGGGACAGAGTACCAACGGAGCCCAGCGGTGGATAGGGCTGTTCGGCATTCAGTTCCAGCCCTCCGAGCTTGCAAAGGGAGCTGTCATTCTGGCCGAAGCACAGATACTGAGCGCCATGCAGACCGTCGACGGTGCCGACCGTCGGGCGTTCAAATATATTATGTATGTGTCGCTACCCATCATTTTCCTCATCGGCATGGAGAACCTCTCCACCGCAGCGCTGCTGTTCCTGACGGTCATCATCATGATGTTCATCGGCCGTGTGCCCAAAGTGCAGCTCGGCAGACTGATGGGTGTGCTCGCCATGATAGGTGTTTTCGTCGTCGCTATGGTGTGGATGATCGGTGATGAGGAAGATGCCAAACCGCAAGACAATAAGGAGCTGGCCATGACAGAGCAGACCACGGAAGAAGAGTCGGCCAATGTCTTTGCCAAAGCCTACAACAAAGTGTTCCATCGCGCCAGCACATGGAAGGCGCGTATCATGGACTTCATCGATAACAAGGAACTGCGCCCCGAGGATGTAGACCTGGAAGGGAAGGGAGCACAGAAGGCTCACGCCTCGATTGCCATCGCCACGTCGAACGTGGTGGGCAAAGGACCGGGCAACTCCGTGGAGCGCGACTTCCTCTCGCAGGCATTCTCCGACTTCATCTACGCCATTATCATCGAAGAGATGGGCGTGTGGGGAGCTGCCGGCGTCTGTCTGCTCTACATCATCCTGCTCTTCCGCACGGCATCGATCGCCAACCGCTGCGCCAACGTGTTCCCTGCCTTGCTCATTATGGGCGTGGCACTGCTGCTGACCACACAGGCCATGTTTAATATGTGCGTCGCCGTGGGACTGGCTCCCGTCACCGGACAGCCGCTGCCACTCATCAGTAAGGGCGGAACGAGTACGATTGTGAACTGCGTGTACATCGGCGTCATCCTCAGTGTCAGCTATACGGCGAAGAGAAAGGACGAACTGACCGAACCCAAGCCGCGCAGGGTGGCAGCTTAAGTGAGCCGTGGGAGCATAGGAAGATATTACATTGAACTATAAAGGAAGTAAGATATGGAAAAGGAACTGAGAGTCATTATCAGTGGAGGCGGAACGGGAGGCCACATCTTCCCCGCCATATCCATTGCCAATGCCATCAAGGCCCGCAACCCTGAAGCCAAGATTTTGTTTGTGGGTGCTCAGGGACGCATGGAAATGCAGCGCGTTCCGCAGGCTGGCTACGATATCAAGGGTCTTCCCATACAGGGTTTTGATCGCAAAAACCTTCTCAAGAACGTCAAGGTTCTCTTCAAGATATGGAAAAGTCAGCGCATGGCCAAGCAGATCATCCGCGAGTTCAAGCCTATGGTGGCTGTCGGCGTGGGTGGCTATGCCAGTGGCCCGACGCTCAACAAGGCTGCATCGATGGGTATTCCCTGTCTCATTCAGGAACAAAACAGCTATGCCGGCGTCACCAACAAGCTGTTGGCCAAGAAGGCCGAGGTCATCTGTGTGGCCTACGAAGGCATGGAACGATTCTTCCCGGCAGAGAAAATCATCGTCACCGGCAACCCCGTACGCCAGCAACTGCTCGAGTGCAAGCTGACGAAGGCGGAAGCTCTGAAGTCATTTAACCTCGATCCTCAGAAGAAAACGATTCTCATTGTGGGTGGAAGTCTTGGCGCGAGAACCGTCAACGAGAGTGTTCTGCAGCATCTCGACGACATCCGTTCGAGCGGAGTGCAGATCATCTGGCAGACAGGAAAGTACTATTACAGCGAGATGCTCAAGGAACTGAACAACCACGAACAGGTGCCGACGCTCAAACCCACCGATTTCATCGCCGATATGGGTGCTGCCTACAGGGCTGCCGACCTCGTCATCAGCCGCGCAGGAGCCAGTAGCATCTCTGAGTTCTGCCTCTTGGGGACACCGGTCATCCTTGTCCCGTCGCCGAATGTGGCCGAAGACCATCAGACGAAGAATGCCATGGCTCTTGTCAACAAGGACGCCGCACTGTACGTGAAGGATGTCGAAGCCCGCGAAAAGGTCATCGCCCTGGCTTTGCAGACCGTCAACGACGATGCCCGACTGGCTTCGCTGAGCGCGAATATCCTGAAACTGGCGCTCCCCGATTCTGCCAACATCATCGCCAACGAGGTCATCCGACTGGCCGAACGATAAGCCGACGCCGTCGCAGAATGACACCGAAGTAAAAGAAAAAGAGAAGAAACAACAAACAGAATGGAACTGAAAGATATCAAAGCCGTCTATTTCGTGGGTGCCGGAGGTATCGGCATGAGCGCCCTGGCCCGCTATTTCCTGAGAAAGGGGATGGTGGTGGCTGGCTACGACAAGACTCCGTCGGCGCTGACAGAGCAACTGGGAAGAGAAGGCGCGCTGATTCACTACGAAGAGAATGTGGACCTGATTCCGCACTCATGCAAGAACCCGAAGGAAACGCTCGTCATCTACACGCCCGCCGTGCCCACCGACCACGCCGAGCTGGTCTTCTTCCGCGAGAAAAACTTCGAGATACAGAAGCGCGCTCAGGTGCTCGGCACGCTCACACGTGCCCACCGCGGACTCTGCTTTGCAGGAACCCACGGCAAGACAACCACATCGACCATGTGTGCTCACATCATGCACCAGTCGTCGATGGACTGCAACGCCTTCCTCGGTGGCATCTCGAAGAACTACGGCACCAACTATATCCTTTCCGACGATAGCGACTTCGTGGTCATCGAGGCCGACGAGTTCGACCGTTCGTTCCACTGGTTGCGTCCGTGGATGGCGGTCATCACGAGCACAGACCCCGACCATCTCGACATCTACGGCACTAAGGAGGCCTATCTCGAGAGCTTCCGTCACTTCACGACGCTCATCAAGCCCGGCGGAGCACTCGTCATCCACCGTGGTCTGGAGATGAAGGCCGATCCGCAAGATGGCGTCAGCGTCTATGAATACGCTCTCGACGAAGGCGATTTCCATGCCGACAACGTGAAGATAGAGAACGGAGAAATCACGTTCGACTTCATTTCACCGATAGAAAACGTGTGCGGCATCAGCCTTGGACAGCCTGTTCCCATCAACATTGAGAACGGTATTGCGGCCATGGCGATGGCCCAGCTCAACGGTTGCACGGCAGAAGAGCTGCGCTACGGCATGCGCACCTACCACGGTGTGGACCGCCGTTTCGACTTCAAGCTGAAGACCGACCGCATCGTGTTCCTCTCCGACTACGCCCACCATCCGAAAGAAATCTTCCAGAGTGCGCGCAGCATCCGCGAGCTCTATCGCAACCGCAGGATCACCGCCATCTTCCAGCCCCATCTCTACACTCGTACGCGCGACTTCTACCGCGACTTCGCCGACAGTCTGAGCCAGCTCGACGAGGTCATCCTCACCGAAATCTACCCCGCACGCGAAGAACCTATCGAGGGCGTCACGTCGCAACTCATCTACGACAACCTGCGCGAAGGCGTGGACAAACAGATTGTGAAGAAGGACGACATCCTGCAGTTCGTCGCCGACCACGATTTCGACGTGCTCGTAGTCCTCGGTGCCGGCGATCTCGACAATCAAGTTCCGCAGATCGAGGCCGTCCTCAGAAAGAAATACGGTGTCTGAACGGCATCATTCCAATACACGACAAGAGAATGAAATTGCACATCAACTGGAAAAAGACAGCCATCGCCACACTCGATATCCTGCTCGCAGGCTATCTGATGTTCGCCATGACCTCGTTCAACCGACCGGACGAGACGCAGAAGATGTGCACCAAGGTCAGCATCAATATCACCGACGAGAATACCAACGGCTTCCTCAGCGCGCCCGAAATCAAGCGAATCCTCGAAGCCCGGAAACTCTATCCGCTGGAGACAAGGATGCAGACCGTCAACCCGCGCGACATAGAGGACATCCTCAAAGCCAGCCCCTTCGTCAGCACGGCCGAATGTTTCAAGACGCAGAACGGGCACGTTTGCATCAACGTCACGCAGCGATTGCCCATCGTCCGCATCAAGAGCATCAAGGGCGATGACTACTACGTTGACGACAAGGGAGGCATCATGGCCAGCTCGAAATACACCAGCGACCTCATCATCGCCACGGGCTATATCACCAAAGACTACGCCCAGAGCTACCTCGCACCCCTCATGGAAGTGCTCATGGCCAACAATTTCTGGAAAAACCAGATTGTCCAGATCAACGTCATGCCCGACATGGGCATCGAACTGGTGCCGCGCGTTGGCGACCACATTATATATATCGGCTATCTCCCGCAGGCCAAGACGAAGGAAGACAGGCTCCAACTCATCAGCGAATACGTCGACAAGAAGCTTGAACGGCTGGAGAAGTTCTACCGCTACGGCCTCAGCCAGGCAGGATGGAACCGCTACCACTACATCAGTCTGGAGTACGACAACCAGATTATCTGCAAGAAGAACGCCAACATCTTCCCGCTCCCCGAGCCGGAGAAGCCTGCACCGGCCGACACCACCAAGGCGAAGAAGCCCGAAGATGAGGCCGCCGGCCCTGCTCCACGCGACAGCAGCCGTCAAGAGAAGCCCAAGCCCGTCCCTGCAGACGAGAAGAAACAAGAGAAAAAGAACGGAAACAATAAAAAGCAAGTATAGCGTATGGCAGAATTTATCGTAGCAATCGAACTCGGATCATCCAAGATGACCGGTATTGCGGGAAAGAAGAACATCGACGGAAGCATCACCGTGCTCGCCGTGGTGAAGGAAGAGTCGAGCTCTTTCATCCGCAAGGGCGTCATTTACAACATCGACAAGACGGCCCAGTGTATCTCGAACATCGTCAAGAAGCTCACCACCAAACTCAAGACAAGCATTACGCATGTCTACGTCGGCGTGGGCGGACAGTCGATACGTAGCATCAAGAACGTGATTGTGAAGAATCTGCCTGCCGACACCATCGTCACGCAAGAGATGGTGAACGAGCTGATGGACGCCAACCGCAACATGACCTATCAGGATCAGGAAATCCTCGACGCTGCCACGCAGGAGTACAAGGTCGACAACCAGTACCAGATGGATCCCGTCGGCATTCAGTGCTCACGTCTTGAGGGCAATTTCCTCAATATCCTCTGGCGAAAACTGTTCTACCGCAACCTGAACAAGTGCTTCGACCTCGCCGGAGTGGCCATCGCTGAGATGTATCTCGCACCGCTCGCACTGGCCGACAGCGTGCTCACCGACGCCGAGAAGCGCTCCGGATGCGCTCTCGTGGACCTCGGAGCCGACACTACGACCGTCAGCGTCTACTACAAGAACATCCTGCGCCATCTTGCCGTCATCCCCTTGGGCAGCAACAACATCACCAAAGACATCGCATCGCTCATGATCGAGGAGCCCATGGCCGAGCAGATGAAACTGAAATACGGCAGCGCATGGACCGACAACGGCGACATCGACAACTCGCTCATGCTCAGCATCGACGCCGAACGCTCCGTAGAGAGCCGCAAGTTTGTCGAGATTGTCGAGGGCCGCGTGCAGGAAATCATTGAGAACGTGTGGTACCAAGTGCCGCAAGACTATGCCGACCGCTTGCTCGGCGGACTTATCCTCACCGGCGGCGGTGCCAACATGAAGAACATCGAGACGGCTTTCCGCAACCATACGCACATCGAAAAGATACGCATCGCCAAATTCGTGCAGCAGAGCATCACGTCGAAAGACAGCGATATCTCTGCCCGCAACGGCATGATGAACACTGTTCTCGCCCTGCTGGCCAAAGGCGACATGAACTGCGCCGGCAGCGAGGTCGATCCCAACGCCGACCTCTTTGCCGACAAGAAGCAACCCACGCTCGCCGACGTTCACCGCGAGCCCCGCAAGGCCAACGAACTCGGACCCGGCGTCGTGCAGACAGAGGCCGAGAAGCTGAAGGTCGAGGAGGAACGCCGCAAGCAGGAGGAGGCCGAGGAGGCTGCCCGCCAAGCCGAGATTGAAGCCGAGGAGGCTCGCCGCAAGGCTGAAGAGGAAGAACGCAAGCGCAAGGAGGACAGCGGACTGAAGAAGACAGGCCGGAAGCTGAAGAGTTTCCTCAAGAGTCTCATCTCCGAACCCGAGGACGAATAGCACCACGCGGTTCCGATCCCTGGCGGCAACAGGCTCCGTCGGGGTCGACATCAACACCTGTCACCAACAGTTTTAACCAGTAATCCAAGAATAAAAAGAATTATGGCAGACAATAAGAACTTCGACATACTCGATTTCGGAGAGCCCGAAAAAGAGAACAGCATCATCAAAGTGATCGGTGTAGGCGGTGGCGGCGGCAATGCCGTGAACCACATGTACCGCGAAGGCATCCACGACGTGACCTTCGTGCTCTGCAACACCGACAACCAGGCACTCAACGACTCCCCCGTGCCCGTGCATCTGCAGCTCGGCAAGGAGGGTCTCGGAGCCGGAAACAAACCCGAGAAGGCCCGTCAGGCGGCCGAGGAGAGCATCAACGACGTGCGCAACATGCTCAACGACGGCACGAAGATGGCTTTCATCACCGCCGGTATGGGCGGCGGAACGGGAACGGGTGCCGCTCCGGTCATCGCCCGCGTGAGCAAGGAACTCGACATCCTCACCGTGGGTATCGTCACCATTCCCTTCCGATTCGAAGGCCCGAAGAAGATCGACCAGGCTCTCGACGGTGTGGAGGAGATGGCTAAGCACGTCGATGCCCTGCTCGTCATCAACAACGAGCGGCTGCGCGAGATCTATCCCGAGCTCACCGTGCTCGACGCTTTCGCCAAGGCCGACGACACACTGTCCGTGGCTGCGAAGTCCATCGCAGAGATCATCACCGTGCACGGACTCATCAACCTCGACTTCAACGACGTGAAGACGGTGCTGAAGGACGGTGGCGTGGCCATCATGTCTACCGGTTACGGCGAGGGTGAGGGCCGTGTGAAGAAGGCTATCGACGACGCTCTGAACTCGCCGCTGCTCAACGACAACGACGTCTTCAACTCGAAGAAGATCCTGCTCAGCATCTCCTTCTGCTCCGACAAGCAGTCGAAGACGGGCCTGATGATGGAAGAAATGAACGACGTGAACGACTTCATGGCCAAGTTCGGCAACGACTTCGAGATCAAATGGGGACTGGCCACCGATCCCGAGCTCGGCGACAAGGTGAAGGTAACCATCCTCGCAACGGGATTCGGCATCGAGGACGTCGACGGCATGGGCGCACACTTCACCAAGCGCACGCAGGAAGAAGCCGACCGCATCGCTGCCGAGGAAGAGAAAGCAGCCGAGCGGCAGGACCGCCGCAACCGCTACTACGGCAAAGACGGGTCAACGGCTCAGTACAAGCGCCGCCCCCACATCTTCATCTTCCGTCAGGAAGACCTCGACAACGACGATGTCATTAGCGACGTGGAGCAGACTCCCACCTACAAGCGCACGCGACAGGTGCTCGACGAAATCCGTAACAAGGCCGCAGGCAACGTCAGCAACGGCGACGACGACAAGCGCGAGCCTATCCAGGGAACCATCAAGTTCGGCTGACATTCTCCGTCGGCAGACGCCCATTCTTAGTCAACAACAGTAACAACAAGCATAAAAGAAGATATGACACTTTTCGATCAGATAAGCAACGACATCAAGGAGGCCATGAAGGCGCGCGACAAGGTGCGCCTGGAGACCCTCCGCAACATCAAGAAAGTATTCCTCGAAGCCAAGACGGCACCGGGTGCCAACGACACCCTCGACGATGCCGACGCGCTCAAGATCATCGCCAAGTTGGCCAAACAGGGCCGCGAGACGGCCGTCACCTACTCGCAGGCTGCCCGTCAGGACCTTGCCGATGCCGAGCTGGCACAGGTTGAAGTGCTCGAAAGCTACCTGCCCAAGCAGCTCGACGAGGCACAGATCGAGGCCGTCGTGCGCGACATCATCGCCCAGACGGGTGCTTCGGGCATGAAAGACATGGGCAAGGTGATGGGCGCCGCCACGAAGAAGATGGCCGGACAGGCCGAAGGGCGCGTCATCTCTGCCATCGTGAAGAAACTGCTATCGTGAAGATACACCTCTAAGCACAGGGACACACTCGACTCATACTACAAAAAGTAAAAACCATAACTCATACAACTAAAGACCATAATACCATCCGCTTCCGCTCGCGAGAGTAGAAGCGGCTTTTTTTTAGTCCCACAGCTCCTTCATCACAGCCAGCGAGCGCAGTTCGGGGAAGTTGGGCACATGGAGCCGATAGTAGCGCATGATGACGTCGAGAATGCGGTTGCGGTCGTGGCGGCTCATGCGGAAAAGGTGCATCGACTCGTAGTTCATGCGCATGAGGGTGCTGATGCGCGCTGCGTCGTCGGCATTCAGGAAGTCGGAGTGCAGCGGCGCATCGTGGGCGAAGGTGGCGGCGCGGAGGTCGAAGATGTCGCCTTCGTGGTAGTCTTCGGTGTAGGGGAAGAAGCCGATGAAGCGCGACAGGCGCATCGTGAACACCAGATGGAAGTTGGGCGCTCCCGACGGACAGCCGTCGAGCCAGAGCAGACTGTTCTCCACGTAGGCAAAGAGGCTGTCGTTCTGCTGCTCGTCGCGCGTGCTGTAGTAGAGAAACTCCGCCAGGAAGAGCACGATGCTCAGCTTCGAGGGGTCGAAGGGAATCGTGGCGTAGGGATGGAGCAGCCGCACGTCGCGCAGATGGTGCAACGTGTCGCTGCGCTTCATGTCGAGCTCCGCATCGAGCATCGTCAGCGGCTGGAAATACTGCGCCTTCGTCTTGCCACGCTGCGTCTTCGGAACCGTCGTCGCTACCGACACGCGCCCACGGGCTTCGGTGAGCAGATCGACAATCAGCTTCCGCTCACCATACTTTACCTGCCGCAGCACAATGGCCTTCGTCTTGATCAGCATAGCTGCAAAATTACTATTTTTCAGCCAAATACGAAAAAAAACAACAGAAAATTTGGCCATTTCCGAAAATATGTCTACCTTTGCACCCGCTAAAATGGGCGATGGTCCCTTCGTCTATCGGTTAGGACGAGAGATTTTCATTCTCTAAAGAGGAGTTCGACTCTCCTAGGGACTACCATTCGGCCATCGCGCAGACGATGCGCTAACGCGAGTTTCCCCTGCGGTGCTCACGCAATCAGGTGGCCAGGGTTCGGACGAACCCGCCTAGGGCAGCCTTTCAGACGCAAGACCCAAGGGCTTTCAAAACAACAAATTAATCATTTACAAAAAATGGCAAACCACAAATCATCCGAGAAGAGAATCCGTCAGACCAAGACAAGGACTCTTCACAACCGTTACTACGCTAAGACCATGCGTAACGCCGTGCGCAAACTGCGCGCAATGACCGACAAGGAAGAGGCTGTAAAGCTCTATCCGAAAGTTCAGAAGATGCTCGACAAGCTGGCTAAGAAGAACATCATCCACAAGAACAAGGCAGCCAACCTGAAATCGAGCCTTTCGAAGCACATCAACAAGTTAGGATAATAAATAACTTTTCATAGGCACAATAAAATGGTGAGGGTCGCATCCGTGAGGATGCGATCCTTTTTTTTCGCTATAGGAAAGCACCCCGCCCGTTAACGCTTTATAAAGATTTATTTATTTCTTTTTCACAACTCATGGCCGTCTGTTTGCCCTTTTTTTTGTAACTTTGCACCGTTATTTCAGACAACGGTAAAATGACAGATAATCAGAACAACGAAACGAATTATTCAGCCAGTAATATCCAAGTCCTCGAAGGGCTCGAAGCCGTGCGCAAACGCCCTGCCATGTACATCGGCGACATCAGCGAGAAAGGCCTTCACCATCTGGTCAACGAGACCGTCGACAACTCCATCGACGAGGCTATGGCTGGCTACTGCACCCACATCGAAGTCACTATCAACGAAGACAACTCCATCACCGTGCAAGACAACGGCCGAGGCATCCCCGTCGACGAGCACGAGAAGATGCACAAGTCGGCTCTCGAGGTCGTCATGACAGTGCTCCATGCCGGAGGAAAGTTCGATAAAGGGTCATATAAAGTGTCGGGCGGACTCCACGGCGTAGGCGTCAGCTGCGTCAATGCCCTCTCCACACACATGATGTCGCAGGTCTTCCGCGACGGAAAAATCTACCAGCAGGAATACGAAAAGGGAAAACCCCTCTACCCCGTGAAGGTGGTGGGCGAGACAGAGCTGCGCGGAACGCGCCAGCAGTTCTGGCCCGACAAGACCATCTTCACCACCACCGAGTATAAATACGACATCATCGCCCGTCGCATGCGAGAGCTCGCCTACCTGAATGCGGGCATCACCATCACGCTCACCGACCTGCGCCCCGACGAGGACGGCAAGCTGAAGCAGCCCGAGGTGTTCCACGCCAAGGAAGGACTGAAGGAGTTCGTGCGCTACGTGGACCGTCACCGCACGTCCATCATCGGCGATCCCATCTGCCTGAAGACCGAGAAAGACGGCGTGCCCATCGAGGTGGCCCTGCTCTACAACAGCGACTACTCGGAGAACATCCACTCCTATGTGAACAATATCAACACCATCGAGGGCGGAACACACCTCACCGGATTCCGCATCGCTCTGGCCCGCACGCTGAAGAAATATGCCGACGAGGACGACCAGCTGCGCAAGCAGATCGAAAAGGCCAAGATCGAGGTGGCACAGGACGATTTCCGCGAAGGACTCACCGCCATCATCTCCGTCAAGGTGGCCGAACCGCAGTTTGAAGGGCAGACGAAGACGAAGCTCGGCAACAGCGAAGTGAACGGCGCCGTGCAGAAAGCCGTCGGCGAGGCCATGACCAACTACCTGGAGGAGCATCCCAAAGAGGCCCACACCATCTGCGAGAAAGTCATCCTTGCGGCAACGGCGCGCATCGCTGCCCGCAAAGCCCGCGAGAGCGTGCAGCGCAAGAACCCCATGAGCGGCGGCGGACTGCCCGGCAAGCTGGCCGACTGCTCCAACCGCGACCCCAAGCAGTGCGAGATATTCCTCGTTGAGGGCGACTCGGCAGGCGGATCGGCCAAGCAGGGCCGCGACCGTCACTTCCAGGCCATCCTCCCGCTGCGCGGAAAGATTCTCAACGTGGAGAAAGTGCAGTGGCACCGCGTCTTCGAAGCCGAGTCGGTGATGAACATCATACAGTCTATCGGCGTACGCTTCGGCGTCGACGGCGAGGACTCCAAGGAAGCCAACATCGACAAGCTGCGCTACGACAAGATCATCATCATGACCGATGCCGACGTCGATGGCTCACACATCGACACCCTCATCATGACACTCTTCTACCGGTTCATGCCGCAGGTCATACAGGGCGGACACCTCTACATCGCAACGCCGCCGCTCTACAAGTGCACCTACAAGAAAGTGTCGGAGTATTGCTACACCGAGCAGCAGAGGCAGGCATTCATCGACAAGTATGTCGAAGGCCGCGACGACGACAAGCAGCTCCACACGCAGCGCTACAAAGGTCTGGGCGAGATGAATCCCGAGCAGCTCTGGGAGACGACCATGGACCCGCAGACGCGTCTGCTGAAGCAAGTCAGCATTGAGAACGCCGCCGAGGCCGACGAGATCTTCTCCATGCTCATGGGCGACGACGTGGAGCCGCGCCGCGAGTTCATCGAGCAGAACGCCACCTATGCCAACATCGACGCATAGACCGAGGCCCGAAGCGCTTGCACGAAACAGACAAAACATTGATACATAAATAAGAGTAAAAACCTTCTTGAAGCCAGTCTGCAGTGATTTGCAGGCTGGCTTTTTTTGCCGTCAACGGGAGTCATACGCTTTCTTTATGTAAAAAGTGCTCCAAAATGGTGCACTTCTCGTTGCTTTTTCGTATCTTTGCCGACGAAAATACAATAGCAAACGATTATGGTAGTAGTAACAGGAAGAGACTATAGAGCTAATCTGGCCAAATATTTCGGTCTGGCCCAGCAAGGAGAAGACGTTGTCGTCAAAGCCCGGTATGGCAGTTGGAAAGTCGTTCCCATCACCGAGGACGACATGATCGTCAACAAGAAGGACTTGACAGACGAATTGCGTGGTGCACTCAGGGAAGCAAAGGAAGCCATGCAGGGCAAACGGAAGTTGAACACCTTGAACCATCTGATCGATGAACTTCGAAATACTGACCAGTAGTTATTTCGATGCCGAAGCCAAGCGACTGTTGAAGCGATATCGTAGTCTTGCCGACGACTTGGAAGTGTTTCAGGCGGAACTGCTGAAGAATCCTTTCCAAGGAACCGAACTGTGCCCAGGCATCAGAAAAATAAGAATGGCAATAGGTTCCAAGGGCCGTGGCAGGTCGGGTGGGGCGAGGGTGATTACCCTTACCTATATTGTTTCACCCGAAAAAGGTACAATCATCCTGCTTTTGATATACGACAAAGCCGATGCAAGCAACATCAAGATCAATGTCGTCAGACAGATCGTGAAGGACGAGTTCGGACTTCATTTGGACAATCTTCAGAAAACAGGCAGCCTTCAGCCAGCAGCGTTTCATGATCAGGAAGCGCCGCTTCCTGATGACATCGTGTGACAATCGTCAGGCAAGCATAGCGCGGTCCACATGTCCTGATGAAGGCTGTTCCGCCGCCGATGTGACGCTTTTCTCTCGGCGGCAGACGGGTTTTGGCCTGCCGTAGCATCGCTTCGGGTTTGCAATTTAATTTGTTTTGCTGTGCAATTTAAATTGTTTTGGTCGGCAATTTAAATTGTTTTGCTCGGTGATTTAATTTGTTTTGCAAAGCAGCTCGGTCTCAGCAGCAGCGCAGCTCGGCCTTAATGACAGTTCAGCTCGGCCTTAATGGCAGTGCGAGGTGGGACTTTGGGCATCGTGAGGAGGGCTGCGGGCCGGGCCGACGAGGGCGCTTCGGGGGTGCATGTTTTGCGCATATTTCAATAAAATGTGTAAATTATTTGGTCATATCGGCAAAAATGCGTACCTTTGCACCCGTTCAGTGGAATGAGGGGCTCGACGAGAGCTCCTCATTTTAATTTATATAACGCTAAGTATGATTGACAAGCAGATTGTAAAGAGTTATGTTGAGGAGTGGCTTCAAGGCAAGGAGTACTTCCTCGTGGATGTAGAGATCAGTAGCGACAACAAGATTGTGGTGGAAATCGACCATGCCGACGGTGTGTGGATCGAGGACTGCGTGGAGCTGAGCCGTTTCATCGAGGACCGGCTCGACCGCGATGAGGAGGATTATGAGCTTGAGGTAGGCTCTGCGGGGCTGGGACAGCCCTTCAAGGTGGAGCAGCAGTATCGCAACCACGTCGGCAAGGACGTGGAAGTGCTCACTGCCGATGGCGTCAAGCTGAAAGGCGTGCTGAAGAGCGTGGACGGGCGGCGCTTCACGGTGAGCGTTCGCGAGAAGGTGAAGGTGGAGGGACGGAAACGCCCTGTGCTGGAAGACGTTGACCACGAGTTCAGCATGGATGAAGTGAAATATACAAAATATCAAATAAGTTTCAAGTAAAGCTATGGCAGCAACAAGAAAAGACGCGCCGACAGTGAGCATGGTCGACACGTTCAAAGATTTTACGGACACGAAGCACATCGACCGCACGACGCTGGTGAGTGTCCTGGAGGAGAGTTTCCGCAACGTAATCGCGAAGATTTTCGGTTCCGACGAGAACTTCGACGTCATCGTGAACCCCGACAAGGGCGACTTCGAGATCTACCGCAACCGCATGGTGGTGCCCAACGGTGAGGTGGCCGACGAGAACAAGGAGATAGCCCTGAGCGACGCTCAGAAGATAGAGAGCGACTACGAGGTGGGCGAAGAGGTGTCGGAGCGCGTCGACTTTGCCAAGTTCGGCCGCCGTGCCATCCTGAATCTCCGGCAGACGCTGGCCTCGAAGATCCTGGAACTGGAGCACGACTCGCTCTATAATAAATATAAGGATCGCGTGGGACAGGTGATCAGCGCCGAGGTGTACCAGGTCTGGAAGCGCGAGGTGCTCCTCGTCGACGACGAGAACAACGAGCTTATCCTGCCCAAGTCGGAGCAGATTCCCAACGACCAGTATCGCAAGGGTGAGACCATCCGTGCCGTGATTCATCAGGTGAACAACGACAACAACAACCCGAAGATCATCCTCTCGCGCACGAGTCCCGAGTTCCTGCGCCGCCTGCTTGAAGCTGAGGTGCCCGAGATCAACGACGGCCTGATCACCATCCGCCGCGTGGCCCGCATGCCGGGTGAGCGTGCGAAGATTGCCGTCGAGAGCTACGACGAGCGCATCGACCCCGTGGGCGCTTGCGTGGGCGTGAAGGGTAGCCGTGTGCACGGCATCGTGCGCGAGCTGAACAACGAGAATATCGACGTCATCAACTACACGTCGAACATCAAGCTCTTCATCCAGCGCGCACTGAGCCCCGCCCAGGTGTCGAGCATCACCGTCGACGAGGAGAACCACAAGGCCGAGGTCTACCTGAAGCCGGAGGAGGTGAGCCTTGCCATCGGCCGCGGCGGACTGAACATCAAGCTGGCCTCGATGCTCACCGAGTACACCATCGACGTGTTCCGTGAGGTCGATGCCAACGAAGCCGACGAGGATATCTATCTCGACGAGTTCGCCGACGAGATCGACCAGTGGGTCATCGATGCCATCAAGGGCATCGGACTCGACACGGCCAAGGCCGTGCTCAATGCTCCGCGCGAGATGCTGGTAGAGAAAGCCGACCTCGAGGAGGAGACCGTCGACCAGGTGATTAATGTATTGAAGGCAGAGTTCGAACAATAACTTTAGGTGATTGGTGATGGGTGGTGGTAGACAGCCATCACCCGCCACCTAACAACGAAAGAGAATGAGTATACGATTAAATAAAGCAATCAGAGAATTGAACATCGGACTCCAGACGGCAGTGGAGTTCCTTGAGAAGAAGAGCGAGCTGGGAGAAGTGAGGTCTGACCTGAACTTCAAGCTGAGCGATCAGCAGTACGAGGCTCTTGTGGAGCAGTTCCGCAAGGACAAGGAAGTGAAGGGCATGGCCGGCAAGCTGTTCTCCAAGCATCAGAAAGAGAAGAAGGCGGAGCCCAAGAAGCAGGGCCCCGAGCTTGTCCGCACGCCAGGCGAGCCCAGACAGCAGTTCAAGCCGCTGGGAAAGATCGACCTCGACGGCCTGGGCAAGAAGCCTGCTGCCACGCAGGCCGCTCCCGCCAAGCAGGAGCAGAAGGTTGCGGCGCCCGCTGCCGAGGCACCGAAACCGGTTGAAGCACCTAAAGCCGAAGTGAAGCCGGCAACAGCTCCCGAACAGCCGAAGGCTCCCGTGGCCGAGGCTCCTCGGAAAGAAGAGCCCACACCCGTGGTTGAAGCTCCCAAGGAGGAGGTTGCCGAGCGCAAGGAACAGCCGCAGCCCAAGCCTGCCGACGAACCGAAGGCTGCTCCCGAGCAGCCTGTGGCTGTGAGCGGCGACAAGGCGAAGAAGCAGAAACCGCAGGGCGAGGTCGACGAGAACGGCGTGTTCACGCTGAAGAGCGAGCAGAAACTGGCTCCGAAGGTGAACGTGCTGGGTAAGATCGACCTCTCGACCATCAACCAGAACACTCGTCCGAAGAAGAAATCGAAGGAGGAGAAGCGTCGCGAGCGCGAAGAGAAAGCCCGCCAGTCAGCTGGAACCGGAGCCGGCGGCGAGAAGAAGAAGCGCCAGCGCATCGGCAAGGAGCGCGTAGACATTGAGGCCGAGGGCCGCAAGACGCAGTCGCCCAACAGCGGCGGCGGCAAGGGTGGCGGCGGCAACAACAACGCCAATGCCAACGCGGGCAAGAAAAAGAACAAGAAACGCGTGCAGAAACCGCTCGAAGTGAACGAGGAGGACGTGGCACGCCAGGTGAAGGAGACGCTTGCCCGCCTGACGAACAAGCAGAACCAGAACAAGAAAGGTGCCAAATACCGCAAGGAGAAGCGCGATGCCGTGCAGGAGCGCCTCCACGAGCAGATGGCCGAGGAGCAGGCAGGCAGCAAGGTGCTCAAGCTCACCGAGTTTGTCACCGTGAGCGAGCTGGCCACGATGATGAACGTTGGCGTGAACCAGGTCATCGGAACCTGCATGTCGATCGGCATCATGGTGAGCATCAACCAGCGTCTCGACGCCGAGACCATCAACATCGTGGCCGAGGAGTTCGGATTCACCACCGAGTATGTCAGCGCCGAGGTGCAGAATGCCATCACCGAGGAGGAGGACGACGAGAACGACCTCGTGCCCCGCGCTCCCATCGTGACCGTCATGGGACACGTTGACCACGGTAAGACATCGCTGCTCGACCATATCCGCAACACCAACGTCATCGCCGGTGAGGCCGGAGGCATCACGCAGCACATCGGAGCCTATCTGGTGGAGCTGAAAGACGGGCGCAAGATCACCTTCCTCGACACGCCGGGCCACGAGGCATTCACCGCCATGCGTGCCCGCGGTGCGCAGGTGACCGATATCGCCATCATCATCATTGCCGCCGACGACTCGGTGATGCCCACCACGAAGGAGGCCATCGCCCATGCCCAGGCGGCCAACGTGCCGATGGTGTTTGCCATCAACAAGATTGATAAGCCGGGTGCCAACCCCGACAAGATACGCGAAGACCTTGCCAACATGAACCTGCTCGTGGAAGAGTGGGGCGGCAAGTACCAGAGCCAGGAGATATCGGCCAAGAAAGGCATCGGTGTCGACGAGCTGCTCGAAAAGGTGCTCCTGGAGGCCGAGATGCTCGACCTGAAGGCCAACCCCAACCGCAAGGCCACGGGATCGATCATAGAGTCGTCGCTCGACAAGGGTCGCGGCTACGTGTCGACGGTCCTCGTCTCCAACGGTACGCTCCATGTGGGCGACATCGTGGTGGCCGGAACGAGCTACGGACGCATCAAGGCCATGTTCAACGAGCGTAACCAGCGCATCGAGAAAGCCGGACCGGCCGAGCCCGCCATCATCCTCGGACTGAACGGGGCCCCGACGGCAGGCGACACGTTCCACATCATGGAGACGGAACAGGATGCTCGCGAGATCACGGGCAAGCGTGTGCAGCTGCAGCGCGAGCAGAGCCTGCGCACCACCAAGACGTTCGGTCTCGACGAGCTCTCGCATCGCATCGCGCTGGGCGAGTTCCACGAGCTGAACATCATCGTCAAGGGCGACACCGACGGTTCGATCGAGGCTCTCTCCGACTCGTTCATCAAGCTGTCGACCGAGAAGGTGCAGGTGAACGTCATCTCGAAGGCTGTGGGACAGATCTCCGAGAACGACGTCATGCTGGCAGCAGCCTCCCACGCCATCATCGTTGGCTTCCAGGTTCGCCCGAGTGCCGATGCCCGCAAGCTGGCCGAGCGCGAAGGTGTGGAGATCAACACCTACTCGATCATCTACGACGCCATCGACGAGGTGAAGTCTACCATGGAGGGCATGCTCGACAAGGTGAAGAAGGAGGTCATCTCGGGTGAGATTGAGGTGAAGCAGGTGTTCAAGATCTCGAAGGTGGGCACTGTGGCCGGCGGACTCGTTGTCGACGGCAAGGTGCACAACAAGGACAAGGCGCGCGTCATCCGCGACGGTATCGTCATCCACACGGCCAACATCGACGCCCTGAAGCGCTACAAGGACGACGCCAAGGAGGTGGCCACGGGCCTGGAGTGCGGTATCTCGCTCGTCAACTTCAACGATATCCAGGTGGGCGACATCATCGAGACGTTCACCGAGATCGAGGTGGATCAGAAACTCTGACCGCCCGACGGCGCTCTCTATACCGAGGCACCGCCTCGGAAAAACAAAAAGAGGGTGTGTCAAAAT
>DEJE01000005.1 GCA_002353205.1 Prevotella sp. UBA2756 | reverse complement strand
AAAAATATCTGCGGATTTTAGGACAAAAATAAATGTTAAAACATGAGTATGACGCAGTGGTTTTCGCATCTTATCAATAAACGCAGCAGCATCGTTATGGATAAGAACCATACCTTATACCATCTCATGAGCGGTCTCACCACCAGTGAGCCTCGCCTCACCGATGATGAGCGCACCCACATGTGGGCCGCCATCACCCGCCAGGCGCACCGCGACACGCACCGTCGCCAGCTGCTGTGGGCGGTCGCCGCCGTGGTTCTTGTGCTGCTCATCCTCACACCATTCTACTTCTTCCACCATCGCCGTGGCGCAGACCTCGAGCAGATGCTTGCCGAGGTCAGCACGCGGCCGGTGCACACGGCCACTGTGTTCACGGCGAAGGGCTCCGTTGAGGTGCCGTCGAAGAGTGTCGTCAGCCTGGATGTTGCCGCAGGGAAGCTGTCGGTCAGCCACAATGGCTCCGTTATGGCGGTCGATGCCGGCGATGCCGACGGCCTGGTGGCCTTCGCCGTTCCCGCCCATGCCCGTCTGGAGGTGGTCCTGGCCGATGGCAGCCACATCACGTTGCGCGAGCATAGCACCCTTGTCGTGCCGTTCGACATCCGGAAGGCAGACATCCGTCAGGTGGCGTTGCAGGGTGAGGCCTATCTCGCCGTGCATCATGAGGAGCAGCACCCCTTCGTCGCCATGGCCGGTGACCTTCGTGTCGGCGTCCTCGGCACGAAATTCTTGGTTGCTGCCGACAAGGGCCGTGCGCAGGAGACCGTCACCCTCCTCGAAGGTGCTGTGGCCGTGAAGAATGACCGTGGCGGCACGACGATGCTCAGTCCCGGCCAGACCTTCGTCTACGACAAGGCCACGGCCCGCAACACCATCCGCCAGGAGCGTGACGCACAGTCCCTCACCCTCTGGAAGGACGACCTCCTCTCCATCGACGGCGCGTCGCTGACCAGCGTGCTGCAGAAGATAGAGACGGCCTACGGCATCCGCATCCGCTACAACCGCCAGCTGACCGACACCATCTACCTCGGCGGACGGCTGGACACCTCGGTGGGCATCGGACAGGTGCTGCAACGCCTGGAGACCATCGCGCCCATCCGTGTCGTTCATAGCGGCGACCACTATGAGGTGCAGGGACGATAACTACACATTATTATATATGAAACATTGCTCTTTTGCCTATGAAAATCAGACCGCCATCACCAAACTAAAAAATCCGAAAGGATGCTGCAACATCCCCCCGGACACGAGAGTATTCATCCTTGTACATAAACCCGATAAAAGTTGATGTTATGGACAAACATTTCCTAACCTGCAAAAGTATACAAAACTTTGCAGTATGCATTCTGTTGTTAAACATATTTATGGTATTTCCACAAAATTATGCTTTTGCTGATGAGAATACCTGCTATGTGGACCAGAACGACCAAGTCACCCTTAAAGTAGATAACCAGCCCATCAAGAACGTGCTCGCACTCATCGAGCGCAAGACAGGCTATGCCGTGGGCTATAACGCCAACCTCGCCGGCATGGACCGCCTCGTGAGCGTCAACCTCCATGGCGCGTCGATCAGCGCCGCCATGCAGTCGGTGCTCCGCGGCAGCGGCCTGGGCTATAAGATCACCGGGCGCCAGATCCTCATCTTTCAGAAAGCGCAGTCGGCAACGACGCGTGGTGGCGCAGGCCAAGAGATCACTGCCTCCGGCACCGTCACCGACGCTACGGGCAACCCGCTGATGGGCGTGACGGTGAAGAACGAGGCCGGCAAGACCGTCGCCGTCACCGATATGGATGGCCACTTCTCCTCACAGGTGCGGCCGGGCGAGCGGTTGTCGCTGTCGTATATCGGCTTCCGTGAAAAGGATGTCCGTGCCGGTGGCAACCTCAATGTCGCCATGCAGGAGGACAAGGAGCTGCTCGACGAGGTCGTGGTCGTCGGTTATGGTACGATGAAGAAGGGCGACCTCACAGGTTCAATCTCCGCCATCAACGAGAAGGACTTCAACAAAGGTCTCATCTCCTCTCCATCCCAGATGCTACAGGGCCGCGTGACGGGTGTGAACGTCACCAACAACGGTGGTGAGCCCGGCGGCGGTGTGACCATCCGCGTGCGGGGTAGCAACTCCATTCGTAGTGGGCAGGACCCGCTCTACGTCGTCGACGGTGTGCCCTTGAACATCAACGACGACCAGCAGCCGTCAGGTGCGTATGTCAGTGGTGGCGGCTCTCCCGGCGTGTCGAATCCGCTGTCATTCCTTAACCCCGACGACATTGAGCGCATCGATATCCTCAAGGATGCCTCCGCGACGGCCATCTATGGTGCACGTGGTGCCAACGGCGTCATCATGATCACCACGAAGAAAGGTGGCGAGGGCGCGATGAAGGTGAGCTACTCTGCACAGGGCACCGTGTCATGGCTGCCGGAGCAGTACGATGTGATGTCGGCCGACGAGTTCCGTGCTGCGGCTAAGCAATACGGCTACAAGATCGATGACCGTGGTGCCAACACCAACTGGCAGGACGAGATCTTCCGCACGTCGTTCTCCAACAGCCACAACCTCACCTTAAGCGGCGGCACGAAGAAGAGCTCCTACCGTGCGTCCATCGGCTATCAGGACCAGCAGGGTATCATCAAGACCAGCAGCATGCAGAAGTATAATGGTCGGTTCTATCTGGCTACCAATCTGCTCAACGACCGCGTGAAGCTCGAGTTGAACACGACCGTCTCGCGCATCGACCAGCGCCGTGTACCCATTGGCGAGAGTGGTGGCGCCGAGGGCGACATCATCTACAATGCCCTGCGCACAAGCCCGACGTTCCCCATCTTCGGCACCGACGGCAAGTACTTCCAGTACAACAACTCCACCCGTAACCCCGTGGCGATGATCAACCTCACGCGTGACAAGACACAGACCGACCGTGCCATCTTCAACGCCACGGCCACCGTCGACCTGGTGAAGGGCCTGAAGTATAAGTTCAACATCGCCTTCGACGAGATGAAGGCTACCCGTAAGGTGGAGCAGAAGGAAGAGCTCGTCTACCTCGACGACGGTGGCGTGTTCACCACAGGTAATGTTGAGGCTCACAACCTCCTCATCGAGAACTACTTCACCTACAACCTCAACCTCAATGACCAGCATAAGTTCGACTTCCTGCTCGGTCACTCCTACCAGCGCACCCGCGACTACAGCTATGGCTACGATGAGGATGGCTTCTACATCGACGACATCGGCTACCGCTACGACCTCTCGCTGTCGAAGAAGAAAGACCAGATCAGTGGCTCTTCCGACGTGACCATCAATGAGCTGCAGTCGTTCTTCGGACGCATCAACTACAACTATATGGACCGCTACCTCGCCACGATGAACATGCGTGCTGATGGTAGTACGAAGTTTGGTGAGAACAACCGCTACGGTTTCTTCCCCTCTGCTGCCCTCGCCTGGCGCGCCAGCGAAGAGGATTTCATCAAGAACCTGGGCGTCTTCTCGAACCTGAAGGTACGTGCCAGCTGGGGTATCACTGGTAACCAGGAGATCCCGAGCAAGATCTCGCACATGCTCCTTGGCAGCACCGGCAAGAGTGCCATCTTCGGCGTCAACGGCTCGACGACGCCGGGCATCACGCTCACCCGTACGCCGAACCCCGACCTGAAATGGGAGAAGACCAACCAGTGGGATGCCGGCATCGACTTTGGTGTGCTTGGCGGTCGCCTCTGGGGTAGCATCGACTACTACGACAAGACCACGAAGGACGTCCTGCTTCAGGTGCCGTCCGCCTCCCCGGCCCCGACGACCTACGTCTGGCAGAACATCAAGGATATGAAGATCAAGAATCACGGCTGGGAGTTCACCATCAATGGCCGCATCATTGACAAGCGCGACCTGACGTGGGAGATGGGCGTGAACCTCTCCACCATCAGCAATAAGGTCGAAGACCTGCCTGTGGAGTACCTCACCACCGGCAAGCCCTCAGGCCCTGGTCTGGACGGCGAGACGGCACAGGTCATCCGCTCCGGCTACCCCATCGGCACGTTCTGGGGTAAGGTGTTCGAAGGCTTCGACGCCGACGGCAAGAGCGTCTTCAAGAAGGATGAGGACGGCAAGGATGTGGAGGAGAAGATTGGCTGCGCACAGCCCGACTTCACCCTCGGCCTGTCGACCACCGTTCGGTGGCGCAACTTCGACCTCACGGCCAACTTCAACGGCGTCTTCGGCAACGATGTCTATAACAACCTTGCCAACGTCGTCGACAACCGTGCATGGCAGAACGCAGGACACAACGTCACCAAGCGCGCCGCCAACGACACGCGGGAGGCTCTCGGCAACCCCGAGGACTACTCCAGTCGTTACATCGAGGACGGCAGCTACTTCCGTCTGAGCAACCTCACTTTGGGATACAACGTTCCCTTGAAGTCGAACAAATGGCTCAGCGGGCTCTACGTCTACGTCAACGGCACGAACCTCTTCTGCATTACCGACTATAGCGGCTACGACCCAGAGGTGAACGCCTCGCGTGTCACCAATGGCGTGCCCGCACTGGGCATCGGCTGGACACAGTACCCGATGGCCCGTACGTTCAGCTTTGGTATGAAACTGGATTTCTAACATTTAATTGACTGCTTTATGAAAAAGATAATGTTTACCGTGCTCGCTGCCTCGTTGCTTGCCACGACGGCCTGCACGAACCTGCATGAGGAAATCCTCAATGAGGAGACCGGACAGTCGCTCGTCAGCGATTCGTCGAATCTGACCTCTGTCATCGCACCAGCATATATCAACGTCCGGGAGATCTTCTTCAAGAACTTCGAGCTCTCCACCGATGAGCTCTGCATCCCCGCCCGTGGCACCGACTGGAAGAGTTCGAACACCCAGCCGCTGGTGCTCCACGACTTCAAGGCCACGAACACGAACATCCGTTATATCTGGCGTAACACCACCTCCGGCATCGCCGCCTGCAACACCGCACTGCTCACGCTGAGCGAACTGCCGAAGACCGATGAGGTCGTGCAGGACATGGACGAGATGATCTTCATCCGTGCGGTGCTGATGTTCACCCTCAACGACGCATTCGGCCAGGTGCCCTATCGCGACTACACCGAGACCGACTTCTCGAAATACCCGACGATCCTCAACCGACAAGAGGCTATCGAGCAAATCGAGAAGGACCTGCTCTCCATCATCCCGACCATCAAGGAGAAGGGACAGGTGGTCTACGGCCATGCCACGAAGGCTGCTGCACAGATGCTCCTGGCGAAGCTCTATCTGAACTGGCAGGTGTTCACCGGCACGAGTCCGGAGTTCAAGGATGGCACTGCCCGCTGGCAGGAGACCATCGCCCTCTGCGACCAGATCATCAACAGTGGGAAGTATAAGCTTGCCGACGACTACTGGGCAATGTTCATGGCCGACAATGCCGCCTACCTCGACCAGACGGAGTGCATCTTCCCCTTCGTCAACGACATTAAGGCTGGTGTCTCCGGCGACAGTTGGATGAGCAATGTGCTCCACTACAACCAGACCTTTGGCCCGTACACCCGTCTGCACAATGGCTTCTGCACCACACCGGAGTTCTACTATAAGTGGGACCAGACCGACCCGCGCTTCTCCGACGACCGCATGAAGGCCGAGACAGGCTTCAACCTCGGATTCCTTCACGGCGTGCAGCATCACCCCGATGGCACGGTCATCTTCACCGGCAAGGGCGACACGCTGAACTATACCCCGGAGTTCCCGCTCTACAACTGTCCTGAGCAGGGTGGCGTCCGCATCGTGAAATATGCGCCCAACATGAATGCCACACAGTCGAGCAGTTCCGACAATGACGTGCCGTTCTTCCGTCTGGCCGACACCTACCTGATGCGCGCCGAGGCAAAGTATCGCAACGGCGACACCAATGGTGCGCTGCAGGACCTCAACACCGTCCGTCGTGCACGGAAGGTGAAGGAGATCACGGCTGCGGAGTTCACGCTTGACAAGATCTACGACGAGCGTGGCTTCGAGCTCTACTGGGAGACTGGTGAGAACCGCCGCATGGACATGATCCGCTTCGGTCACTTCTTTGAGGCACGCACCACGAAGCCCAATGTCACCGAACCCTACAAGTATGTGTTCCCCATTCCGCAAGAGGCACTCGAGGGTAACCCGAACCTCAAGCAGAACCCCGGATACGAATAAATTGGAATAAGAGTATAATTCTTTTATTCTAAATTCGATTAATTGACCTTTATATGGAATATAAACGAATCATTCCATTTCTCTCTTTGATTGCCGCACTCCTGGTCCTGCCCGTGAAAGGCGGGGCCCAGGAGCTGCGGTTTCATCAGAATGGCGAGTTCAAGATATTGCAGCTCACCGATATCCATTACAAGCTCCACAACCCGGCTTCGCAGCCCGCGCTGTGGAACATCGATGAGATGATCCGTGCGGAGCAGCCCGACCTCATCGTCATCACCGGCGACGTGGTCTATAGCCGGCCCGCCGACTCGACGTTGCAGGTGGTCCTCGACCGTGTCGCCGCACATGGCCGGCCGTTCGTGCTGCTCTTTGGTAACCACGACGAGGAGCGCGGCATGACCAACACCGAGCTCTACGACATCATTCGGAAGGCGCCGCACTGCCTCATGCCCGACAGGGCTGGCCAGCCGTCGCCCGACTACACGTTGCCCATCCTGGCACACGATGGCAGTCGCACCGCTGCCGTGCTCTATTGCATGGACTCGCACAACCACTCCACGCTGCCCGGCGTGAAGGGCTACGCGTGGATGACGCCCGAGCAGGTAGTCTGGTACAACCGTGAGAGCGCACGCTACACGCAGGCCAACAGTGGCACACCACTGCCCGCACTGGCGTTCTTCCACATTCCCCTGCCGGAGTATAGCTACGCGCTGGCCGACGGCAACGACATCCTCGTCGGACACCGCATGGAGAAGGTCTGCTGTCCGCCTCTCAACACAGGTCTCTTCGCGTCGATGCGCATCCGTGGCGACGTGATGGGCGTGTTCTGCGGACACGACCACGACAACGACTATAGTGTGATGTACCACGACATCCTCTTGGCCTACGGCCGCTTCTCGGGCGGTAACACGGAGTATAACCACCTGCCCAATGGCGCCCGCGTCATCGTCATGAAGGAGGGCCAGCGCTCGTTCGACACATGGATCCGCGTCCGCAAGCAGGGCATCGAGAACAAGACCACCTATCCCTCCAGCTACGTCAAAGACAACTGGAAGGAGCGGCCGTTACCCACTGATTAGGCAGTTACCGTTTATATAGGTCGGCAAGTTTAACTTGCCGATTGATAAAAACGGTACGCAAACCCTTCCGATATCTCAAACCCTTCCGATATCTCTATGTTATGAAGCACCTCGCCCTCATCCTTCTCTCCCTCATCAGCCTGCACGCCACTGCCCAGGACCCCTGGACGGTACGCGCCACAGCTATCGACACCGCCCACTACTACGGTGCCACGGTGGCCAATGGCATGCTCGGCATCACATCGTCGACCACCCCACTACACACGGGTGCGGTGATCCTCTATGGCGCCTACGATGGTGACCCGCACTCCACCATCCCCCGTCTCTTCGATAATGTACACTGCTTCGACCTCGACCTCGCCATCGACGGCGTGCCCTGCGACCTGCAGCACATCGCCGACCGCCGGCAGGAGCTCGACATGCGGCAGGCCACGTTCCGCGACCACTTCACCCTGCCGGGCAAGGCCACCATCGACAGCCGCACGATGGCACTACGGCAGATGCCCTACGCCGCACTCGTCGTCGTCACCGTCACGCCACAGCACGACCTGACGCTCTCCGTCACCAACCGCCACACCATTCCCGCCGGCCTCGTCGGCGTGGAGGGTCGCTACCGTATGATGAAGAAGAAGCGGGCGAACCTCTATCTGCTCTCTACCGACGCACGGAGCCCATGGGCCCAACGAGGCATCACGGCGACATCGTCGTTCCTCTTCCCCACGAAAGACTATCCCGCCGTCACCACCGACTCCACGTCGACGGTTTGGGCTGCCGATAGCAAGACGGCGATGCGATTTACCGTTCGCCTACGTAAAGGCGTGGCCTATACGTTTGCCCTGACAGGTGCCGTGCAGACCGACAACATCCATCCCGATGTCAAGAATGAGGCTGACCGCCTGGCCATCTTTGCCTCCCTCACGGGCATGGCAACGCTCGAGCACGACCACCAGCAGGCGTGGGACCGCCTCTGGCAGAGCGACATCACCATCACCGGCGACCGGCAGGCACAGCAGGACGTGCACGCCATGCTCTATCAACTCTACAGTGCCATACGCGACGGCTCACGCCTGTCCATACCGCCCGCCGGTCTCACGGCGCTGACCTACAACGGCCACATCTTCTGGGACGCGGAGATCTGGATGTACCCTGCCCTGCTCGTCCTCCATCCCGAGCTGGCGCGTCAGATGATTGACTATCGCATCGACCGCCTCTCCGCTGCTCGCCGCAACGCCTTCGCACATGGCTACCAGGGCGCGATGATCCCTTGGGAGAGTGCCGACAGTGGCATGGAGGACACGCCATCGTGGGCGACGACAGGCACCAACGAGCACCACATCACGGGGTGCGTGGCGCTGGCGGCCTGGCAGTACTTCTGCGTCTCGCGTGATACGCTGTGGCTGCGCGACGAGGCGTGGCCACTGCTGCGCGAGACGGCCGACTTCTGGGTGAGCCGCATGGAGCAGGACAGCTCGGGGCAGTGGCACATCCGTAACGTGGTCTGCGCCGACGAGTATGCGGCGAACGTCGACGATAACGCGTTCACCAACGCCATCGCCATGGAGAACCTGCGCATCGCCTGCAAGGCGGCACGACTTCTCGGGCGGCCGGCACGACGCGCCTGGCAGGAGCGGCAGGATGCCTTGCCGATCCTGACGATGGCCGACGGCGTCACGGCGGAGTATGCGGGCTACAGTGGACAGACCATCAAGCAGGCGGATGTCACGCTGCTGTCCTATCCGCTGAAGGCCATCACCGACCCCAAGCAGACGCTGCGAAATCTGGAATACTATAATGGTAAGACGGGCGGAAAGGAGGCGCCGGCAATGACCGAGTCTATCAGCGCCCTGCTCTACAGCAGGATGGGCCATGCCCGCGAGGCGGGCGACTATTTCCGCAAGGCGTATGTCACCCATCTCTGTCCGCCCTTCCGCACAATGGCGGAGTGCCAGGGCGGCACCAATCCTTATTTCCTCACTGGGGCGGGCGGCATCCTCCAGGCGGTTATCATGGGCTTTGCGGGCTACGACATCACCGACGAGGGCCTCCGTCGCCTGCAGGGCACCGTTCTGCCTGAAGGTTGGAAGTCCGTGATCGTGAAAATTTTGCCAAATGCACATGATACCCACGAATGCAATGATGAAGAAGATTTTAATGATGATCGCCCTTGTGGCAACCGTGTTGACTCCTGTGCACGCCACGCCACGTAACCCGTCGTGGCTCTCCCACGCGGTGTTCTATCAGATCTATCCATCGTCGTACATGGACAGCGATGGCGATGGCATCGGCGACCTAAGGGGCATACAGTCGCGGCTCGGCTACCTCAAGACCCTGGGCATCACGGCCATCTGGCTCAACCCCATCTTCGAGTCGGGGTGGTTTGATGGAGGCTATGACGTCATCGATTTCTACAAGGTCGATCCCCGCTTTGGCTCGAACAGCGACCTCGTAGCACTGGTCAGCGCCGCCCATGCTGAGGGACTGAAGGTCTGTCTGGACCTGGTGGCAGGACATACCAGCAACCGCTGCGCATGGTTCCAGCAGAGCGCCACAGGAGGCGCCGACGACCGCTATGCCGACTATTACATCTGGACCGACACCATTTCGCCCAAAGATCAGCAGGACATCGTGGCGCGCCATCAGGCCCCCAACCCGCTCTCGAGCACCATTGGCAAGTATGTAGAGGCGGATGCCAAACGTGGAAAGTATTATCTGAAAAACTACTTCGAGTGTCAGCCGGCACTCAACTATGGCTATGCCCATCCCAATCCGGACCATCCCTGGGAGCAGGCCGTGGACGCGCCAGGACCGCAGGCGGTGCGCCGCGAGCTGCGCAACATCATGGCGTTTTGGTTTGACAAGGGCGTAGACGGCTTCCGCGTCGACCTGGCAAGCTCGTTAGTGAAGGACGACCCCGACAAGGAAGCGGTAATGGCGCTATGGCACGAGATGCGACAGTGGAAGGACCAGCACTACCCCGACCGCGTGTTCATCTCCGAGTGGGCGAACCCGCCGAAGGCCATCGCCGCCGGCTTCGACATCGACTTCATGATCCAGTTTGGCATACCGGGCTATGGATCATTGTTCTTCGCCCCTGATACGCCATGGGGACAACGACTGACGAAACGCATGGGGAAGGCTACTCCTTGCTACTTCGACAAGGCGGGGCGCGGCAGCATCAAGGAGTTCATCGACAACTTCTCCAATTCGTACACGAAGACGAAGGGCTCGGGCTACATCGCTATCCCCACCGCCAACCACGACTTCCAGCGACCCAACATCGGCACACGGTGCACCACCGACCAGTTGAAGGTGGCCATGACGTTCTTCCTCACCATGCCGGGCGTGCCACTCATCTACTATGGCGACGAGATCGGCATGCGCTACCAGGAGGGTCTGCCGAGCAAGGAGGGCAGCAACGACCGCGGTGGCTCGCGCACACCGATGCAGTGGCTGCCGGGGCCCACGGCGGGCTTCTCCTCCTGTGAGCCGGCACAGCTCTACCTGCCTGTGGCCACCGATGGCGGACGCCTCACCGTAGCCGCGGAGGAAAACGACCCGCAGTCGCTGCTCCGTTACACTCAGGCGCTCATCGCCCTACGACAGCACACGCCCGCACTGGCCAACGATGGCGATTGGCAACTCGTCAGCGACGTCAACCGTCCCTACCCGATGGTCTACCGACGGACCACTGGCACCCAGCAGGTCATCGTGGCTCTGAACCCGTCGGGACGCAAGGTCTCGGCGCCGTTGGCCGTCGAGGGCCAGCCCCGTGAGCTCCTCCGCACAGGGCACTGTCGTCTCGGCCATGACCGTCTTGTCCTCGGACCTTGTTCCGCCGTCGTCATCGCCGTCAGCTTCTGACACGGTTGGCTGAGGGGCTCTCCCCCAGCCTGCCTGATGCTCACGCAGGACAACTGATGACGTAAACAGATTATCATGCCCAAGGGTCTTTAACGGAGAACCCCTTCGATCGTCTTGGAGAACCCCTTCGATCGTCTTGGAGAACCCCTTCGCTCGTCTTGCAGAACCCCTTCGATCGCAACGCGATACCCCCTCGGTCGTGATTCTCCCTCAGGCTGCCTCAAAACCCGCATGGTTCGATCTGCCACATTTGCGCTTCTTCCCTATCATATGATGATTTTGTTTCGCGTAGCGAAAAGGATTTTTACCTGAATATTTCACGATGATAATAAAAAGTGTGAGGAATTTAACGCTATCCCTTTGGCTATCAAAGGGAAAAGCGTTAAATTTGTAGTGTCCAATTACAAAAACTCCTCATATGGGCAAAATTAAGCATTTTATTGATTCCGACCAAGCAAATGAGACAAAAATTTGCCTCCCAACTGTTAATAATCTTCCCGTAGAGGCAAACGTCGGCAAGGCGTGCCTCTCCTCTTTCGGTGGCCTGGCCATTCTCAAGGGCGAGGAACAGCACCTGGCGCTGGCATCCCAGCTGGCCTCCTGCGTCACGGACAAGCGCAATCCGCTGCTCATTCACCACACGCTGGAGGAAATCATTATGACGCGTATATTCCAAATATGCCTCGGCTACGAGGATGTCAACGACTGCGACCGCATGCGTAAGGACCCGATGATGCAGCTGGCGGTCAACTCCGGCGAGCTGGACAAGGACCTGTGCTCCTCGGCGACGATGTGCCGCTTCGAGAACATGGTGAGCGAGGAGGATTTGCTGGCCATTCAGGAGATGTTTGTCACGATGTTCGTCCTTTCCTATAATGGCAAGACGCCGAAGAAGATCATCCTGGACTGCGATGACACAAACGTCGACACATACGGCGTGCAGGAGCTCACGCTGTTCAACAGCTACTACGACAGTTATTGCTACATGCCTCTGCTCGTCTTCGAGGGCTTCAGTGGCAAGATGATTCTCCCGCTGCTCAAGCCGGGGCGCCGCAACAAGACGGCCAACATCTGTGACACGCTCAAATGGCTCGTTGCCTGCCTGCGTCAGTCCTGGCCCGAGACGGAGATTATCGTCCGCGGCGACAGCCACTTCTGCTCGCATGAGTTTATGGACTGGGTGATGTCGACCAAACAGTACCGGCTGTACTACATCACCGGGCTGGCCAGCAACAACGTCCTCAACACTAACCCTGTCGTCGTTAATCTGAGCAAGAAGGTGAAAGAGGATTACGAAAAGGCGAAGCAACCCGTAAAGAGATATAGTGGTTTGATGTATCGGGCCAACACCTGGACCTATTATCAGTTTGTTGCCGTCAAGGCAGAGATCACGGAGAAGGGTGAACTGAACATCAGGTTCATCGTCACTAACATGGGCGGCCGGTTTTATCCCCAGACGCTCTATGAATATTGGTACTGCAAGCGCGGTGGCGACGAGTTGTACATACGCCAGTTCAAGGAGGCTGTCAACGGCGACCGACTCTCGTGCCACACCTTCAAGGCTAACCGCCTGAGAATCTTCCTCTATGCCGCAGCGTACGTCCTGCTCCATTCCGTCCGTGAACGTGTACTGAAGGGCACTTCCATGGAGAAGGCCACGCTGCTCCGCATGCGCGAGCAGCTTCTCCTCGTGGCCGTCTGCGTGAGAGTGCTCAAGACAAAGGTTATCCTTGACTACCCAAAGCACGTGCCGCGAAGGCAGGAACTCTGTCACGCGCTCGAGTTTTACCAAACTGTTGCCTAAGGCCATTGCCATACAACTATTCTTTTTCATCCTACAAGCCAGCCACGGGCATCTGTCCGAGGCAGGGCAGTTGTGGTTCATGAGAGGCCATCAAAGCAAAACTGCCCGCCAGAGACATTTTTGGCTTTGCGCTAATTTAAAAATGACCCCCTACGGCTGCAATGATTTGTCATAAAATGAGAAAACTGCCTTAGCGGGAGTATGCCACTCATCTATTAGAGGCTTTTTGCCGAGGGTATGAAATATGCAGGTTAGATGCCTCATCATACTTCAATTGTGCATAACTATTTCTTTGAATAGGGTGAGTAGAATTATATCCGCCCCATCCATAATAGGTGCCTGCACTGAAAGCGTCACGAGCACACTCTGGAATCTTATCATCTTTACCATTTAGGATGTAAACATCCAGGAATTGTTCGTCGAGGGCAAAACAGTTGGTTCCAACATATTCCAGATGTGGAGGAAGCGTACAAGAGTACTGTCCTGGAACGGCTTTACCATCAGCGTTATTGTAGTTACCATACTTTATAGTATCCCCACGACCGTCACCATTGGCATCAATAGCGGTGGTATAAACACTAACTAATTGGTTATTATATCCCAGCGCTCCCTCCTCCAGACGAGTGTAATTGCCCGGGACACAAATTGCTTTAAGTGACTTTACGTTATATAAACAATAATGTGGTAAGACACTCTGTTCCTTTGCAACGGGCAGGTCAATGTACTTCAAATAGGTCTTCCAGTTTGCCCCTGCACCATAATAGGTAGCACCTGTAGTCGTTGTTGCCTGATCACTGCCACTGATAGTCATATCAGAAGCTGTGGGGAAGTAAGCGTTCTTCAGGTTAGCGCCTGCGATATTGATATTCAGAGTACCGAAAGAGCCATTGATATCCTGCTTGTTCAGATAGCCTGAGAAAAGAATAGAGTCTACAGGGAGATTGCCTTCCTTATTATCAGGCCACTTGTTAGCATCACCTGTAATATTAGAGGAGAAGTTACGAATCATGTAGTTGAGCATCTCTACATGGCTGAAATCATGATCTCTAGTACCATTTATTAAGTATGGCATATCTGTGTCCAGCTCAGCGCTCGTAGAATGAGCCTCAAAGAGTCCACGGAGCTTTGTCTTATCTTTAGGGTCTTCGACCGTGCGATATGCACCAACACCAAGGAGGTTCTTGCAACCAGAGAAAGAGAAATTCTTATAGCTCGTAGCTGCAATGCCCTTTGCCTCATCAACGTTTGAGCCCATGTTCGCATCATTGTTGGAAGTATCCTTATAGGTAGACTTCTTTGCAGAGCCGCTGGGCAGAACGAGATATTTAATGTAATTGTTTTTCAGACTCTTGAGTTTACCTGTAGTTCCTACCCAATTACACTCCAGAAGGTTCAGGCAAGGGTTGGAAACAAAATTCAAGAAATCCTCCACATCCTGATCACCTACAGTTCCATGAATATTGCAATAGCGTGCTTTATCTAAGGCATCATCATAATATTCTGCTGTCTTAGCTAAAGAACCTTCACCATTCAGATTGGTAATATGAAGGGTAGACTCCCCAGATGCTGGCTTATTGGCTTCCATACCCTCAAGTACATTCAAGGATCCATGAGCCGTGATCGGGAAGTTAACCCATGTGCTGTTCCTGAGAATTAGACGCTGTATATGAGCGAATTTAACATCGTTACCATTACTATCTTTACCAAAACTGCTGTTGTTGACAGATTCAGTAGTACCATCAAGCACCAAGTTGCTGATGCCATCATAGTCAAGATAGATAAGCTTTGACAAGATGCTACTTGTCGTATGGACTAACAAGTTCTTTGTCACATCTTTCTTTACAAATGCTGCACCTGCCTCCAGATATTCTTGGGCGTCCCTGATGACCCGAACCTCCAGATTATAATAAGGTTGTGTAGCATCCTCGGTGAAATCGATATTCTTCTTGGGAGTATACCAATAGATGTTTCCACCATTGTTAACGGTGCTTGCCCAAGTGAGTTTCTCTGCCGATGTCATGACAGTACCATCATCCTTTTTAATGGTATTCGGGAGCACAAAACTGGCGTTGAGATCCCAAGTCCCTGTACCATAGGATGTCTTGAGCGCGGACAGAGTAATGCCCGTCACTGGAGAGAAATCAAGTGCTGAGAAATAGTTGGTTTTACTATTAGCACTATATTTGATAAGACTTGCCATTTGGTCAGCGCTCAAAACCATAGGCTCACCATCGCCCTGAACGAACTTCACGGCGGTGCAACCCATAGACTTGGCTTGTGCCTCAACTTCTTCGACAAAAGGTTTGGTTGTAGTTACCTCTTTTGTCTCAATATATGTAGAGCCTGGCTCTGTAGAAAAATAAGTAGCATTATCTTCAATGAGCTTATTACTATAAGAGGATGCATCATACCAGAAATACAATTGGCTTGGGTCGTAGAGATCACCCGCATTTACTGCGTCAACCCAATTTGGATTCGTTGCTACATGGCCTTTCTTGATTACAGTAGCACCTGCTGCTGTGAAGACAGTAGCCGTAGAAGTTGAAGTGATGTTGTAAGTTGTCAGGTCACCCGTAGCGGTAACAACAAGTGTATTACCGTCAGTAGTAAGCTCAGCACTTGGCGTCTGCGCGGCTATCTGCCCCCCCCGGCAACAAATGCCAGTGCGAGGACGATCACCCGTGAGAGGGCGCTGAAAGAAGCGTACGCATGGGTTAGCGCCGTCCTTGTTTGCATAAATTTGTTCATGTTATCTTAATAGTTTTGTTGATTTATCTAGATGATGCTGTAATCTGTCTGTTGTAGTAAGCGCTGCAATCTCGTAGCGAATGTAGTTAGCACTGCAATTTGGATGCAAAGTTAGGAAATAATATAATAACCTGCAAGCCTTTTTGGGAAAAAATAGATGCAGGGAACGAAATATACACCATTTGGCAACATTCTATCCACCTTTTCATGAGATGACCTGCTTGCGCAGTCCGGCGATGACGCGGTGCACATCGTTGCGCACCGACTGCACGTTGATGCCGAGCATCCGGGCAATGTCGGACGACGGTAGCTCCTGCACGTAGCGCAGGTAGATGATTTCTTTCTGATGGGGCGTGAGCGTCATCAGCGCACGGTTGACGCGCAGGCGTCTGCGCAGCATGTCGTCATCGGGGCTATAGTCATCCATGGCCTCCATGATGCTCTCTTCCGCCTGCTTCCGCAGGGTGTCGCTCTCGTCGAAGGAGCACAGCCGCTCTTTGGAGAGGTTGTCGAGGAGGTTGTTGCGAAAGGCGTGGAGCAGGTAGGCCTTCACATTCTCGACCTCGGGCAGGCTGTCGTGGCGTTTGATGATGCGCACGAAGAGGTCCTGAATGATGTCTTTCACCTGTTCTCTGTCGGGCGTGAACTTCATGCCGTATGCCAACAAACTGTCGGCATACAGGTTGTATAGTTCCTCGAAGGCGCTCTCGTCGCCCTCGCGCACCTGACTCCATAGCATTTTCTCAGTAAGAAACCTCATGACCTGCTACTATTCATAAACATAGCAGTGGCAAAGTTAGGAAATTTTTCTTTCCCAACCAATTCTCTGAACCAAAAAACATAGCCATTGTCATACAAATGTAACAAACCTAAATTCCGCAGCACTTT
>DEJE01000031.1 GCA_002353205.1 Prevotella sp. UBA2756 | reverse complement strand
ACAAAGTCAAAAGTCACAAAGTACAAATTCCAGTGTCTTTTCTGTAAATTGGTATGTCACTACGCCCTAATGACAACCTCACTACGGCCTAATGAGCGTGTCATTTGGCACTAATGAGCATGTCATTTGGCGCTAATGAGCATGTCATTTGGCACTAATGAACGTGTCATTTGGCACTAATGAACGTGTCATTTGGCACCAATGAAAGGAGTGTCGCTATTATTACATTGTCTAAATCCAGAAAAACGGTCCCCATGCGCCGCGGTCATGGCGCGCATTGCAGTGAAAACAATGCGGCGATGAGTAAAAAAACTGACATAAGTCAAAAAACGACTCACACATGCGCGTATGTGAAAATAAATTTGTACCTTTGCACTCGTAACAACGTCTTATTTTTTAAGAAGCAACAAACACACACATCAGGATGAAGCCATCAGCCATTATGCTCCTCCACTGCCCCGACCAGCCGGGCATCATCTCGGAGGTGACGCGGTTCATAACCGACAACAAGGGAAATATCGTCTATCTCGACCAATACGTTGACCGTCAGGACGGAATGTTCTTCATGCGCATAGAATGGGAACTGGAGAGTTTCCTCATACCGCGCGAGAAAATCAAGGAATACGTGGAGACGCTCTACGCCCAGCGCTACGAAATGACCTTCAGCCTCTATTTCTCCGACGAGCGCCCGCGCATGGCGCTGTTCGTCTCGAAGATGAGCCACTGCCTCTACGACCTGCTGGCGCGGTGGAAAGCTGGTGAGTTTGCCTGCGACATCCCCTGCATCGTGAGCAACCACGAGGACCTGCGCTACGTGTCGGAGCAGTTCGGAATACCCTACTATGTGTGGAGTATCAAGAAAGACCACTCGAACAAGGCCGAGGTAGAGGCTGCCGAGATGGAGCTGCTCCGCGAGAAAGGCATCACGTTTATCGTCCTGGCGCGCTACATGCAGATTATCAGCGACGACATGATAGCCCAGTATCCCCACCACATCATCAACATCCACCACTCGTTCCTGCCCGCCTTCATCGGAGCAAAGCCCTACCATCAGGCGTGGGAACGGGGCGTGAAGATTATCGGAGCCACCAGCCACTACGTCACGGCAGAGCTCGACGCCGGGCCCATCATCGAGCAAGACGTGGTGCGCATCAGCCACAAGGACACACCCGAGAGCCTCGTCCTCAAAGGCCGCGACCTGGAGAAGATCGTTCTCTCGCGAGCCGTTAAAAAGCACATCGAGCGCAAAATCCTCACTTACCACAACAAGACGATTATCTTCAGCTGAACACACACGCATACAGACATGGACATTGCCATCGTGAAATACAATGCAGGGAACATCTTCTCGGTCGTGAACGCACTTCGCCGACTGGGTGTGGAGCCCACGCTTACCGACGATCCCCAGCGCCTGCGACGTGCCGACAAGGTGCTCTTTCCCGGACAAGGCGAGGCCAGCGGTGCCATGGCCTACCTCAGCAGCCACGGACTCGTCGACGTGATCAGGAGCCTCAGCCAGCCCGTGCTCGGAATATGCATCGGGCAACAGCTCCTCTGCCGCCATTCCGAGGAGGGTGACACCGACTGTATAGGCATCTTCGACGCCGACGTGAAGCGATTCAGCCCCCAGCGCCACGAGGACAAGGTACCCGCTATGGGATGGAACAGCCTCCACGACCTGCGAGGACCGCTCTTCGAGGGGTTGTCCGAGCAGCCCTACGTCTACTTCGTGCACAGCTACTACGTGCCCCTCTGCGCATGTACCGCCGCCACGGCCGACTATATACTGCCCTACTCGGCTGCTCTCATGAAAGACAACTTCTACACCTGCCAGTTCCATCCCGAGAAGAGCGGCGACGTGGGTGAAAGGATACTCGAGAACTTCCTCCGCTTATAGATCGCGGAGATTCTCCAAAAAAGGAAAAGACATGATTGAACTCATTCCCGCAATCGACATCATCGACGGCCAGTGCGTCAGGCTCAGGCAAGGCGAATACGAGCAGAAGACCGTCTACGGCGAAGACCCTCTCGCGGTGGCACGCCACTTCGAGGAGCTTGGCTTCAGGCGCCTGCATATCGTTGACCTCGACGGTGCCAAGTCGAAGCAGATCGTCAACAAGGAGGTGCTCCGCCAAATCGCCCAGGGCACCGGACTCACCATCGACTTCGGCGGTGGCATCAAGCGCGATGAAGACATCGAGGCTGCCTTCGACAACGGCGCTAGCATGGTGACCGTAGGCAGCATTGCCGTGACAGATCCCGAGCGCTTCACCCGATGGCTCCGACGCTACGGTCCCGAACGAATCGTGCTGGGAGCCGACGTCAGGAACGGCCGCATCAGTATCAACGGGTGGAAGGACGACTCTCACGAAGAGCTCATTCCCTTCCTCGACAACTACATACGGCAAGGCGTGAAAAACGTGCTCTGCACCGAGATATCGCGCGACGGCATGCTCTCGGGCCCCGCCACCGAACTCTACAAACAGGTGCTCGAAGCCTTTCCTGAGCTCTATCTCATCGCCAGCGGAGGCGTGGCACAGACGGAAGATATCTTCCGCCTGGAAGAAGCGGGGCTGCCAGCTGTCGTCTTCGGAAAAGCCTTCTACGAGGGGCGCATCGACATCAGCCGTCTGCCGCTCCCCGGCTCGCGCAAGAAAGTACCATCGTCGCCAACGAAAGCATAGAACGCTATGAAAGGACTATCGAAACGCATCATCCCCTGTCTTGACGTGAAGGACGGACAGACGGTGAAAGGCACCAACTTCGTGAACCTGCGCCAGGCCGGCGACCCCGTGGAGCTGGGCAAGGCGTACAGCCGCCAAGGAGCCGACGAGCTTGTATTTCTCGACATCACCGCTTCGTTCGAGGGACGGAAGACTTTCACCGACATGGTCAGTCGCGTGGCACGTGAAATCAACATCCCCTTCACCGTGGGAGGAGGCATCAACGAGCTGGCAGACGTGGAGCGGCTCCTCCATGCCGGAGCCGACAAGGTGAGCATCAACTCGGCTGCCATTCGCCACCCAGAACTCATCAACGAGGTGAGCCGAAGGTTCGGGAGCCAGGTGTGCGTGGTGGCCATCGACGCCCGCAACGATGCCGACGGGTGGCATTGCTACGTGAAGGGCGGCCGCGAACGCGTCGAACTACAACTCTTTGACTGGGCTCGTGAGGTGCAAGACCGTGGGGCCGGCGAGATTCTCTTCACCAGCATGGACCACGACGGCGTGAAGCAAGGCTACGCCAACGAAGCGCTGGCCCGACTGGCCGACGATCTATGCATTCCCGTCATCGCCAGCGGAGGAGCCGGACGGAAGGAGCACTTCCTTGATGCGTTCACGCGGGGGAAAGCCGACGCGGCGCTCGCCGCCAGCGTGTTCCACTTCGGCGAGATTCCCATTGCAGAACTGAAAGAATACCTGAGAAAAGAAGGAGTAAACGTAAGAATATGAATATAGATTTCGACAAAATGGACGGCTTGGTGCCCGCCATCATTCAAGATGCCGACACGAAGAATGTGCTCATGCTGGGCTTCATGAACCGTGAGGCCTACGAACAGACGGTAAGCAGCAAGCTCGTCACCTTCTGGAGCCGGTCGCGCAATTGTCTTTGGACGAAAGGAGAGACATCAGGCAACGTGCTCCACCTCGTCTCCATCGAGAACGACTGCGACAACGACACGCTGCTCGTGAAGGTGCACCCCGAAGGCCCTACCTGCCATACTGGTACAGACACTTGCTGGGGCGAGGCGAACGACCATGACCCGCTGCTCTTCCTCTCGCATCTGCAAGACTTCATCGAGCGGCGCAAGGAGGAAATGCCCGAGGGGTCGTACACCACCAAGCTCTTCCGCGACGGCATCAGCCGTCAGGCGCAGAAGCTGGGCGAGGAAGCCCTCGAGGCTGTCATCGAGGCCGTGAGCGGCACACGCGAAAAGCTCATCTACGAGGCGTCGGACATGATCTACCACCTCATCGTGCTACTTACGTCGAAAGGCCTGCGCATCGAAGACGTAGCACGCGAGCTGGCAAAGCGCCACGATCCTCGCTGGGACAAGCAGCGCCGCGTGGCCAAGAGCAAAGGTGAAATGGAATAGGAAACCAATTAAGCCGGAATAGACAATGCTGATAGAATACAAGAACGTTAACGTCTACCAAGACGATGTCTGCGTGCTGAACGACGTGAACTTCCACGTAGACGAGGGAGAGTTCATCTACATTATAGGAAAGGTGGGGTCAGGGAAGAGTTCCCTCCTGAAGACCACTTACGCAGAGCTCGACATCGAGAGCGCCGACAAGGCCGACGTGCTCGGGCGCGACATGATGCACATCAGGCGGAAAGACATTCCTGCATTACGCAAGGAGATGGGCATCATCTTCCAAGACTTCCAGCTACTACACGACCGCACGGTGACAAACAACCTCGCTTTCGTTCTCAGGGCCACCGGCTGGAAGGACAAGAAGGAAAGGCTCGGGCGCATCGACGAAGTGCTCAGCCTGGTGGGAATGGCCGATAAGAAAGACAAAATGCCACATGAGCTGTCGGGCGGAGAGCAGCAACGCATCGCCATTGCAAGGGCAATACTCAACAAACCCAAGGTGATCATCGCCGACGAGCCCACCGGCAACCTCGACCCCGAGACGGCGTCGAACATTATCAACCTGCTGAAACAAATCAGTCAGACGGGAACGGCAGTTGTGATGACAACCCACAATATTCCGATGCTCGACAAGTATCCGGGAATCGTGTACCGTTGCAAGGACGGCATGATGCGCGACGCTACCGATGACTTCAGCCCCATGAACGTCGCTATGGGGGAAGAAGACGACGAGTGACCATCAACTGAAAAAACAAGAAACATAAATAATACAGATTATGAAAGTAATGAAATTCGGCGGTACATCCGTAGGCTCACCCGAGCGTATGAAGAATGTATCAGAGCTTATCACCAAGAGCGGAGAGCCCACGTTCGTAGTGCTTTCCGCCATGTCGGGAACCACCAACTCACTCGTGGAGATTTCCAACTACCTCTACAAGAAGAACCCCGAAGGAGCCAACGACGTCATCAACCGTCTGGAGCAGCAATACATGGAGCACGTTGCCAACCTTTATAGCACAGACGAATACAAGGAGAAGACGCGCGAGTTCATCAAGGGCGAGTTCCAATACCTGCGCTCGTTCACGAAAGACCTGTTCACAAGCTTCGAAGAAAAAAGCATCGTGGCACAAGGAGAGATCATGAGCACGAACATGGTGTTGAACTACCTGCAAGAGAAAGGAGTGAAAGCCGTTCTCCTCTCAGCTCTCGACTTCATGCGCACCGACAAGAATGCCGAGCCCGACCTCACGTACATCAAAGAGAAGCTGGTAAAGATCATGGACGAGAACGAAGGCTACCAAATTTACATCACGCAAGGATTCATCTGCCGCAACGCATACGGCGAGGTGGACAACCTGCTTCGCGGAGGCTCCGACTATACAGCTTCGCTCGTCGGCGCGGCACTCGAGGCGGAGGAGATACAGATATGGACCGACATCGACGGAATGCATAACAACGATCCGCGAGTGGTCGATAAGACAGAAGCCGTTCGACAACTACACTTCGAAGAGGCCGCAGAACTGGCATACTTCGGTGCCAAGATCTTGCACCCCACATGCATACAGCCCGCCAAGTTCGCCGGAATACCTGTCAGACTGAAAAACACAATGGAGCCCGATGCACCAGGAACCATCATCGACAACGTCACCATGCGTGGCAAGATCAAGGCCGTGGCTGCCAAGGACAACATCATCGCCATCAAGATCAAGAGCTCGCGCATGCTCCTCGCCACAGGATTCCTTCGCAAGGTGTTTGAAATCTTCGAAAGCTACCAGACCGCCATCGACATGGTTGCGACATCGGAAGTGGGCGTCTCGATGAGTATCGACAACGATGCACACCTGAGCGAAATTGTCGACGAGCTGAAGAAGTACGGTACCGTGACCGTCGACACCGACATGTGCATCATCTGCGTCGTGGGCGACCTTGATTGGAGCAACGTCGGCTTCGAGACACTTGCCACCGATGCCCTGAAGAACATTCCCGTGCGCATGATCTCTTACGGAGGCTCCAACTACAACATCTCGTTCCTTATCAAGGCTGCCGACAAGAAGCGCGCTCTGCAGAGCCTGAGCGACACCTTGTTCAATAAGTAAGCTTATCAAGCAACAGAAGTAACACATAAAATGAATGTCAAGGTGCCGTTGTGACCTCGGAAAGAGGAAACAACGGTACAATGGCATAACAACAACACAGACATCAACAAACAATTACAGCATGAAAGGAACATTCCAAATAGAGAAGTTCTCAACGATGCGCACACCCTTTTACTATTACGATACGGGCGTGTTGCGCAAAACGTTGCAAGCCATCAACACCGAGGCTGGCAAGCACGAAGGCTTTTGTGTGCACTATGCCGTGAAGGCTAACGCCAATCCCAAAGTGCTCAACGTGATATGCCAGGCCGGCCTTGGAGCCGATTGCGTGAGCGGTGGTGAGATAGAGGCATCGATTCGCGCCGGATTCCCCGCAAGCAAAATCGTCTATGCCGGTGTGGGAAAGAGCGACTGGGAAATCAACCTCGGCCTCGACCTCGGTATCTTCGCCTTCAACGTTGAAAGTACGGCTGAGCTGGAAGTCATCAACCAACTGGCCGAGGCAAAGGGCAAGGTTGCCAGGGTGGCTTTCCGCATTAACCCAAACGTAGGAGCTCACACGCATGCCAACATCACCACAGGGCTGGCCGAGAACAAATTCGGGATTGCCATGCGCGACATGGAGCCTATCATTGAACGCGCAACCGAAATGAAGAATGTGAAGTTCATCGGTCTGCATTTCCATATCGGCAGCCAAATCCTCGAAATGGACGACTTCAAGGCCTTGTGCAATCGTATCAATGACCTTCAAGAGGTTCTGGAACGCCACCATATACGTGTTGAGACCATCAATGTTGGCGGTGGGCTCGGCATCGACTACAAGCACCCCAACCGCGTTCCGATACCTGATTTCAAGACGTTCTTTAACACCTACGCCCGATTTCTGAAGCTACGACCCTGGCAAACGCTCCACTTCGAGCTCGGAAGGGCTGTTGTCGGACAATGCGGAACACTCTTCACGCGCACGCTCTACATAAAAGAAGGAGCATGCAAGAAGTTTGCCATCGTTGATGCCGGAATGACTGACCTCATACGGCCTGCTCTCTACAACGCCTATCACAAGATAGAAAACCTTTCGAGCGACGAGCCATTAGAGACATACGACGTGGTGGGACCCATCTGCGAGTCAAGCGATGTCTTCGCCAAGGCTATCGACCTCAACCGTTGTCACCGAGGTGATCTCATTGCCATCCGAAGCGCCGGAGCTTACGGGGAAATCATGGCTTCAGGCTACAACTGTCGCCAGCTTCCCAAGGGATATATAACAGAAGATTTTTAATGACACAATTCGATTTATTCACCATTATCACGTGTTCCGTACTTATCCTGATGAGTATCGTAACATCAATGATCAACATTTTCTTCAGGAAAGTGGTCGATTCGGAACCACTCTCCCTTCATCAGGACAACTTAGAAGATGAGACGCGAGAAGAGACTGACGACTCTGACTATCAGACGCATCTACCCTACCCTCCAATTTCCGTCGTTCTCTACGCACACGATAATGCACGCGACTTGGAAAGGCATCTGCCAGCCGTGCTCACACAAGACTATCCTGCCGACTACGAAGTGATTGTGGTGGAAAGCAAAGGTGAAGATGACACCGACGACGTGCTCAAGAAACTGAAACAAGAGCACTCCAACCTCTACACTACCTTCGTTCCCGACTCGGCACGATACATGAGCCGTCCTAAACTGGCCATTACCCTCGGTGTGAAGGCAGCCAAGCACGGATGGATCTTGCTCACCGACCCCGTGTTCCATCCGCAATCCGACCAATGGCTTAAAGCAATGGCGCGCAACTGCTCTGCCGAGACCGACATTATCATCGGCTATAGTAACTTCAACGACGAGGCCTCCGACTACAAACGGTTCGAACGGCTGCTCGCACAATGCTATATTATGCGCGAAGCCCAGCGCCATACGGCCTATAGATGCGACCCCGGCAACCTGATGTTCCGCAAGGAGATGTTTATCGAAGGACGAAGCTACGACGGAAATCTGAAGTTCATCAGGGGGGAATACGATTTCATCGTCAACAAGTTCGCTCGAAAAGGCAACACTGCCACCGAGACTTCGCAAGATACTTGGATGATAGAAGATGCTCCTCAAGGGAAAACTTGGCTCAATAGCCACCTCTTTTATATGGAGACTCGCAAGCATCTGATGCGGAAAATGAGCCATCGCATCCGATATGTCATCGACCAAAGTGCGCTCCATCTGAACATCATTCTCATCATTGCTGCCCTTGCCATGTCGGTCACGCAAGGTATGATCCAGGGATTCGGCCTCTGTTCAGCCCTGATGGCAGGGTGCGCCATTGCAGCCCTGGTCATCACACTTGTGCTCAGAAGCCTTTTCGCAAGCTTGAAGTTCAGACAATTCGGCGAAGATATTCCTTTGTGGAAGATATTGCCTTTTGAACTATCGGTCGTTTGGCGACACCTGGCAAACAACGTCAGGTACCGCATGGCCGACAAGTATGATTTCATCAGTCATAAAGTCTGATCATAAACGTAACAAGCCAGAGAATGAGAATCTTGCTATATATACCTAAATCGGCAAACACCGGCATGAAAGCCAAATTCGTGTCGGCTCTGACGGAAGAGATGGACAAGTATGCAACCTTGTCGGTCTGTTCCACCATAGCACAGGTTCGCAAGATGACCAACAACCATGCTTCCGACATCTTACACATCATCGGATGCAACTCCATACACTGCTACAAAGCCCTGCGAATAGCCGAGAAGCATGGGGTGCTTGTCGTGGTTTCACCATCCGGCGACCTGATGCCATGGAACCGCAAGGTTGCCGACAAGACGGGAAACGTCGTCTTTCAGGAAAAAACAATTCGCGAGGCAGATGCCATTCACGTGGGAAGCGAGATGGAACAAGAGCACATGAAGTTGCTGGCATGGAACACACGCCAGGAGCTGGTGCGCAATAGCATCGTCACGCATCAGATTACCCAGAGACAGATGGTGTTCGCCTTCTTCAGGCTGTATCAGAAAGTCATCGACAGCAACACCTTCCGACTGATGAACGACGATGAGAAACAAGCAGAGAACATGCTTCTGCATTGCGGTGTATGGCTTTCTGCACACCAACAGCCTTCCCACGAAGCTCCGTTCTACCCTCTGACCGAAGATCCCGAAGCGAAGAGTCTTCTCAACAGGCTTCAGGAAGAATCGTTGCGCAAGATATTACTTCATGCCAACGATGAAAATGTGATCGACTACATCAGGAAAGGGGCCGCATACTTGCATCTTCAAGTCGAATCGATCAACTTCGACGGCATAGAACGCTTTGAACAAAAGCTGAAAAAACCGCACGACTCCCTGCCCACCGACCGGCTTTTGGCTCGACATGCAATGAAGAACAAAATTAGATTCGACCATCTGCGACAAGACGAAAAGCCTTCAGACACAGAAATGGCTCTGTGCTACCTGTTCGTCAACATCGATTTCGCATTGCAACGACACACGTTCATTCGCCGACATTTGGTTCAACTCTATATGCTCTTGCGCTATAGCGACTACGACGAAGACAAACTTGAACGCATGCTCAGAAGTCTGCAGATGAAGCCCTTCGCCTCGAGACTCATGCAAATCCTGCACGAAAGCCTCGCACTGGAAGAAGGATTCATGCCTATACCACCTAAGGACGACAGGACAACGAGCAGCATTAGAAAGAAACTACAAAACATCAACATACAATGAGTAACACTTTTGACAATCCTAACACATCACCTCTCGACGTGCAGAAAGAAATCCGATACTTGGAACTGCTCGCACACACGTTCCCCACAGTGGCTGAGGCCAGCACCGAGATCATTAACCTGCAGGCCATTCTCAACCTGCCCAAAGGAACAGAGCACTTCCTGGCCGACCTGCACGGAGCCTTCCCAGCTTTCCAGCATGTGCTGAAAAACGCTTCCGGAAACATCAAGCGCAAGGTAAACGAACTCTTTGGCAACGAAGTACGCGAAAGCGAGAAGCGCGAGCTGTGCACGCTGATCTACTATCCTGAACAGAAACTCGAGCTTGTGAAGCAGACAGAAACCGACATCAACGACTGGTATCACATCACTATACACCAACTGGTGAAGGTTTGCCGCGACGTTTCATCGAAATACACGCGGTCGAAGGTCCGCAAAGCGTTGCCCCAGGATTTCTCATACATCATCCAGGAACTGCTTCATGAGCGCACGGAAGACTCCGACAAGGCTGCCTACGTGAAAGGAATCATCGACACCATCATCGATACCGGCAGGGCCGACGACTTCATCAAGACCATCTGCGACGTCATTCAGCGTCTCGCCATCGACAAACTTCACATCCTCGGCGATATCTTCGACCGTGGACCGGGAGCGCACCTCATTCTCGACCTGCTTAAACGCTACAAGAACTGGGACATTCAATGGGGCAACCACGACATCTTGTGGATGGGAGCATGCGCCGGGAACGATGCCTGCATCTGCAACGTCATCCGTCTCTGCCTCAGATACGCCAACCTCATGACGCTCGAAGAAGCCTATGGCATCAATCTTGTGCCATTGGCAACGTTTGCCCTCGATACCTACATGGACGATCCGTGCCAAGAGTTCATGCCAAAGACGAACGGTGGAAGTGAAGAACTCGACGACAAGAACGCACGACTGACGGCTATGATGCACAAAGCCATTGCCGTGATGCAGTTCAAGGTAGAAGCTCAGCTCTTCCACAAGCATCCCGAGTGGGGAATGGACGACCGCGACCTGCTCAGTTGCATCAACTTCAACGACAAGACTTGCACCATCGACGGGAAAGCCTACACGATGTCGTCGTGCAACTTCCCTACGGTGAAGCCTGATTCTCCCATTGCTCTCACACCTGAGGAGGAAGAGCTCATGGCAAGGTTGCACCGCTCGTTCACAACCAACGAGAAACTGAGAAGCCACATCAAGTTGATTCTCAGCCACGGGTGCATGTACAGCATCATCAACCACAACCTGCTCTTCCACGCATCTTGCCCGCTCAACGAAGACGGCTCGTTGAAAGAAGTTCTACTCTATGACGGTCATCGTTACAAAGGCAAAGAACTGATGCACCGCACGGGAATGCTCATACGATCAGCATTCCAGGGCGACACCGAAGCTGCTGAACGAGAATACGGCATCGACTATTTCCTCTATCTCTGGTGCGGTCCCGACAGCATTCTCTTCGACAAATCGAAGATGGCAACCTTCGAAAGATACTTCATAACCGATAAGTCTACGCATAAAGAAGAGAAGGGCAACTACTTCAAACTGAGAGACAATGAGCAGGTGGTTGACCGTATTCTTGATGCTTTCGAGGTGGAAACACCCAACCGTCACATCATTAACGGCCACGTGCCCGTGCATGCTGCCGAAGGCGAAAACCCCATCAAGGCCAACGGAAAGCTCATGGTCATCGACGGCGGCTTCTCACAGGCTTACCACAAGACGACAGGCATTGCTGGGTACACGCTCGTCTACCACTCAAGAGGCTTCCAGCTTGTGCAACACGAACCTTTCACCAGCGAGGAAGACGCTGTCAGGACGGGAGCTGACATCAAGAGCACCACGCAGATCGTGGAAATGACGTCCCACAGAATGCTCGTGGCCGACACCGATATAGGTAAAGAGCTGAAGAGACAGGTTGAAGACTTGAAGAAACTGCTCTACGCCTACAGGCACGGTATACTGAAAGAAAAACGATGAGGCTTATGTTCGTCAGGCATCAGATGGCAATCACTTGCAAAACGGCTCATTTCACTCAGTAAATGAGCTGTTTTACAGAGCGAAATGAACCGTTTTATGAAATCGACATACTGAATTGAATATGAAACACATGAAGATGATTCTCGAAGGCTTGCTCGTTGCAACGGCAATCGTTGCACCATGCACGGCAATGGGCCAACGCAATGAGATATTCAGCGAAGACATCAAAACGCTACAGGTGATTGCCGGCAACCGTTGGATGGACATTCCTGTCGTCAGTCTCAACGGCAACGAGGCTATTCACATATCGTTCGACGACATGACCCACGAATACCGACGCTATACCTACAAGATAGAGCATTGCGAAGCCGACTGGACCACGTCCGAGGAATTGCTTGCAAGCGACTTCGTGGAAGGTTTTTCCGAGGGGAACACAATCGACGACCTGCTGGAATCGCTCAACACAACCATGCTCTACACCCATTACAGCATTAGAATACCCAACAACAAGTGCCGCCTGAAAATGAGCGGAAACTACCGTCTGACCGTCTGCGACGATAATGACGACGACCGTCCCGTCCTTTCGGCCTGCTTCATGGTGAAAGAAGATAAGATGGGTGTGAGAATGAACGTAGAAACCAACACCGACGTTGATATCAACGAGAGTCATCAGCAAGTGGAGATGGCCATCGACTACGGCTCTCTGCCTGTCATACGACACGAAGAACAGGTGAAGACGGTAGTGATGCAAAACGGGCGGTGGGATAATGCACGCATGAATGTGAAGCCGCAATTCATCAAGTCGGACGGTCTGCGCTGGAGTCACTGCCGCGATCTGATCTTTACGGCTGGAAATGAATTCCGCAAATACGAAATTCTCGACGTTACCCACCCCACGATGGGCATCGATAAGATAGAATGGGACGGCGAAGCCTATCATGTCTACCCTTTTGCAGACGAACCTCGCCCGAACTATATCTACGATGAAGATGCCAACGGAGCCTTCTATATCAGAAACAGCGACAACATTGGAAACGACAACCTCTCGGAATACGTCTACGTTCACTACATTCTGAAGTGTCCTAAACGGCAGAACGGCGATGTCTACATCAACGGGAAGTGGACGAACGACCGTTTCCTGCCTGAATATACGATGAACTACAATGAAGCCGAGAAGCGATACGAGGCGACCGTCTTGCAAAAACAAGGCTACTATAACTACCAATATCTGCTGATGAGACCCGATGGCACACTGACAAGCATGCCTACGGAAGGCGATTTCTATCAGACAGAGAACAGCTATCAGGTTCTAGTATACTACCGTGAAGCAGGAGGCCGGACAGATAGGCTTGTTGGTTATCAACAAGTGACGTACAAATAAGGGCGAAGTCTGTCTCAGAGAGGCTCAGGAAACCAAGCACTATTCAGGACGATTGCCGATGGTGTCGTTGAAAGTAGCCGAGTCAGGCTTCATCGGCGTGTTGGGTGTCGGGGTCTCGCTGGATGTTTTCTCGTAAGGTTTGTTCTGAGGATGACATTTGATGATGCGCACATTGCTGACGACCATCACCTTGAGCGTGCTTTCGCCTGCCCGTGAATCCTTTCCTAAATAGATGAAGGCCTTGACGGTTTTAACGCCGATGCTGTCGTTGTCGGCTATCTCCATGGAATAATCTTTGTCGACCGACATGTGCATCGTCTTGGTGGCAATACTGTCGTTGGCGAACCTTACAACCAACTGCGCCACACCATTCTTCATGCCCTCTTGGTAAAGGAACTTCGTGTCGTAGGCCATGACAAAGCGGTCGCCCTTATGGTAGGAGCTGTCGGCTTCTGCATGAAACGACACAACATTGTAAGGAGCATCTGTCATCAGGGCTAACGAACGCTCTTGCGACCAGATGTTGGCAGTGTCGCCATCGTTGATCATAAACCTGTTTACATCGTTAGCATCGGCTCCGACAGCCAAAGCTTCGTTGGTCATTCGGGTGGCAAGGTTCTCATAGATGGAATGAAGAAGGTCGGCGTGACGGGTGTAATAAACCATCGATGAATCGAACTCGGCCTCGGAAACACCATGCTTCTTCAACACTCCAAGTTTGTAAAGACGTGAATTATAGTCGGCATCTTTGCCATAGTCGAGCGTGGCCATCGAGTTGGCGACATGATAATCGAAGAGAATGTCTTCCATGTCGCCTGGTTGTATGATACTACCCGGCACACTTGGCCTACATGACATGATAGTAAAAGCCAGACATACGGTAAGTAAAAGACCTGCACGCTTCTTCATGGGCTATTGATCTTGATGTGATGCTTCTTCTGCCGTGATTTCTTCATTCTTTCCGGAAGACATATCGCCCAGTTCTTTGCGGCAAAGAAGTAGCAGCAACACCACACCTACCGATATACATGCGTCGGCGAAGTTGAAGACAGGGCTGAAGAACGTATATGGCTGGCCACCCCAGAAAGGGAACCACTCGGGCAGCGTTGTCTCAATAATGGGCAGGTAGAACATGTCGACCACTTTACCTGTCAGAAACGACGCATATCCATGTCCGAAAGGCACAAACGACGCGACGAAATAGGGAGAAGAATTGGAGAAGATGAGCCCGTAGAACATGGAGTCGAAGATGTTGCCGGCCGCACCAGCAACGATCAACGACAGCAAGACGATGTACCTGGTGCGGGCATGCTGTTTCAACTGTCGGCAGATGTAGTACACCAACAGACAAACGGCAACAATACGGAACAGCGAAAGTGCAATCTTTGGAACAAACGCCATTCCGTAGGCCATTCCGTTATTCTCTATGAAGTGCAGCCTGAACCAGCTGAAGATGGTAATGGTGTCGTAGAGAGCCATATTTGTCTTCACCCAGATCTTGATAACCTGGTCGATCAATAGCAACACGACAATAATTGCAACGGAGAGCCACCCGTTGGATATACATCTTCTGCTCATCAATGCTTCCCCTTCAGCTTGCTTTGTACGCTGAGCGTAGCATGCGGTACGACACGAAGGCGCTCTTTCGGTATCAGCTCACCAGTGATGCGGTCGATGCCGTAGGTTTTGTTCTGGATTCTCACCAATGCTGCTTCCAGGCCTTGTATGAATTTCTGCAGACGGGCTGCCTGCGACATCAGCTCTTCCTTCGATTGCGTGACGCTGCCTTCTTCAAGAGCCTTGTAGGTGGGCGACGTGTCATCAACATCATTGTTGTCAACGTTCATCAACTGGCGCATCATGGTGCTGTAGTCGTGGCGGGCAGTGGCCAGTTTCTCATCGATGATGACCTTGAACTCCTGCAGTTCTTCGTCGCTGTAACGTGTTTTGTCTGCCATATTGATAGTATGATTAAAGATTAGTGATTTAAATTTTCTCTACTTTGATGTTCAGGCTGAATTCGTCGAAGTCGATATTCTCTCCGTCGTTATCGCAAATATCAATGCGCTCAGCTAATACTTGAACCTTGATGTAGTCGGCGAAAGTCTCGATGGCAGCGTCGGTCTGCTCGTTGTGAGCCACGCTGACCACGATGCGGTCTGTAATCTCGAGCCCATGATCCTTTCTGATATTCTGTATGCGGTTGATCAGCTCGCGTGCCATGCCTTCCCTGCGAAGCTCATCAGTCAGTTCTATTTCCAGTGCTACAGTCAAGTTTCCCTCATTTGCAACGAGCCATCCGGGAATGTCTTCGCTGATGATTTCAACATCAGAAGCATCGACCACGACTTCATTGCCATCAGACATCAGTCGGATGCTGCCGTTGGCTTCAAGTTCTGCAATCTGCTCCTGCGAAAGGCCCGACATCTGGAGTGCAATATCTTTCATCAGCTTGCCATATTTCTTACCCATGACCCTGAAGTTGCACTTCACCTTCTTCACAAGAATGCTGGAACTCTCCACAAAGCTAAGTTCCTTGACGTTCACCTCGTTGAGAATGAGTTCCTTGACGGCTTCTATATACTTCTGCTGTTCGTCGCTTGCCGTGGGTATCATGATGCTCTGCAGCGGCTGACGCACCTTGATGTTCACCTTTCTGCGAAGAGCGAGCACCATGGAGGTAATCTTCTGTGCCATCTCCATGCGCGATTCCAGGTCACGGTCAATCTTCGTCTCGTCGTACACGGGGAACATGTCGAGATGCACACTGTCTTTCTCACCACCGAGGTCATGGTAGAGTTCGTCGGAATAGAACGGCGAGAAAGGCGCAAGAAGCTTTGCTACCGTCATCAGGCACGAGTAGAGCGTCTGATAAGCAGACAACTTGTCGGAGCTCATCTCCTTACCCCAGAAACGTTTGCGGTTCAGACGGACATACCAGTTGCTCAGGTCGTCGTTGACGAACGACTCAATATAGCGACCGGCCTTGGTGGGCTCGAAGTCATTAAGCGCTTCATCAACATTCTTGATCAGCGTGTTTGCCCTGGAGATGATCCATCGGTCGATTTCCGGAATATCTGATTCGCTGGCAGTATAACCCTTCTGAGGATCAAAGCCGTCGACATTGGCATACAAAGCAAAGAACGAGTATGTGTTATAGAGCGTTCCGAAGAACCGGCGGCGCATCTCGTCCACACCCGAGGGGTCATATTTCAGATTGTCCCACGGCTGGCTGTTTGTCAGCATGTAGAAACGCACGGCATCAGCACCATTGCGCTCTATCTCGGAGAAGGGATTCACCACGTTGCCCAGATGCTTCGACATCTTGATGCCCTTGGCATCGAGCACGAGTCCTGTAGAGATGACGTTCTTGAACGCCACGCTGTCGAAGATCATTGTGGCGATGGCATGCAGCGTGAAGAACCATCCTCTGGTCTGGTCAACGCCTTCGTTGATGAAATCGGCAGGGAAAGCCAATGCTTCATCGATGGCCTCCTTGTTCTCAAACGGATAGTGCACCTGTGCGTATGGCATCGAACCTGAATCGAACCAAACGTCGATAAGGTCGCTTTCGCGCACGAGGGGTTTTCCGCTGTTGCCGACAAGGACGATATCGTCCACGTACGGACGGTGCATGTCTATGCGGTCGTAGTTCTCCTTTGAGTAATCGCCGGGAACGAAGCCCTTCTCTTTCATCGGATTACTCTTCATGATTCCGGCAGCGACACTCTTCTCTATCTCGTTGTAAAGCTCTTCAAGCGAGCCGATGCAGATTTCCTCGCGCGTGTCCTTGTTTCTCCAGATGGGAAGCGGCGTACCCCAGAATCGCGAACGCGACAAGTTCCAGTCGTTCAGGTTTTCAAGCCAATTGCCAAAACGACCTGTTCCTGTGCTCTCGGGCTTCCAGTTGATGGTCTTGTTGAGCTCCACCATGCGGTCCTTGCAAGCTGTGGAACGTATGAACCACGAGTCGAGCGGATAATACAGCACCGGTTTGTCCGTGCGCCAGCAGTGGGGATAGTTATGGATATGCTTCTCTATCTTGTAGGCAGTGCCCTCTTGTTTCATCTCCATGCATAGCACCACGTTCAGGTCCTCTGCCTTCATGGCAGCCTTCTCGTCGTATTTGCCGTCTTTGTTGAACTCCGGGGCATAGGCATTCTTTACGTAGTCACCGGCATGACGGCCGTAGCCGTCGAGGTTGACGCAAGCCTTGGCAAACTCATCGGCAAGTTCCTCGACCACATAGTACTTTCCCTGAAGGTCGACCATCGGGCGCGTTTCGCCCTCTCTGTTGATGATGAAGATGGGGGGAATGCCCGCATCCTTGGCCACCTTCGCGTCATCGGCACCGAAGGTAGGTGCTATGTGTACGATGCCGGTACCGTCTTCAGTGGTGACATAGTCGCCGGGAATCACGCGGAAAGCTTCCGACTCCATCTCCACGAAACGGTCTACACCAACGTTGAAGCACTTGTCGGCATGGTCTTTAATATATGCCTTCACGAAGGGAGCACTTGTGTCGTCAATCTTTTCCGATGGCTTCACCCACGGCATCAGCTGCTCATATTTCATGCCGACGAGGTCGGAACCTTTGTAGTTTCCTACAATACGATAAGGTATGACCTTGTCGCCATGCTTGTACGATTCCATATCGGCAAACTCCCCCTCCGGCTTCAGATACGCATCGACGCGCGCTGCTGCCATGATAGCACTGATTTTCTCTCCGTTGTAGGGATTATATGTGTTCACGCATACATAATCAATCTTAGGACCGACGCAGAGAGCCGTGTTCGAGGGCAGTGTCCATGGTGTCGTCGTCCATGCCAGGAACACGGGCTTCCCCCACCCTTTCATCTCCGGCCGTGGGTCAACGATGCGGAACTGTGCCGTGACGGTCGTATCCTTCACGTCGCGGTAGCAGCCAGGCTGATTCAGCTCATGGCTTGACAAACCTGTTCCCGCCGCGGGAGAGTACGGCTGAATGGTATAGCCCTTGTAGAGCAGCCCCTTCTGGTAGAATTGCTTCAGGAGCCACCACAAAGTCTCGATATACTTGTTGTCGTAAGTGATGTAAGGATTATCCAAATCAACGAAATAGCCAAGCTTCTCCGTCAGCTCGCGCCATTCCTGGGTGAACATCATCACGTTCTCGCGGCATTTCCTGTTGTAGTCCTCCGTAGAGATATACCTTTCCGACGATTTGTTGTCTATGTCAGCTTTCGTGATGCCGAGCTCTTTCTCCACTCCAAGCTCGACGGGCAGACCGTGGGTGTCCCACCCTGCCTTACGGAACACCTGATAGCCCTTCATCGTCTTGTAGCGGTTGAAAGTGTCTTTCAGTGCACGTCCCAGAACGTGGTGGATTCCGGGATGCCCGTTGGCCGAGGGAGGGCCCTCGAAAAAGATAAACTGCGGGCAGCCCTCGCGCTCCTCTATCGAACGGACGAATATGTTGTTCTGCTTCCATTCCTGAAGCACCTCCTTGTTCGTACTGGTCAGATTAAGACCGTTGTGTTCGGCGAATCTCTTTGCCATAGTCCTTTATATCTTATTATTATATTTATAACGGGTTGCAAAGGTATATAAAAAAAATGGCAATACAAAGATTTTAGTATTTTTTAGAAGAGTTGCACGACGGGGAAGAAGTGTTAACAAAACCAAACGGGAAAAAGCTAAAATGGTAGAATGTTAGAATGTTAGATTGTTAGAAAGTAAAATTTCTCAACATGAGCAGTGGAACATGTACCCCCTCGAAAAACATAAAAGAAAAGACCGTCTCGTCAGAGGCGGTCTTTGTTGTTGAGCTTGCGGTCAATCATCGTGTCGATGCCGAGGGCGGCTCCTGCGAAGAAGAAGGCTTGTGCAGCGTACCATAGCACGGTCTCTGAAATCTCACCCACGGGTGGCAGGAACATGTTGATGCCCGAGAGGAGGAAGGCCGTCAGCAGCGAGAAAGCTGCGCACCACTCGCGGAAGGTAATCACCGGCCCCCCGGCCCCCCTCCTGCTCCCCCGAGGGGGAGAGGTAATCCGCGAGTTGGGAATAAAGCCTCCCCTCGGGGAGGTTTGGTGGGGGCCGTGTGCTCCTTTACGGATTCTGGTCATCGCCTCCGGGAGCGTCGGCACCGCCGTCGGTCTCCTTCACCACGTCGTTCTTGGGCAGCTCCTGCGCCTTGGCACCGCGCAGCAGGTGGGTGGTGCGGTGTCCGAACTCGTCGCGCGAGTACTCGGGCTGGAAGATGATGCGGAACTTCTTGATGCAGTCCTTGGCGTTGTACTCCTTGGCCGTGTCGGCACCCGCCGAAGAGAAAGTAGCCTTGAACGTGCCCAGGCCTTCAATCTTCACGCGGTGGGAGGCGAGCAGCTCGCGGTGCACCACGTTGACGAGCTCCTTCAGCACGGCATACACGTCGGCCGTCTTTGCCGTGGTGTTGGCCTGAATCTCGTCGGCCAGCTGCTCAAGCTTCGTGGTCGAGGTGTGGACGGCGCGTCCGTACCACTTGCCGTACATCTTGGAGTCGGCCATGTTGTTCTGGTGCAAACGATAGAAAATACTCATACTGATTAAGAATTAAGAGTTAATAAATAGGCCCCCCTCCGGCTCCCCCGAGGGGGAGAGTGTGAAGCAGAGGCCCCCCACCAACTCCCCCGAGGGGAGGGTTCTCTTCAACCTCTCAGAAAGCCTCCCCTCGGGGAGGTTTGGAGGGGGCCGGAGCCTCCCCCCGGGGAGGTTTGGAGGGGGCCGGAGCCTCCCCTCGGGGAGGTTTGGAGGGGGTTCTTTTTCACGTTGCAAAGATACGACAATCATTTTTCTTCATGTCAGTTAATGATAATTAGTGCAAGTTATTGCTACTTTTTGCCAATTATTTTGTATCTTTGCAGTATGAAAAGGAGAAGCTATGGCCGCATGGAACTGGCAATGGAGTATTGCCCCGGCCTTCATCCGACAAGCGCATGGCGCTGTCTGCGCCAATGGATAGCAAAGAACCGCGACCTCTGCCGCCAGCTGGCAGCTCTGGGCTACGACGGTCACCAGCGCGTCTTCACCCCTGCTCAAGTGCAGGCCATCGTCAACATCCTCGGCGAACCGTAGAGGGGATGAACGTAAAGAGCAGCCGTCGGTGCGATGGCTGCTCTTTATTTAATTCTACTATTCCAATTAGGCTCTGTTCGGGGATATAGCCCGTTGTCGTGGAGCACTCGCCACAACGCGCGGTTCTTCGACAGCTCCGATATGCGCCCATCGGCCACCCACCGTTTCACCGTTTCAGTAATCTGCACTGGCGACATGCCCTGAATGGCCGCAAGAAACTCGCGCGCGTCCTTCTCGTTACCATAGAATGCCGACAGCAGCTGTCTGACAATGCCATCCTGCTCGTCGCTTGTAGCAGATTCCTGCTTTTCGTCTTCAAATGTTTCCGTCGCCGCCTGCTGCACGACATGAGCGCCGGGCATTGCTATGATGCCCACCCTGACGGGGCTGTTGAACACCTGACAGTTGGCTCCCGTGGCGAAGTGATTATGAATCACCGTCTTCTCTTCTTCTCTTTCCATATCCGCTAAAAGTTTTATTCCTTTTTGTCGGTTGTTATTTCTGCTTTGTTGTTGAAAACCTGACATGCGCTGCCGCTCTCAAATGTATTGTAAGTTGTCGGTGCTTCGTCAACTCCCAAGGGAAGGGGCATCACCTCCTCTATACGTTCGCGCTCTACAGCCTCGAGCTCCTTGGGCACCGACCACTGTACGAAGGTGCGCAGCAGTGCCCAGTGGTCAATGCTCTTGAGCGTGCGGACGAACTCCATGATTTTCTCTGCCGAGAGCATGATGTAGTTTTTCAAATATCTATTCTCCATGGCCGATGCGGTGTGAAGCTGCTCAGCACGCTCGCAACGGCTCTTCCAGTATTCCTTTTCTTTCTCGGCGGCATCCAGCTTTTCCTGCATAGCCGCCAGTTTTTGCGCGCCAAGCATATCAGCCAGCGCGCCCAGTTCCGTGGTGTCAATATTCATGATACCTCCTTTCCGATAAAGTCTCAGTTATACATACAAAAAAACACTCCCCCCGCCGGGGTCGCGTTTTTTCTACTGCAAAGGTATAAAAAATATTGTTCACTCAAAGAGAGGAAAAGGAAATTAATAGTTTTTAGCAGAAGGGACTTTTATAAAAAAATATATCATGGATTTTGATTTATAAAAAAAAGGCAATAATATAGCAGTTGGCACAAAATAACTACAAAAAAAAGGCAATAACATAGAAGTTGACCAAAATATCTTAAAAAAGGAGCAGTCATTGGTTTGGCTGCTCATTATTATGATAGAACATTCTGTTCAAATCTGCATAGTAATAGTCTGTTCCTAGGACTCTTCTCAAAGTATATAGCATACTTGCAATTTCTATCAATTTCCTATTTTTTGTTTCAAAACAGAAGTATCTTAACGTGAGTTCGATGAATTC
>DEJE01000063.1 GCA_002353205.1 Prevotella sp. UBA2756 | reverse complement strand
CTTGCAAGAAAAGAAGGAAAAGAATTTGTATTTGACCTATATCAAAATAGACTTGAATGTGCATAAATTCTTTGTTATTTTTCTTGTCGCGATGAATATTATTCGTACTTTTGCCGCCGATTTTTGGATAACGCACCTTTCAAATGAGATGATAAATAGGTGTAAAAATGTATAACTTATAAAAGAAAGGAAAAGAAAAATGAAAAAGATTCTGATGACTCTTGTGATTGCACTGAGTGCTGTCACGGCAAATGCACAGTGGTATCTCGGCGGTAGCGTGGGCGTGGCCAGCATTAAGAACGGCAATGCCGATGCTGAGACAGTCTACAAGTTCGTGCCCGATTTCGGTTATACCATCAACGACGACTGGACCGTCGGTGTGGCTGTGGGCTACCAGAAAGGTGCCTGCAACCTGATTAACGGCTCTTTCGGTCAGGATACCAAGACAGAGCTGCTTCAGATTAACCCGTATGCCCGCTACACAGTGGTGAAGAGCAAGCTGGTGAATGTCTTCCTCGATGGTACGGTGGGTCTCGGCAGCTATAAGGACGTGGGCACAGAGTTCCAGCTCGGTCTGAAACCGGGTCTGGCTGTGAACCTGAACGACAAGCTGAGTTTCGTGGCTCACATCGGTTTTGTTGGTTTCGACAGCTTCAGCCCGAAAGCCGACGGTGTTGACAACAGTAACAAAATCGGTGTAGACCTTAATGGCAACAACCTGCTGTTTGGACTTTACTATAACTTCTAAATCAAAACGGCAGGCGGGGCTTCGGCCCCAACAAACAGGGGATGCGCTGCTGAGTATGACTCACTGCGCATTCTTTCATTGTGAGACGTTTGCAGAAAGAGCGGCGGTCAAAGACAAAAAGAAGAGCGGATGCTTGCTTGATGCAAACATCCGCTCTTTTCCGTAGGGACGATCGGGCTCGAACCGATGACCTCTGCAATGTGACTGCAGCGCTCTAAACCAACTGGGCTACGCCCCTTCGTTTGAATTCGGGTGCAAAGATACTTCAAAAAAATGATATCACGAAGGATTTGCGACTTTTTTTTCAAAAAAAATGCGTTGACCGACGATTATGATGTGTTCGTTGCTTGCTGTCGTGGTGCCGAAGACATGAATTTCTCCTCCGTCGGCGACTTTCAGCTTGCGCCGCAACTGCTCGGCCGAGAGGGGAAAATTGCGCACGGCAACATTGGCCTTCGTGATGCCTTCCAGCGCGCGCCGTAGCTCTTTCTTGCTCATCGACGAGATGCGCTCGATGCTGTATTGGCGACCGGGAAAACCGTTGATGGGCTCAGGGGCAACGAAGAGATGGCTGTTCGGTGCGATGGCAGCAATGCCGAAGCGTGACGACAGCTCGCCGAAGCATCCTGCCTTCATGATGGCGGCATGGGGTTCGCAGAGGATTCCCCGCGGCCGACCGTCGGCCAACCGTGGGGGTAACGTTGCCGAGGGAGTGAAACGAAACTCCTCACCGTCGTTCACGCAGCAGACGATGGGTTCATTGCACGTAGCGCCGCTCATCACAAGCAGCAGCTCCTTGCACTCGTTGCCCACGGCAACGATATGCACTTCGTGCACGCAGCCACCCATATCCTCGACCGCTTTGTGCCAATCGAGCATCGGTGAAAGCTTCACCATGACCCATCGGCTGCGGCGCAACAGTTCGTCGCGCAGCAGTAACACGTCGGGGGTGCAGTCGCTGATGGCAAAGGTACGCTGGCCGTGCTGGTCGCGGCGTGCAGGGTCCAGGAAGATGAGATCCACGTCGTGGAGTGTCGTCAGTGCCTCAGAGCTGTTACCGTTGACGATTTCCACGCCACGCAGCCCCAACAGACGGAAATTCTCGCGTGCCGCATGGCAAAGCACAGCCTGTTGCTCCACGTAGACAGAACGCTCGAAAAGGGGCGACAGGAACGAGAAATCGACGCCGAAGCCGCCTGTCAGGTCGGCAAAGGTTCTGCCAACACACTCGGTAGGCGCCTGTCCGTGAACACTCTCGGCATCTGTTCCTGCCGATGAAGCCAACAGCCGCTGCGCAATGCCCGCTTTGTAGCGTGCCGTAGCTTCCGACGAACATTGCTCCATCGACAGCCTCGGCGGAAAGACGATACCCTCCACCGCGGCCCACGACGGCAATTTGCGTCGCGCCGTCTGCCATCCGGCAATCTGTTCGAGCGCACTTGTCATGTCAACATCCGGATGCCTGCCCTGTAAGGCCAACATCCGGACGTCGTCTTCGCGGTGTGCACTGATGAAAGATCTTGTCGCCTCGTTCAATACTGTCGAATGTTAGGATGAAAACGTCGAAGCACTAAAACTTCATTCCAAGGTTGTGCATGATGAATCCATAGATGTCGGCCTGCTCTTCGAGCACCTTGCTCAGCGGTTTGCCGCCGCCATGGCCTGCCTTCGTGTCGATACGGATGAGAACGGGGGCGTTTCCTGCATGGCATTCCTGCAACGTGGCAGCGAACTTGAACGAGTGGGCAGGCACTACGCGGTCGTCGTGGTCGGCCGTGGTCACGAGCGTGGCAGGGTAGGCCGTGCCAGGTTTCAGGTTATGGAGGGGTGAATAGCCGCGCAGGTAGTTGAACATCTCGGGCGAGTCTTCCGACGTGCCGTAGTCGCTGGCCCAATTCCAGCCGATGGTGAACTTATGGTAGCGCAACATGTCCATCACACCCACCTGCGGAATGGCCACACGGAAGAGGTCGGGGCGCTGTGTCATGCAGGCTCCCACGAGCAGACCGCCGTTCGAGCCGCCCACGATAGCGAGCTTCTCCTTCGACGTGTACTTCTGCGCTATGAGGTATTCGGCGGCACCGATGAAGTCGTCGAACACATTCTGCTTCTGCATCTTCGTGCCGGCCAGGTGCCACTCTTCTCCATACTCACTGCCGCCGCGAAGGTTCACCTGTGCATAGATGCCGCCGCGCTCGAGGAACGGAATGCGCATGGCCGAGAACGACGGTGGCAGCGAGACGTTGAAGCCGCCGTAGCCATAGAGATAGACGGGATTCTTCCCGTTTCGCTTCAGCCCTTTCTTATACGTTATAAACATAGGTATGCGTGTGCCGTCCTTGCTTTCAAAGAACAGTTGCTCGCTGACGAAGTCGCCCTGACGGAAGTTCACCTTCGGAGCAGTGTAGAGCGTGCTCTTGTTCTGCTCCATGTCGTAGCAGTAGATGGCACCGGGGACGGTGAACGACGTGAACGAATAGAAGCACTCGGGTCGTTCCTTCAGGCCGGTGAAGCCTGCACTGCCCACGCTGGGCAGCTGTATTTCGTTCAGCCGGCGGCCGTCCATGGTGTAGAGATAGGCGTGGCTCGACGCATCCTTGGTGTAGCTGAGCACCATTTTGCCGTTGATGAAGTTCACGTCTTCAAGCACATCCTCACCCTCGGGCACCAGCTCCTGCCAGTCCTGCACGCCGGGCTTGCGGATGTCGGCCACCATCAGGCGGTTCTTGGGCGCGCCGTAGTTGGTGTAGATGAACACCTTGTCACCCTCGTTTTCAAGGGGTATGTACTGGTAGTCCATGTCGTTGGTCATCTGGATGAACTGCGAGCCCTCCACGCGCAGGTCGCGCACATACAGGTTGTTGCCTGCTCCGGCACCGCTCTCGTAGAGGAACATCATCGTCTCGTCGTCGTCGAGCTGCACGCTGTAGAAGCGTTTCGGGTTCACGGGGTTCTGGAAGAAGAGCACATCGTCTTTCTGGCTGGTGCCCAACTTGTGGTAGTAGATTTTCTGTATCTCGTTCACGTTCGAGAATTCCTTGCCTTCTTCCGGCGCATCGTAGGCACTGTAGAAGAAACCGTCCTTCATCCAGTGCGGACCGGAGAACTTGCACCAGTTGATATGGTCGTCGAGCAGACGGCCCGTCTCAATGTCCTTCACGTAGATTTCCATCCAGTCGGAACCGCTGCGCGAGATGGCGTAGGCAGCATAGCGGCCGTCCTTCGAGAAGCGAACGGCCTTCAGGGCCACCGTACCGTCGTCGCTCAGCTTGTTCGGGTCGAGGAACACGCGCTGCTCGCCGCCCAGCTGGTCCATCGTGTAGAGCACGCTCTGGTTCTGCAGACCGTCGTTGCGGTACTGATACCAGTGTCCGCGTCGCCAGAACGGAGTGCCCACCTTGCCGTAGTCGGACACTTCCTTGAGGCGTTTCAGCAGTTTCTTGCGCATCGGAATCTTCTGCAGGTAGGCGTTTGTTACGGCATTTTCGGCCTCTACCCATTGTGCGGTCTCCGCACTTGTGTCGTTTTCCAGCCAACGGTAAGGGTCGGCTACCTTTGTTCCAAAATACTCATCCACGGTAGCGTCTTTGCGCGCCTTCGGATAGCTGATGCTTTGCGCTGTCATTGTTGTGACGGTCATTGCCATTAGTAAAAGGATTGCTTGTCTTTTCATGTCTGATGGGGTGTTTGGTTGTGCAAAAAAAACATGGATTGCTGATCGTGAAAAACGTTGATAGAGTTTCCTCCGAACGCTATTTCCTTACAATGACACTACCGCTGGCCTGGTGGGTTGCGAGGATGAGTACCTCGGCAATCTGCACGTGGGCTGGCGCGTTGGCAGCATAGACGGCCACGTCGGCAATATCGTCGCCTGTCAGCGGCTTGATTCCTTTGTAAACGTTGGCCGCACGGTCGGTGTCGCCGTGGAAGCGGGTATTGCTGAAGTTGGTTTCCACGAGTCCCGGTTTCAGGTTCGTCACGCGAACGGCAGTGTCGGCCACGTCGATGCGCAGACCGTCGGTAATCGTTTTCACGGCCGACTTCGTGGCGCAGTACACGTTACCGCCGGCATAGGCAGCGTCGCCCGCCACCGATCCAACGTTGATGACGTGCCCGCTGTTGCGCTCCACCATGCCTGGCACCACGAGGCGCGTCATCGTCAGCAGACCTTTGATGTTCGTGTCGATCATCGTGTCCCAGTCGTCGTTGCTGCCCTTATATTCCGGTTCCAGCCCGAGAGCGAGACCGGCATTGTTCACCAGCACGTCAATCTTGCGCCAGCTGTCAGGCAGCGAGGCTATCTGTTGCTCGGCAGCCTGACGGTCGCGCACGTCGAACACCAGCGTCAGCACTTCCGTTCCCTTGTCGTTCAGCTCCTGTCGGATCTCCTCCAGTCGTTTGGCATTTCTTCCGGTGAGAATCAGTTTGTCGCCGTTCGCGGCAAACTTCCTTGCACAAGCGAGGCCAATGCCGCTTGTGGCGCCTGTAATCATTACAATCTTATTCATGGTTCTCTTTTTTCTTTTCGTTGAAATTTATATGTCATGTGTGAGGATGTGACGTGCGTTTCCCTGCCGTTGCTCAGTCTTTGAGCGAGTAGGTCACGGTGGTGACGACGCGTACCTTTTTAATATAGGGGGTATTGGAGTCGCGGTCGTCGATGGAGAACTGCCCTTGGTCGGCGCTGACAATCTTGTTCAGGCTGCTATGACTGTTCTCGGCAAACTGCTGTGCCGTCTTCTGCGCATTCTCGATGGCCTCTTGCATCATCTTCGGCTTCATGTTGGCGAACGAAACGTACTCGTACTTGATGGGATTCTCGTAGCCGCCGTTGACGATAGCCACGCCCTCCTTGAGCAATTCTCCCTGACGGGCGATGATGGAACGCACCAGTTTCACATTGTTCGACGTGACGGTGATGATCGACGTGATGTTGTAGCGGTAGCCTTTCAGGTTGGTAGAGTATTGGTCGGCGTTGAGGTCGATGACCACAGGTGCGTTGACGTTGATCTCAGTCTCCTTCACGCCGTTGCGAATGAGGAAGTTCTTGATCTTCGCCTGCGTGTTGCCAATCTCGCTGTAGAGTTGCGGCAGGTCGTTGCCCAGTTCTTTCGAGAGGATGGGCCACGTCACCTTGTCGGCCATCACCTCCTGTTCCGAGAGTCCTTTCACCGTCACCTTGCGGTCTTTGTTGGTGAAATTGTCGATGCCGCCTTTGATGCACAGTCCGAGAACGACGATGCCCACGGCGATGATTGCTGCCGAATAGATTCTTTCTTTCATCATGGTGTTGTTTTTTATAGGGTTTTTCGATGTTGCAAAGAAACAACTTTTTCTTCAAACGACAAAGGGAAAAGTCATAAAAATGCATTTCCTCCTTTCTTTTCGGTGCCGTCGGAGCCTTTTTGTGAGCTGGTATCGACCACAAAATGAAAAAAACTGGAAATTCTTTTCCTGCTTTACTTTTTTATCACTACATTTGTAGGCACAAAGAGAATTATTCACCAAAGAAACAAACACCATCTATGAAAATCCTGTTTATCGGAGGTACAGGTACCATCAGCAGTGCCATTACCCGTCAACTGGCCAAGAGTGAACACGAACTGTGGTTGCTGAACCGTGGCAACCGTAAGGCTGAGGTGCCCGAGGGCGTCCATCAGATCATTGCCGACATCAACGACGAGGAGGCCGTGAACCGCTTGCTCGGCGACCAGGTGTTCGACAGTGTGTGCGACTTCATCGGCTTCGTACCCGAACAGGTGGAGCGCGACTATCGTCTCTTCGCTCACCGCACGCGTCAATATGTGTATATCAGTTCCGCTTCGGCCTACAATAAACCCGTGCGCAGCCATGTCATCAACGAAGGCACGACGCTGGCCAATCCTCACTGGCAGTATTCGCGCGACAAGATAGCCTGCGAGGAGCTGTTGATGAAGTATTATCGCGAGAACCATTTCCCGGTCACGATCATTCGTCCGAGCCATACCTACTGTGAGCGCAGCGTGCCGGTGGGGCTCCATGGCACGAAGGGCAGTTGGCAAGTGCTGAAACGCATGCTCGACGGTAAGCCCGTGTTGGTCCACGGCGACGGCAGTTCTTTGTGGACAATGACGTGGAACGGCGACTTCGCCCGTGCTTTCATCGGTCTGCTGGGCAATGCGAAAGCCATCGGTGAGGTGTTTCAGATCATGTCCGACGAGTCGCTCACGTGGAACCAGATCTATCAGGCCGTGGCCGATGCGCTCGGCGTGTCGTTCACACCGTTCTATGTCTCATCAGCATTCTTGGCCTCGGTGGCGCCAAAGGAGTATGACGTGGAAGGAAACCTCCTGGGCGATAAGGCCGCCACAGTGGTCTTCGACTGCTCGAAGGTGAAGCGAGCCGTCCCTGGATTCGAGGCTCGCGTGCGTTTTGAGGAGGGAGTCAGACGGTGCGTGGCCTACGTGCTTAGTCATTCGGAATGCCAACAGGAAGATCCGCAGTTCGACCAGTGGTGCGACAAGGTGATTGCCGCGCAGCAGAAGGCGAAGGAGATGGTCTGCGGAACCCAGGAATAGAGGCCGACGGAGCAATTCTTCATGTGCAAAGTCGGTAGGAAAACCGGAAAAGTGCCGCATGGAAGTAAAATTGTTGGCAAAAAAGTCTTCTAAGTGAAGATTTATGAGTAACTTTGCCCTTCAAATGGTTGGATCGTTGGATTCCGACTACATACGTGGAACATAAAACAAAGAGAAAAAAAGGAAATGAAAAAACAGCTTCTTTCGCTTGTTGCGCTGGCTTTGTCGGCTGCTGCCAATGCCCAGGTGGCTCATTGGCTCATCCCACCAACGTATGATAAGATATATAAGGTGAAAGGTGCCGACCTCGTGGTGACTGATTCGCTCAAGGAGAAAACCTTGTGGACGTTCGACGGGAAACCCGTCTACAAGACAACCGACGCCATCTTCCCCTTCAATGAGGATGTGTCGGTGATAACCAAAGGCGGAACGACTGCTATCAAGGGATTTGTCACCACGCGGGGCGAGTTCACTCCGCTCGAAGACTGTACCGTGGAGCATGCCTATCCCTACTTCTCCGACGGTCTGCTGATGGTGAAGAAGAAAGACGGGTACTATCATTTCGTTGACAAGCAGGGACGCACCGTCATTCGCAACTGTGCCTCGGCTTACCCGTTCAGCAATGGCTATGCAAGGTGTACAGCGTACAAGGACCGTAAGAAAAAGGACATCCGCAAACTGCTTATCGACCGTTTCGGCAATCCTGTGAAGTTCACGTATAAAGGAAAGAAAGTCGATGAAGACGACATCACCTTCCTCTCGTCGGTCAATGAAGACAACCTGGCAGTGGTCGTCGTGAAGAAGAAGGTCTTCTACTACGACACCCAGTTGCAGGAGTTGCGCCCGGTGTTCGTCTCCGATTCAGTGGCCGACCTGAAATATCAGGCTCAGGTGCTCGACGATCCCTCGAAGATCAAAATCAAGAAAGGCGACCTGAGCGATATCATGATGTATGCGAAGTGTGGAAAGAAAGACCGCGTGGGCTTCAAGTTCAACTCGCTCCTCGTGCCCATTGAGTTCTATGTCAACGGTGTCACCATTCCCTACAAGCAGAAGCATGGCAGCGGTTGGAAGACTGAATCGCCGCTCAGCGTTGTGACGCAAGACGGAAAAATCGGACTCTGGTGCGACGGTAAGGAGCTGCTGCCGCCGCAGTTCGACGAGAATCCGATATGCTTCGACGACAATGCCATCGTCTGTCTGAAAGGCAGATACGGTATGCTCCACGTCATCAGGGACGGGAAGTTCGGACTGAGCATGAACCGAGGCAACGGTGTGGCCTTCCGCCATCAGCGTGCAGAGACCACGCTCACGCTCGACCTGCCGTCGCCCATCAGTACGAAGAACGCTACCGTCGAGGTGGATCCCGATTCGGGGTGTGAAATCAACCTGTCGTCGCGAAAGACGAAAGACACCAATTTCGGCAGTTCCATTCAGTATGACTGTACGCTCACCGTTCCCGAGTCGCTCTCCGATCAGACGCAACAGGTGGAATATCTGGCCCGCGTGGTCTACGATGGCCTGGTGTCGCCTGTCATTCCCTTCACCGTCGACGAGTGGTATTATGTTTACTACAGCGTCGATGTCGACGACCGCGAGACAACCATTGAGAAAGGCGACCTCTATTTCACTTTCAATGTCGTGGCCGACAATGCCGACAACTACAACGACTACCCGTTCAATGTGCAGGTAAGGGCCGACGGGCTGCCTGTGCGCTTGGAGAAACTGTCGCAGACAAGATACAAATGTGTGGTGACGGGCTTGCGCGAAGGCAACAACACCATCGCCATACAGATTCAGGAGCCTGGTTGCCCGTCGTCGGAATATCCCTTCGACGTGGCTTACTCGCGCCCCGGCTCACGAGCATCATCGGGCGGCAACGTGGTATTCAAGACAAAAAAGAAGTCGAAGCAAGGCAGCAACGTCACGGTGAAGCCCGGCAAGAAGACCTCGGCAAAGAAATAAGGACGCTTTCATGCTCCTTCTGAGCACTGTGTTCCTCACATTGCAAGACGAACCCCAAAGGCTGGAAATGCTTTTGGGGTTTGTTGTTTTTTCATTGAAATGTCTGTTTGTCTCTTTTCACACGCCTTAGAAAGGACGGGAACCACACAGAAAGACCATGAAACGAAAACTAATGTATTTGGTAAAATAAAAGATGCGCGGAAGCAAATAAAATCCTAATTTTGCGGCATCAATGAAAACAATGTTTCCTAACTAATTATTATTAACTAACTTATCAACAAAATGAAAAGACTATTTACAACTATGCTGTTCGCGCTGTCGGCTGGTATGGCCGTGACAGCTCAGACTGGCATCCCTCCATTGGTCTATAGCGTGGAGAATACGGGAGCCGATGCCAATCCCGTGCTGCCCTCGAAGGATCAGGCCAAGAAGGTGGACCCACTGACCGACCCCTTCGAGTGGTCTGACGGGAGTGGCCGCGTGACCGATTTTGCCGACTGGGCGAAGCGTCGCGGCGAGATAGCCAAAGAGATTCAGCACTACGAGATTGGGACGAAACCCGTTGTCGACCCCTCGGCGGTGGTCGCGTCGATGGAAAGGAATACGCTGAAGGTGGCTGTCACCGTCAACGGCGAAACGCTCAACCTGAGTGCCACCATCAACTACCCCACGGTGGGCGAGGCTCCCTACGCTCTGATGATTGGCACGAGCGGCATTTCGCTGCCGAGCGATATCTTCAGCTCGCGCCCCATCGCCACGATGACCTACTCGGAGAGTCAGGTGAACAATTACAGTCAGTTCGGAAGTCCTGCCGGACGCGGCAACTACGAGTTCGACCGGCTTTATCCCGAGTTGAAAGACAACGGAGCCTACAGCGAGTGGGCGTGGGGACTGAGCCGACTCATCGACGGTCTGCAGCAGCTGGGACCCGAGGTGACGAAGATAGACACCGAGCACATCGGCGTGACAGGATGCTCCTACGCCGGCAAGATGGCTCTCTTCTGCGGCGCCTTCGACGAGCGCGTAGCGTTGACCATCGCTCAGGAGCCTGGCGGAGGAGGTGCTGCCGCCTGGCGCTACAGCCGTTGGATCAATGCTCAGCCTAATGCCGAGTCGGTGGAAGGCCTCGACAACACCGACTACAACTGGTTCAAGCAGAGTCTGCGCGACAACTATAGCGGCAAGAACGTGTCGTTCCTTCCGCACGACCACCACGAACTGGCGGCTATGATCTGTCCGCGAGCCCTTCTCATGCTCGGCAATCCCGACTACACGTGGCTGGCCGATCCTTCGGGCTATGTGTCGATGAGTGCCGCCACGAAAGTGTGGGAGCAGTTCGGCATCGCCGACCGTGTGGGCTTCTCCATCGTTGCCGGACATGGTCACTGCCAGCTTCCGCAGGTGCAGTATCCCGAGGTGGAAGCGTTCATCGACAAGTATCTGCTCGGCAAAGATGTCGAGACCAACGTGCGCATCGCTCCTGCTGCTTATTCCGGAATCGACCTCGACTGGTGGACTGGCTGGTGGGGGGTGCGCGAGCCTGAAGAGTTCCCGGCAGAGCCCGTCGTCTATCACGGGCCAGAACCCGGCACGGAGACGTTCCTCCCCCTCGTCGGCAACTGGGCTTGCTCGGTGAGTGGCGATGCTGCCAAGGATGGTAACGTCTATAGCGGCACGGCCAACTTCTTCGGACAATGGGGCGAAGTGGGCGGACGTGCATGGGGAGCCGACGTAACAGAAGGTACGAAGCACATTATCACCGTGAAGCTGGCGCAGCCTGCACCCGACGGCATCCAGTGGAAGTTGGGTTATAAGGACGAGTTTGGCGAACCCATCGGCGAGACCTATCCGCAAATTCAGGTCGGTGCCACAGAAATCAAGTTCGAGCTGACGCAGAGCTACTGGTATCTGGCTGTTCAGCGCAAGAGTTCCACAGCCCTCAATCCCATGGAAATCGTCTCTGTCACGCGTGACGTCTATCTCACGGAGTTCGCGCCGACGAGCGAGGACCTTGAAATCAAGGTCGACTATGGAGCCGAGATCGAAGGGAAACCGACCAGTGCCAACGGTCTGCCTGCTACCGTCGCCCTCCCCGGCAACTGGGGCGACGTGAAATTGTGGGGCGCACCCTTCAGCATCAACGACTACACGAAGTATCGCATCGAGCTCGGACAGGCTCCCGGGGCCGACGGTCGGCTGCAGATGTTCATCCGCAATCAGGCGCAGGCCGATGTCTATGGCGGACACTACTATCCGTTTGCTGCCGACCAAACCGTGCTCGAGGGCGCTTTCAACCCCGCCGACCTCGAGGAAGACCCCGTGGTTGTGCAGTTCGCCCTGCAGAATATGACCGACAACACCGTGGAGACCATCGTCAACGATGTCGTCCTTTATAAGGCCGACGGTACGGAGGAGCACACAAGTGGACTCGTAGCCAGCGGTTGGAATCCTGCTGTCATCACGCCGTTCGGCTCGGAACCCGTCTACGAGGGCACGGTCAACTTCACACAGCAGTATGCATACGTGGGCTCCTACAGTGGCAGCGTGTCGCCAGGCACCTATCATCGCTATACGTTCTACACCGATGCCCCCATTCCCGCCGATTTCCAGATGGTCACCGTCATCGGACAGGATGTGCAGACTGCACCAGTCGTGGCTTCGGGCAACGAGTACACGTTCGACGTGTTCAGCGACTATTCCTTCCTCGCCCTGCAATATACGGCCGAGGCAACATCGTCGATACACTTCAACCGCATCAAGCGCGACGTGCTCGAAATCGACCCGACGGCGATAGATGACATCGTGGACGATGGCATCGGCGGAACGGTTGTCGGCACTCAGTTGTACAACGTGGCCGGACAGCCCGTCGGCCACCTGTCGAAGGGCATCAACATCGTGCGCGAGACGCTTGCCAATGGTCAGGTGCGCGTGCGAAAGGTCATGGTGAGATAATCCGTTGGCTTTCTCGTTCCTGGGAAGAAACGTGAAGGCATCCTCCTTCTTATAAACGAAACCCTGGGCTCTTCTCGTTGAAGGCCCAGGGCTTTTTCATTTATACTCCGTAATCAGTTTCTTTTCGCGCGGCGTGAAGTCGTCGGTCGAAGGCTGGTAGCCCGCATCGGGCATGTACCACCAGAACTGGCTGAAGTATTTCTGCAGGTCCTTGCTCCTGAACACGTAGCCTCGGTGGGCAAAGGGCAGGTTGCGAAGGATGCGCCTGTCGGAACGCTTCGGCTCAATGGGCCACAGCGTGAAGCGGTCGCTGCGGTCGTAGAAGGCTCCCACCTTCATGTCGTCGCTGAACGAGTAGAGAATCTCGGCTGCCTGAATCGAGATGTTCGAACGGGGGACGAAGTTCCGTCCGTGCCATTCCACCGTACCGTTGCGCAGCGACACCTCCACCATCTCCACGTCGCCGAAGCGCAGGGTCTTCCTCACCTTGCCCATACCTTCGGTCACGCGGAACGGTTCGCCCTGGAAGAGCGAATCTTCCATGCAGAAATGCTTGGCGGTGTTCTCGGCCTTGATGCGCAGGGTGAAGTCGTCTATCTGGTGGTTGGCCCATCTCATGGCCGGCTTCAGCCAGTAGGGAATCTCGAAGGCTCGCCCCACGCCATACGACATGAGGTATCGGTAGGTGTGGTGCACCGTGTTCAGGCCTTCCTTGAAAGGTGCTTCGAAGAAGTAGGCGTAAGCGAAGGGCACGATGCTGTCGGTACCTTCCTCTCTCATCAGGTGCCATTCCAGGTCGTCGGCCACTTTCCATCGGTTCAAGTCGAGCCGTTCGAAGTCCGTTCCCTCGTAGTCGGCAGCCACCACGGCGTTGCTGTAGTTCAGCGCCGATCCGTTCATCGTCACGGTGAAGTCGCTGATATAGGGGTGGCGCCCGTCTTTGTTCAGGCCGGCGTTGTCGTTGTAGGGAGCATTGGCCTCAAAGCCCATCTGCACCGTCTTCGCCTTGCCGTTGTTCATCAGCTCGTACTGCACGTCAACACTGGCATAGCCATCGTCGCCGATGCTGATGGTCAGCACCTCCTTGGCGATGCTGATGTCGGTCTCTGTGAGTGGAACCAGTTGGTTGCCGTTCAGATAGTACACGCCGTCGTTGGCCTGCGCAGTGAGAGCCAGCAGACAGCCAATCATTAACAAAGTCTTTTTCATCATTTCATATTCTTTTTATCGTCAATCAATCGAAATATTCTCTCACTCTTTCTTGCAGCACGACTTCCCTTCGCCCTTGCAGCAACCCTTCCCTAGCAGGGCTTTGATGTCGGCATCCATGTCCTGTGCCGTGGCTGTTGGCTCGAAGCGCTTCACCACCTTGCCGTCCTTGCCGACAAGAAACTTGGTGAAGTTCCACTTGATGTCAGGATTCTTGGCATAGTCGGGATCCTGCTGGCGGAAGCGATCGTCGAGCAACTTGCCGATCTTGTCGTCGAGGTTGAAGCCTGCGAAGCCCTTGCTCTGCTTCAGGAAGGTGTACAGCGGGTGCTCGTTGGCTCCGTTCACCTCAATCTTGTCGAACTGCGGGAACTCGATATTGAAGTTGGCCGTGCAAAACTGATGGATCTCGCGAATGGAACCCGGAGCCTGCTGCCCGAACTGGTTGCATGGAAAATCGAGAATCACGAAACCTTGGTCGCGGTACTTCTCGTACAGCTCTTCCAGTTCCTTGTATTGCGGAGTGAAACCGCAACGCGTGGCGGTGTTCACAATGAGAAGCACCTTCCCTTTGTAGTCGCCGAGGCTCACGTCGTGGCCGAGATCATCCTTCACCTGATAGTCGTAGACACTCTGTGCCGATATCGACAGCATGCAAGCCGTGACAAGGGCAAACGTAAGAAACAGTTTTTTCATCTTTATTCCTTTTTAATCTGAGTTTTCTAAATGAGTCTTTTCAATAAAGAGTCCCTTTTTGTTGCAAAGTTACGAAAAGTCGAGAGTAATACAAAAAAAATTGTTTGTTTTTATTGCCGAGACGGAGTAACTTCGCGATTTTTATCGCAAAGTTACGAAAAGTAAGTTCGGCGAAGCCAAAGTTACTGAAAAACTGATGATTTATGAACAAAGATGATGCTTTTAGCGATTTTTTTCATAATTTTGCACGCGAAATCATATTAGAAAGCCATTTATCATATCATTTTTTCGCTATGAGACGTTGTCCAACGTGTGAAGAAGAAATCGACGAACATCTGGAGGTCTGTCCGTGGTGCGGACGGAAAACAGGATTCAGTCCTAAGCCTGTTAACCCCCTTGCTGCCAAGATGGCCGACGTGAACGGCCTTTTCAAGGTCGTTTTCAAAAATCACAAGCGCACCAGCATCATCTGTGGAGCTATCATTGCAGTGTGTATACTTGCCGGAGGCATTGCCGGATGTCTGAGCAAGAAGCCCATTCTCGGCTTCCAGCAGGCGCTGGGTGTAACCGAGGTCATCGACAGCTTCGCAGCCGTCATGCCACAGGGCTCGAAGGTCATCGCCCGATTCAACGACGACCGCCACTGCATCTACTACCTCTGCGGAGGGCACCTAATGAAGTTCAATGCCGTGAGCAAGATGCTCGACGAGGTGGATCCCCGCGAGATGGATGCCGATGCCACCGTCTACTACAACGATCGCGACGACATCTCGGGCATCATCGATGCCGAACTCGACAGCGAGGAGAAGTTCATTATCATCAAAGCCGTCAGCATGCGAACGGGGAAGGGTGAGGAAGACTACGAGACGGTGGGCTACAAACTCAACACCCACAGCCTGAACCTGCTGCCCTACAAGATTCCCGCAGTGAAAAAGACCACTGAGCCTACCGACTCAGTGAAGCGAACATGGCGCAGGCGGCCGCAGACCGAGGAACAGGAAGCTGCGACCACCGAATCGGAGCCCGTTGCACCGCAGATGCACTCCGTGGAGAAACCGCTCGAAGACCAGCCTGTCGCAGCTCCGGCACCTGCTACGCCCGCTCCTTCAAGCGTTCCTGCCGAGTAGGTGCAGCGATAATGCCGAGTGACATGGCGTTGGCGCGTTGCCAATCCGAAGCACCAGAGTTGCCAACACATGCTGGTGAATCTGCCATTCGGCGAGCGAAGTCTTGCATTTTAGCACGAATTGTTTTGCAATCCAGCCATCAATGGTCTGCAATTGAGCCCGGGTTCATTTGAAATCCTGATTCAGTTGCAGACCATTATGAATGATATTGCACGACAAAATAATTGAAACTGCATACCAAAACAAATTAGATTGCGCAGGAAAACAAATTAAATTGCTCCGCAAAATCATTTATTTGGCAAATCAATGCGGGCGGAACGGCTAAGCCAGACAGATGTCATGGCAACCTTGATTGCTCGCATGGACAGAATAAAACGAAGCTAAATGATGATGAGGAAGGTGCAGATGAAAAGAAAAACTACAGCATCTGGTGGAGAAGACCATCGCCCCGGTAAGGGCGACAAAAGAAAAATGAAGCGAAAGATTTGGCAG